>JBGAQM010000075.1:0-20154 GCA_044220735.1 Urbifossiella sp. | reverse complement strand
GGGGGCATCCGGGCGATCGACCCCGACACGCTCAGCGCGCTGGAGCCGATCGGGGCGACGAACTGGCAGGCGGCCACGTTCACGCACGTCCGCCCCGCGGACGACGGGATGCTCTGGGGCGTCACGACGGCTAACGGCGCACAGCTGGTCCGCCTCCCGCAGCCCCCGGCCCGCGGCCAGACGGCGTTCCTCCCTCTCCCCCGACGGGGGACAACCGCCCCTCACCTGGCGACGCCGGCGCCCGACGGGATGCGGGCGTTCACGCCGTTCGGCGTCGTGGACACCAGTCCCAACCCGCCAAAAAAGCTGGGGAACCGGTCGCTCTACGCCTTCCCCACGGCTCACGGGAATGGATTGTTTCTCAGCCTCCGCGACCCCGCTGGCCAGGCGCTGACCGGCCCGCTGCGGCTCCACCTGACCGCGGACCCCGACTTCGGCGCGGAGGTCCCGGGCGTGGAAGTGCCGCGCGGGCTCCAGGGGGGCGACGCCGGGAGCTTGCCTCCGGACCAGCGGATCCACGTCTGGCCGGCCGCCGGGCTCGCGGTCGTCATCCCCCCGCCGGCCGGCGGGGCGGGCGTGCCGGACGAGCAGGTACTGGAAGTCCGCCGGGTGGACGTGCGCGGGCTGCTGGAGGCGCGGAACGAGCCATTCCTCGTGTTCGGCTCCGAGCCGCAGTTGTGGGCGGTCCGAGGCCGGGAATGGCGGTACCGACCCGCCGTGTGGACGACCGACAACCCCGCTCCCACACCGGTGCTGATGGACGGCCCCAACGGCATGTCGGTCCGGGGTGGCGAACTGGTGTGGACGCCGGGTCGAAACGACTCCCGGGCGGACGTGCGAATCAGCCTCGCCTCCGGCGACCAGCCCGTCGAACAGCGATTCCGGCTCGCGGTCCTTGACGACGCCGGCGGCGACGAGCCGTGACGCCGCCGGCCGCGTGGGACGAACGGTCATTCGACGCTTGCCGGGAGGCCGGTTGAGTGTTAGCTTCTCTTCACACTCGCCGTTACCGCTCGCCCCTCCGAGCCGACGAATGCCTCCCCCGGAACGGACCGTCTCGCGCGACCGCGCGACCCTCGACGACTGCCAGGCCGCCGTCGGGTACCGGTTTCAGAAGCCCGAACTGCTGAAGGCCGCGCTCACCCACACGTCCGGGGCCAACACCCGGGCGGGGTCGAACGAGCGGCTCGAATTCCTCGGCGACAGCGTGCTCGGCCTCGTCACCTGCGAGCAGTTGTACCACCGCTTCCCGGACTACCAGGAAGGCGACCTGACCAAGGTCAAGTCGGTGGTCGTGAGCCGCAAGACGTGTGCGGCGTTCAGCCAGGAACTCGGCCTGGGCGAGTTCCTGTACCTGGGGAAGGGCGTCGGCCACTACGGCGAGCTGCCGTCGAACATCCTGGCTGACGTGTTCGAGTCGCTGGTCGCGGCGATCTTCCAGGACGGCGGGTGGGACGCGGCCCGCGAGTTCGTGCTGCGGTTCATCGCACCGGAGATCGAGCGGGTGGCGCAGGACGCGGTCGGGGCCAACGCCAAGTCGCAGTTCCAGCACGTCGTGCAGCGCCGCTACGGCGAGGCGCCGCGGTACTTCCTGTTGGACGAGCAGGGCCCCGACAACTGCAAGTGCTTCAAGGTCGCGGCCGCGGCCGACGGGCACCAGTTCCCGCCCGCCTGGGGGCGGAACAAGAAAGAAGCCGAGCTGAAGGCGGCGCTCAACGGCCTGGCGGAGATGAATGGCGAGCCGCTGCCGCACCCGTCGAACTGAGCCTGCCGAGTGTGAAGATTCGGGGTTTCGAGTCGAAAACTGAAGTTCCCCGCCCCTCCCAATCGATACCACCGGCAAGACCCGACCCGAAAGGGCAGAATCTTGCCATTCTCCTTCGCCCGCGGCCGTTTGATCGCCTCGATTCTCTCCCTCGTGACGGCCGGGCCGTTGCACGCGCAGAGCTCGCTCGGGCTCCCATCGACCCCCGAGCCGGCCGCACCGCCGACGGAACTGCCGACTCTGCGACCGGATTTCGCCGTGGACGCGAAGGCCGACGCGGTACCAAAAACCGACGTGGCGAAGGCGCTGTCCGACTCGCTTAATCCGAACGAGGACTACGGCCTGAAGTCGTTGTTCGACTCGCTCAACCCGCGCGACCGCACGGGCAAGAAGTGGTACGAAAAGCTGTCACTCCGCGGGTACAGCCAGTTCCGGTTCGCCCGCACGCTCGACCAGGCGGCCGGCAGCGCCGAACCGAACCTGCTCGCCGACCGCTCCGTCAACGGCGTCGCGGAGAACTTCTCGATCCGCCGCAACCGCCTGATCCTGTACGGCGACGTGAGTGACCACCTGTACCTGTACATCCAGCCGGACTTCGCCGCGAACATACCCGGCAGCACGACCAGCGTGTTCTTCGCCCAGCTCCGCGACCTGTACGGCGACGTGTACATCGACCGCGACAAGGTCCACCGGCTGCGGGTGGGTCTGTCGAAGGTGCCGTTCGGGTGGGAAAACCTGCAGTCGAGCCAGAACCGCATCGCGCTGGACCGGACGGACGCGATCAACACCGGCGTGAGTCCGAACGAGCGCGACCTGGGCGTGTTCTACTACTGGACGCCGGAGGAGCAGCAGAAGCTGTTCAAGGACCTGGTGGACGGCGGCCTGCGCGGGAGCGGCAACTACGGCGTCTTCGCGTTCGGCGTGTACAACGGGCAGGGCGGGCAGCTGTTCGAGCAGAACCTCGACATGCACATGGTGACGCGCCTGACGTACCCGGTGCAACTGTCGAGCGGGCAGGTGGTCGAGGCGAGCGTGCAGGCCTACACGGGCGAGTACGTCGTGGAGGGGTCGCCGATCCGCGCCCTGGGCCGCGGGGCGGCGATCACCCCGGCCAACACCCGCGCCAGCGGCGACCAGACCGGCCACCGCGACCAACGGGTCGGCAGCTCGTTCGTGTACTACCCGCAACCGTTCGGCTTCCAGGCGGAGTGGAACTGGGGCGAAGGGCCGGGCCTCAACGACGCCCAGACGGCGGTCGAGACGCGACCGCTACACGGCGGGTACGCGATGGCGATGTGGAAGGTGGACACCTGCGGGTACGGCATCTTCACGCCGTACGGCCGGTGGTCGTACTACAAGGGCGGCTACCGGTCGATCGCCAACGCCCCCTACGGCTCGCACCAGCAGTGGGACGTCGGCGTGGAGTGGCAGATCCGCCGCGAGATGGAACTGGTGGCCGAGTACAGCCTGGTGGACGGGGTGAACCTGAACGCCACGAATATCGCCGGGGTGACGCCGTACCGGAACTTCGACGGCGGCGTGTTCCGGTTGCAGTTCCAGCTGAACTACTGAGCCGACACCGATGCCGATGCCGCCGTACCCGGTACGCTGTTCCGCCCCGGGGTGCCCCGCGGAGGCGGTCTACAAGGTCGCGGCCCACTGGTCCGACGGCATCACCGACGAACTCAAAACGTACGGCCTGGCGTGCGCCGGCTGCCTGTCCGGGTCGCTGTCCGCGGCCCGGGCGAGCGCGCGGCCTGCCGACTCGTGGCGGGCGAGACGTTGTCCGAACCCGGGGTCTACGAACTGAGCCGCGGCGGGCGGGACAAGAGTCTGGTGGGCGGCCCGAACTGGACTCATGAGCCGGCGGGGGTCGCCCTCGGCCTTCGGCTCGGGCTTGAGCGTGCGGTTCACCACCTCCATCAGCCGTTCCATGGCGAACGGCTTCCGGATGTAGTCCACCACCCCGAGGTACTCGGCGTAGGCCTTGTGCCGGCTCCCCTCGTTGGCGGTTATCATGATGATCGGCGGGGCGTCCTTCTTGTCGCGGAAGTGCTCGAGCACCGGGTAGCCACCCATCCGCGGCATCATCATGTCGAGGATGACGAGGTCCGGCCGCTGGCCGTAGATCGCCTGCTTCCCCTGGTGGCCGTCGTGGGCCTGGATCACCTTGTACCCCTGCCGCTCGAGCATCATCCGCAGCCCGTCCACCAACTCGCGGTCGTCGTCCACGACGAGCACCAGCTTCTGATCGGCCATGACCTCACCTCGACCCGGGCGGACGGAACAGCCCCACCTTACCAGCGCCGGCGGCGCGGAACAAGGATATGCTAGCGGCACTCGCACCCTCCCCGCCCGGTGACCCATGACCACGCCCGCCCCGAAGCCGCGTCGCCGGTCGCAGTGGTTCCTGGCCGCGGTCGTCGTCCTCGGGGCCGCGGCGGGGGGGCTGGTTCGCGTACCAGAACGACTACCTCGGCATCTCCAACCCCGCCGACTACGCCGACCCCGACGGCGTGTTCGCGGCTCGGTTCCCGAACGCGCCCGCGGCCACCCCCACGACCGCCGCCGACCCCAAGATGCTGCGCTGGGGCGAGCGCGGGGCGAGGGCGTCGGTCGGCCGCCGAGTACGCGGTGACCGCCGGACGGCCTGAACCCCGGCAACCAGGAGCCCGGCGAAGCCCCGCCGGCCGCGACGCGCAGGCCGAGATGCTCGTGGTGATGTTCGCGGCGAACGGCGACGGCGACGTGACCAGCCGCGCGGCGAAGCACGACGGGCACGTCGGCCGCGAGGTCGTGATCGCCGGCCGCGACGACGGCCGGCTGACGGCGGTGCGCTCGTGGTCGTGGGCGAGACGTGCCGTGCGGATGACCGTGAAGGCGGCCGGCGACAAGGCGGGTGCCGAGGCCGTACTCGCCGACGCGGCCGCGTTCTTCGACACGGTAAAGCTCGGCCCGGCGTTCGGCCCGGCGGTCGTGGACGACCCGGTCGCGGTGTCGGCGCTCGAACTGGCGGCGGCGTACAAGACCGACGCCGCGGTCGCAGATACGCGGTTCAAGGGCCGCTGGGTGCGCGTGAACGGGAAGGTCACGGACACCGCCGACGGGGCGTTCACCGTGGACGGCGACGTCGCCGTGCGGCGGGCGGCGAAGGCGCGGATGAACGTACCGGTTCGGCCCGCCCTGGCTTGCCGGTCACGGCGACGGGGAAGTGCCTGGGGCTGGTGGACGGAAAGGCGACGCTCGCAGAGGCCGTCGTGCTGCGCCGTCATAGCCATCCGACTTCGCGGAACCCGCCAACGCCTCGTCGATGGAACCCGCAACCGGCCGCGGCGTGAGGCCCAACTCGGCGAAGGCTCCGGCTCGCGTCGAACTGCATCCGCCGCCGCGTCAATTTCACGCCGGTCACGGTCGCGGCCGGGATCGTGCGCGTGATCGCGTCGGCGACGAACTCGCTGACGTAGGCCGCCGTCAGCGCGACGGGGTAGGGCACCCGCCACCGCGGCGGCGGCAGCCCGGTTTGCTTCGCCAGGTAATCGAAGACCGACTTCACCGACCAGTTCTCGGCCCCGAGCAGATACCGCACACCCGGTCTGCCGCGTTCCACGGCCTGTGTCATGCCCGCGGCGATGTCGCGCACGTCCATCAGGTTCAGGTCGGCGTCGAGGTACGCGGACCGCTTGCCGCGGCAGAAGTCGAGCATCATCTGCGTCGGCGGCGAGCGGCCGCGGTCGCCGGGGCCGACGGGGAGAGTCGGGTTCACGACCACGACCGGGGCGCCGGCGCGGGCCAGGTGGAACGCGAACCCCTCGGCGCGGAATTTCGAGCGGCAGTACGGCCCGATCACGTCGCGGCTCGGCACGTCCTGCGTCTCGGCGATGGCCGCCGTCTGCCGGCGGCGGGTCAGGATGCTCTCGGTGCTGGTATGGAGGACGCGCGTCGCCCCGGCCCGGAGTGCCGCCGTCAGCACGTGGACGGTGCCGAGGTAGTTGACGCGGTGGAAGTCGCGCCGCCGGCGGGTCCACAGCTGCGGGTTTGCCGCGAGGTGGTACACGACGCCGCAGCCGCGGAAGGAACGTGCCACGGCTGCTGCGTCGCGGATGTCGCAGGGTTCGTAGTCGATCTGGCTCAGTCGGCAGATGATCGACGGCGGCGCCGGGGCGGTCCAGCACGCGCACCCGTTCGCCGCGTTCGACCAGGAGCCGGACGAGGTGCGAACCGATGAACCCGGCCCCGCCGGTGACGACCGTCACGCCTGCCATGCAACCCCCGCCCGTGGTCCGACCCTTCCGGGTATACCGGCTGTAACGCCGGCCGTCTGCCGCGGGTGGCGCTTGTGCGGGTCGGATGTGCCGGCCGGGGGGCGGGTGCGGCCGATACCAGACGCACGGACCGGGGCGGAGCCCCGCCCGGCCACGGAGGGACCGGATCATGAAACGGATTCTGCTCGCGCTGGCCGTCGCCGCGCTGTCCGCGGCCGGCGCCTCGGCCGACCCCGGCGGCTTCGCCCCGCCCGCCCCGCGCGGCGGCCCCACGCCGGGCGGCCCGGGCGGCTACGCGATGCCGGCCAACCACAACGGCCCCGCTGCCGCGCCGACGACGCTGATGGGCGTGATGTCGGCCCCGGCGGAGCGGCCGCCGGACCGCTACGGCCTGCTGCCGGGCCTGCGGAAGATGTTCACCCTCAACAAGGGGTGCAGCACCTGCGGCGAGTGCAACGGGAGCCACCGCGGCGGCTGCCCGAACGGCGGCCACGGCAGCTACACCGGCGGCCCGGGGTACGGCGGCCACGGCGCACCGAACCCGTACGCGGCGAACCAGGGCACGCTGGTGTTCCCCGCACCACCCGTTCGTCCGCAGCCCGCGCGACTTCTTCATGTACGAGCCGGGTCGCTAACCAGTTTCGAGTTTCGGGTTCCGAGTTTCGAGTTCAGAAACGGCGTCCAACTTTGAACCCGAAACTCGGAACTCGAAACTGGGTTACCCCTCGATTGGAGCGTTCCAGCTCCCTGAGGTACCCCAGCGCCTCGTCCACCGTCCCGACGACCGCACCGGGCACCCGGCCGCGGTCGTCGCACTCGCGCAGCTCCAGCAAGTCCTCGAAGTCGTCCGACGCCTCCAGCCGCACCCGTCCGCGGTGGCCGAGCGTGCCCGCCTTGTACTCCTGCGCCAGCATGTGGTTCTCGATCAGCCACGTCGTGCGTTCCGTAATCAGCCCCTCCAGCGCCTGCACGCCCGCGGCCACGTGGTCGTAGGGGTCGATCCCCTTGCCCACGTCGTGCAGCAGCGCCGCCGTCAGGAATTCTTCGTCCCACGGCCGCGCGTCCTTCGCCTGCTCGAACACTTGCAGCGAGTGGTACAGCA
The DNA here is from genome assembly GCA_044220735.1 of Urbifossiella sp. Classification (GTDB taxonomy): domain Bacteria; phylum Planctomycetota; class Planctomycetia; order Gemmatales; family Gemmataceae; genus Urbifossiella. The sequence goes on along the minus strand of JBGAQM010000075.1, from coordinate 13,025 downwards.
CGTCGCCCTCGGGGTGCCACTTCGGGTTCTGTTTCACCCGCTCCAGCGGCAGCAGCAGCAGGCGGAACACCTGGTGCGGGTCCACCGCCGCCTCCTGCTCGGCGAGCGCGTCGGCGACATTCACCTCGGGGTGCTCGCGGGCAATGAGTTCCTCCAGTTCCTTCGTCGTGGCCCGCTCGATCGGCTTGCCGGTGATCGAGCTGGTGAACACGTAGTGGGCCTTGTCCTCGGGGTACACCGTCAGCTCGAACGGGAACACGTCGTAGACGTGGACGTGCGTGAACACTCGCGTCTCGTTGTGCTTGGTGATCTGCTTCCGCTCCACGTCATACTGCACGCCTTCCTCGTCGAGCGCCGACGTGACCGGCTCGATGTGGTCGCTGAACAGGTGGAGGTCGATGTCCGAGCCCTTGCGGGTGTGGCCGGTCATCACGCTGCCGATGAGCTTGGGGCGGAAGCGGGCCAGCAGCCTCATGAGGCGGAGGGCGTGGAGGCGCATGTCCTTGAGGTCGGCGGTGCGGCGGTCGCCCTCGTGGGTGCGGGCGAACTCCTGGATAAGGTCGCGGATCTCGGCGTTGCTGGGGAGGTCCGACGGCTTCACCGACCCGCGACAGACGCGGTCGGCGGCCTTGCGTTTGGCGGTGAAGTACTCGGACTCGGTGCGGGCGTACATGAGCCGGGCGGCCTCGAAGGCGATGGCCCGGCGGAGCTTGGGGTCCGGCATCGAAGGGGTGCGGCGGTTTGTTTGGCGAGCCTGTCCGGTGCCGCCGCGAGGCTCACCCGCATTGTATCCGGCTACCGCCGGACCACAACCGGCCCGGAAGGGTTCGTCAAGTCCCAGACGCTGCTGAGCCGTACCTCGGCGCCGGGGGCGAGGCGGTCGAGAATCGGGTCGAGTTCGATCACGTCGTCACAGAGGAACCAGTCGGGTGCGGTTCCCATGTGCGGGAAGCGCACCTCGACCAGGATCGGCGGCTTCTCCGCGAACAGGGCGGCGGCCGCGGCGCGGGCGGTCGCAACGTCCGGCAGGAACGACGTACTCATGATCGACCTCACTCGCTGAGTCGAGCGGCACGGGCCAGTTCCGGGGTCACCTGTTCGTTGAACCAGTTGTGCAACGGAACGCCTCGGACGCGCAGCACCAATCGCTTCCAGAAGGAGGGGCGGGCCTCGACGTGGCAGGCGTTGACTGCCGCGTCGGGTGTGCCGCCGGGTGTCGGTGTCAGGCGCAGGCCGAGTTCACGGAATACGACTGCCGGGATTTCCGCGACGCCTAACTCGCCCTGCTTTCCGGCGGCATGTACGGCGGCCACGATCCGATCGGCACTTACTTCCGCCGTCGCCCGGAAGAGGGACAGGCCGAGTTCGCCTTCCCGCAGCCGGAACTCGGTCGGTCGCACCTTGCCCCGGCGAACGACGACGACTCGAAGGAGTTCGTCAGTCGTCATCGGGTTACTCCAGTGTACCCGAATCGGATACGATCTAGGTGACGAATCACGCCGTGAACAGGGTGGATGTATGTCACTCGGGCAATCGCTTGTCAAGAAAGCCGGTCGGCATTACGTCCACTTTCGCCTCGCGCAGCTCGGTTGGGATGCGAAGGAGCTTCCACGGCGAGAGGGAGGGAACCTCGTCGCCACCCGCGAGGGCTCGCGTGAGGTCAGCTTCCGAGTGAATTCTCTATCGGGCCGAAACGCAGCGGGGCAGGGTACAGATGTAGACGACGTGGTTGCTAATTACGTGATCGTCTGTCGGTTCGTCGAACGGCTACAGCCGGAGTGCTTCATCTTGACGGGTGAAGAGGTACGGAAGTTGGTAGAGTGCAACACAGGGCAAAAGCAAAACTGTTGGCTCCAAATCAAGGATTACGAGTCGCCCGATCACAGCGAACAGTGGGGGAAACTTCGGCCTATACCTGCCGGGATATAGCCGCACGCCTTTCTACATCCGCAGCTACGCGGCCTTCAGCGCGAAGTCGGGGCGGTCGAGGCGGAAGTGCGGCGAGTAGTACGGGTCGCCGGCCTTCAGGAACGACGACCACTTCAGGTGGAACAGGTCGTACTCGCGCTTGAACCGCGCCTGCTTCTCGGCCGTGTCCTCGTAGCCGCGCGTCTTGCTCTCCAGGTGGTACAGCTCGGCGTCCGGCGTCCACACCACCCGGTGGCCGGCCTTCAGCACCGCCAGGCACAGGTCCACGTCGTTGAACGCCAGCACGAACCCCTCGTCGAAGCCTCCGACTTCCGCGAACACCGCCCGCGGCATCAGCAGGCACGCCCCCGTCACCGCGGCCACGTTCTGCGTGATCCGCAGCCGCTGCATGTAGCCCGCCGCCTGGCGCGGGTAGAACAGGTGGCTGTGCCCCGCCACCCCGCCCATGCCGACCACGATGCCGGCGTGCTGGATCGTGTCGTCGGCGTAATACAGCTTCGCCCCGACGGCCCCGACGCCCGGCTGCACCGCCTGCGTCACCATTGCTTCGAGCCAGTCGGGGTTGATGGCCTCGGTGTCGTTGTTGAGGAACAGCAGCAGGTCGCCCTTCGCCTGCGCCGCGGCGAAGTTGTTGACCGCGGCATAATTGAACGGCTTCGTCCACTCCACGACGCGGGCGTGCGGCTGCTTCTGCAACTCGCGGTAATAGGCGTGCGTCTCGCGGAGGGTGCTGCCGTTCTCGACGATCACCAGCTCGTAGTTCGCGTAGCTGGACTTCGCCAGCGACTCGACGCACCGCGACAGCAGCCCTACCTGGTCCTTGTTGGGGATGATGACGCTCACGAGCGGCTGCGTCCGCAGGTGATACACGACCTGATACAGCCCCTGCACGGCCCCGTCGTGGACGCTGGCGTCGATGCCGAGGCGGGTGAGGTGCTCGGCTACGGCCTTCTTGCCGGCCTCGAAGGCGTAGTTCTTCGACCCCTTCTTCATCGCCGTGGACTCGGCGTGCATCCGCCAGTGGTACAGGACGCGCGGGATGTGGACGATGCGCTTGGCTTGCTCGCTGGCCCGCAGGACGAGGTCGTAGTCCTGCGAGCCGTCGAAGCCGGGGCGGAAGCCGCCGACGGCGTCGAACAGCGATTTCCTCAGCGTGGTGAGGTGGCAGACGTAGTTGCGGCTGCGGAGCGTTTCCGGCGACCAGTCGGGCTTGAAGTTCGGCTCGACGCGGTCGCCCTGGAGGTCGATCTTGTCCTCGTCGGAGTACAGGAAGTCGGTGTCTGGCGACTCGTTGATAGCTGCGACGACCTCGTGCAGCGCGAATGGCGCGAGCGTGTCGTCGTGGTCGAGGAGCGCGAGGTAGTCGCCCGTAGCGAGCGCCGCGGCGGCGTTCGAGTTGCCGACGATGCCGCGGTTCTCGGCGAGGAATTCGACCTTGATGCGGCTGTCAGTCGCGGCCTTCTCCAGCACCGGGCGGACGTGCGGCTGCGTGCTGGCGTCGGCGAGGCAGAGCTCCCAGTTGCCGTAGGTCTGTTCCTTCACTGACGCGATCATGGCTTCGAGGAAGCCGGCCGGCGGGTTGTACACCGGCACTACGACGCTGATCTTCGGCGAGCGGCTGAACTTGTGCGCGCGCTGCTTCATCAGCGCGGCGGCGTCCGGTTCGTGCTTGCCGATCCAGCGACGGTACTCGTCCGGCGGCGTGCATTCGCTCAGGTACCGCTCGTCGGGCGGCGGCCCGTTCGCGGCCTTGCGGCGTGCCAGCAACGCGGCGGGAATCGCCGTCAGCCGGCGGGCGGTGCGCTTCAGGACGGTGCGGCGGCGGGTGTGAAGCGGGAACAGGCGATCGATCAACTTGTTGGCGAAGCTGGCGGCGCGGAACGCCTTCGAGGCGCGAACCGCGGCGAGTTCGGCCTGCTTCTGTTCGAGGAGCTCGGTCCGCCGCATCAGGGCGGTTTCGAGTTGCTCGATGCGCCGGCGGGCGGCGGCCAGGTCACGGGCGGTGTCGTCGGCCATCGGGGCATCCGAACGTGTACGGAAGTGGCGACTTATAGCCCGGCGAGTGAGCCGACACAACCCCGGCCGTCGGTCTGACACTCTTTTGTGGCATCGACTCAATTCGTGCCTCGACCCCCCGGGGGGGAGCCGTACACACACTGGACTCGGGCCGAGCGTTGAGCGACACCTCCGCCCGCGACACTCGCAAGCCCCCTCGGGGTTTAACTCTTCCGAACCCCCCGCCGGCCCGCTAGAATCAGACTTCCTGCCCCGACTCCTTTCCCGGACGCCGTCATGCTGCGACGCCGCTTCTGCTTCTGCGTTCTCTGCGCGACCGCCGCGCTGACCGCGTACCTGATGATGTTCGCGGCCCCGTCCGCCGCGCGCGCCCAGGACAAGGGCGTGAGCTTCATCAAGGACGTGGCGCCGATCCTGAAGGAGAACTGCTTCGCCTGCCACGACGCCAAGAAGAAGTCGGGCAAGTACGACATGACGACGTTCGAGAAGCTGATGGCCGGCGGCCCCGACGGCCCGCCGGTCACGGCCGGGAAGTCGAAGGACAGCGAGTTCCACGACCTGATCGTGACCACCGAGCAGCGCCGCATGCCGCCCCGCGACAAGGGCGAGGCCGTACCGAAGGACCGGGCTTCGGTCATCGCCAAGTGGATCGATCAGGGGGCGAAGCTCGACGCCGGCCTCGACCCGAAGGCCGACCTGGTCAAGGAACTGCGCGTGCGCTGGCAGCCGCCGACGCCGCCGGAGCAGTACAAGTTCCCGGCGGTGGTGAACGCGCTGGCGTTCAGCCCGGACGGCAAGACGCTGGTGATCGGCGGGCACCACGAACTGACGGTGTGGGACTTCGCCGAGGCGAAGCTGGTGAAGCGCGTCTACACCCGCGCCGAGCGCGCCTACGGGATGGCCTTCCTGCCCAACGGCCTGCTCGCGGTCGCCGGCGGCCGCCCAGGACAGGAAGGTGACGTGCGCATTTACGACCTCAAGGCGAAGGGGCGGATCGCGGGGACCGTCGAGATTCTGGACGGGGTGAATGACAAAGCCGTGATGGTGAAGCACCTCGTGGACATCGAGGACGCCGTCCTGTGTATCGCGGTGTCGCCGGACGGGAAGTTCCTGGCCGCGGGCGGCACCGACCGGGCCGTGCGGGTGTGGGACCTGTCCGGCGGGGTGGCGAACGCGCGGCTCGACCAGACGGTCGAGAACCACGCCGACTGGGTGCTGGGGGTGTCGATCTCGAACGACGGACGATTCCTCGTCACGGCCGGCCGCGACAAGACGGCGAAGGTGTGGGACCTCCGGGCGAAAGAGTCGGTAGTGACGTTCCCGGAGCACCAGAACATCGTGTACGGCGTGGCGGTGAAGGGCGACGGCACCGCCGGATTCTCGGTCGGGGCCGACAAGCAGTTGCGGACGTGGAAGCCGGGCGGCGAGGGGAAGCAGGTGAAGAACGCCGGCGGCCACGGCGACGAAGTGTTCCGCGTGATCTTCCACCCGAAGCAGCCGATGCTGGCCACGTCGTCGGCGGACAAAACGGTGCGGTTGTGGAACAGCGAGACGCTGGCCGCGGGGGCGACGCTGAGCGGGCTGACGGACTTCGTGTACGCGGTGGCGTTCAGCCCGGACGGCGAGTACGTCGCCGGCGGCGGCTACGACGGCAACGTGGCCGTGTGGAAGGTCGCCGACCCGAAGCAACCGGTGAAACTGTTCAACGCGTCGCCGGGGTTCCTGCCGCCGAAGGCGGCGGAGCCGGCGAAGAAGTAGCCCAAACGCTTGCGGCTTAGCGCTGCCCAACGCTAAGCCGCAAGCGGTGTCACTTCTTGACCGGCCGCCCCGTCCGCCGGTCGAACCCGTCGGGTGTCCGCATCGCCGGTACCCGGTCATCCGTTTCCTTGATCCACTCGTCGAGCGCCGCCCGGTGGGTTCGCAGTGTTTCGGCGTGCCGCGAATCTCCGACCACGTTTCGCAGTTCGTGTGGGTCGGTGTCGAGGTCGTAGAGCTCCTCGGTCGGCCGCGGTGTAGTAAAGCACGGCCGCTGCTCCGGCGGCAGATTCCCCGCGTCGAGTAACTTCAACATCGCCTGAAACGTGGAGCTCCGCACGGCGTCCGCGGGCGGCGTCATCGGCACATCGCGGTAGGCGTTGCGGACGTATCGGTAGCGGGCCGACCGCACCGCACGGGCGTGGTCGTCGAAGTCATGCCAGTTCTTTTCGAGGAACACGAATTCGCGGTGCTTCGCGGCAGGGTCGCGCAACAGCGGCGCGAAGCTGCGCCCCTGCACGGCTGCAGGCACGGCGGCGCCGGCGAGCCCGAGCAGGGTTGGGGCGATGTCAATGGTGCTGACGAGGCTTCCCGTCTCGCTTCCAGGCCGAACGTCACCCGCGGGCCACCGGGCGATCAGCGGGGTGCGGCAACCGCTGTCGTAGATAGTGGTCTTGCAGCGCGGGAACGGCCGGCCGTTGTCGCTCAGGAACAATACAAGCGTGTCGTTCGCCACGCCTTGCCGGTCGAGTTCGTCGAGTACGTGGCCGACGAAGTGGTCGAGCCGCGAAATCTCGTCGTAGTACATCGCCAGATCGGCCCGTACCTCGGGCGTGTCGGGGAGGTACGGCGGTACGAGAACGTCGGTCGGTCGATGCGGTTCAGGGATCGCACCGGCCTGATAATCGCGATGCGGGTCGAACGCCGCGAGCCAGGCGAAGAATGGTTTGTCGCGTGGGCGTTGCCGGAGCGTCTCCACCCACTGCCCGCACCCGCTCGGGCCGCCGCCAGCCTTCACCACGTCGAAGCCGGCGAGTGCGTCCTTGCCGAGGTGCGTCTTGCCGGCGATGGCGGTCCAGTACCCGGCCGCGCGCAGCAGCGCGGCGAGGTTTGGCTGACCCGCCGGCAGCGGTTGGTGGAGTTGCGGGGCGCCGTGGCTGTGCGGGTAGCGGCCGGTGATAAGGCTGCACCGGCTCGGGCTACACGAACTCGCCGGCACGAACGCCCGGTCGAAGCGCATCCCGCCGCGGGCCAGGCGGTCGAGGTTCGGCGTGCGGACCGTTCGGTTCCCGTAGGGGCCGCAGTCGTCGAAGCCCATGTCGTCGGCGATCATCAGCACGACGTTCGGCGGCGGAGCCTTGTCAGCGGGCGTGAACGCGGCGAGGGAGAGGAGGAGTGGTGTCATGCGAGAGCCTTAGAATTCGAGTGCGTCGGGCCACGCGGTCGGGACGACGAAGATTTTGCCGTCGCCGATGCGACCGGTGCGGGCGGTTCGGGCGACGCGGTCGGCCAACTCGCGGGCCGAGTCGTCGGTCGCCCAGACGGTGATTTCGACCTTCGGTAGGTAGGCGGTGCTGTACTCCGATCCACGGTAGCGGTCGAGGTAGCCCTTCTGCCGGCCGTACCCTTTCGCCTCGCGGACGGCGCAAACGCTCACGCCCATCTCGGCGATCACGGCCAGCACGGCCTCGGCACGGAACGGCTTCACGACGATTGTCAGTTGCTTCACGGTCACACCCACCCGCCGGTGACCGGCAGTACCTGTCCGGTGATGTAGTCGCTCTCCTCGCTGGCGAGGAACAGCACGGCGTTGGCGATGTCCTCCGGCTTCCCGAGCCGGCCGGCGGGGATCTGCTTCAGGTACTCGGCCATCACCTCGGCCTTCACCTCGCCCAGCATCGGCGTCTGGATCACGCCGGGGGCGAGGGCATTCACGGTGATCCCGCGCCGGGCCAGTTCCTTCGCCAGCACCCGCGTCATTCCGATTACGCCGGCCTTCGCCGCCGCGTAGTTCGCCTGCCCGTGGAACCCGACCAGCCCGGCCACCGACGCGATGTTCACGATCCGCCCTCCGTCTCGCAGCACTTCTGCTCCGTACTTGCAGCCGTAGAACACGCCGTCGAGGTTGGTCTGAATGACGGCGTGCCACTCGTCGGGGGTCATCTTCTTGAGGGTGCGGTCGCGGATGATGCCGGCGTTGTTCACAACCACGTCGAGGCCGCCGAACCGCTCCTTCGCCTGCCGGACCATGGCTTCCATCTGGCCGGCGTCGCGCACGTCCGCGGCGAGGGACATCACGCCGTCGCCGAGTTGGGCCACGAGTGCTTCGGCGTCCTTTCGGTTGGACCCGTCGGGGTCGTCCCAGAAGTGGAGGACTCCGTTTGCGCCGGCCCGCGCGAACGCGGTGAGGATGGCAGCGCCGATCCCACGGGAACTCCCCGTGACGAGTACCGCCTTGCCGGTGAAGTCGTATCGGATCATTACGGAATGCGGGTCGCGGGTCGGGGGATAGAACATGCCGCTGACAGGGATTGTCGCCGCGAATCCGAATTCCGCAATCCGCAATCCGCAATCCGCCATGATCCGGCTGATCCACTTCAGCGACGTTCATCTCACCGCCCCGCGGGTCGGGTGGCGGATTGGCGACCTGTTCACGAAACGCGGCACCGGCTGGGTAAACGTCCGACTCCGCGGCCGTGGTCACCGGTTCCGCTACGCGAACCAGGTCGTCGAGGCGCTGCTCGGCGACTGTCGCACCCGCGGGTACGACCAACTCGTCTTTTCCGGTGACGCCACGACGATGGCGTTCGACACCGAGATGACCGAGTCGGCGAGGCGGCTCGGCGTGTGGGACGCGACGCTGCCGCCGGCGCTGGCCGTGCCGGGGAATCACGACCTGTACACGTTCGGCGTGGCCCGCCGGCGGACGTTCGAATTCGCGTTTTCTGCGTGGCAGCAGGGCGAGCGTGCCGACGACACGCACACCTACCCGTTCGCCAAGAAGGTGGGAAACGTCTGGCTGATCGCGCTGAACTCGGCGAAGCCGAACGTGCTACCGTGGGACGCGACCGGACGTGTTGGCGCGGCGCAGTTGGAGCGCCTGAAGATACTGTGCGCGAAGCTGGACGCCGGGCCGCGCGTGGTCGTGAGCCACTACCCGCTCCTGACGCGCGGCCGCCACCCCGAGGCCCGCTGGCACAGGCTCCTCGACTGGGCCGAGACGCGAGACGCGGCTGCGGCGTGCGGCGTGTCGCTGTGGCTCCACGGCCACAAGCACGCGTGGTACGTACTCGAAGCGGGGAAGGGGCAGCCGTTCCACTCGGTATGCGTGGGCAGCACCTGCCAGGAGAAGTTGTGGGGCTACCACGAGTACGAGATCGAAGGCACACGCCTGCGGGGACTGCGGCGGGTGTTTGACTTGGGGGCCGGTGTTTTTCTAGACGCCGACCGGTTCGAGCTGGAACTGAAAGGCGCGTGAATGCCCACCCGCCGCCGCGGGTGGGCGTCGCCCAATCACGACTTCTTCGCCAGCTGCTCCCGCGCCGCCTTCAACACGTTCTCGACGCTGAATCCGAAGTGCTTCATCAGGTCCTTCAGCGGCGCCGACGCGCCGAACGACCGCATCGCGATGATGGCTCCGGTCGTGCCGGCGTAGCGCTCCCAGCCGAACGCCGCCGCCATCTCGACGCACACGCGGGCCGTCACTGCCGGCGGCAACACCGAGTCGCGGTACGCCTGGTCCTGCTTCTCGAACAGCTCCCAACTCGGCAGGCTCACCACCCGGGCCTTCACGCCCTCGGCCGTCAGCTTCTCGTACGCCTCGACCACGAGCGGCACCTCGCTGCCCGTGCCGATCAGGATCACATCTGGCCTGCCGCTCGCGGCGTCGGCCAGGACGTAGCCGCCCTTCTGCACGCCGGCCGCCGGGGCGTACTTGGTCCGGTCGAGCGTCGGCAGCGCCTGCCGGGTCATCACAAGCGTGACCGGCTGGTGCTTCTGCTGGACAGTGTATCGGTACGCCTCGGCCACCTCGTTCGCGTCGCCGGGGCGGATGACCACCATGTTCGGCATCGCCCGGAGGCTCGCCAGGTGCTCGATCGGCTGGTGCGTCGGGCCGTCCTCGCCTACCCCGATGCTGTCGTGGGTGAACACGTAGACGACCGGGATGTGCATCACGGCCCCGAGCCGCAGCGCCCCGCGGCCGTAGTCGCTGAAGATGAAGAACCCGGACCCGTAGGCCTTCAGGTTCGAGAGCGCCAGGCCGTTCATGATGGCGCCCATGCCGTGCTCGCGGACGCCGAAGTGGATGTTCCGCCCGGCGGGCGTCTTCGACGTGAACACGCCGGCGCCCTCGAACTTCATGAACGTCTTGGTGGACGGGTTCAGGTCGGCCGACCCACCCACGATCCACGGCACGTTCTTGGCGATGGCGTTAAGCACCTGCCCGGAGCTGTCCCGCGACGCCAGTCCCTTCGGGTCGGCCGGGAACACGGGGATGTCCTTGTCCCAGCCCGCCGGCAGGTCACGCTGCTCCAGCGTTTCGATCTGCTTCGCCAGTTCGGGGTGCTTCGCCTTGTACTCGGCGAACTGCTTGTCCCAGGCGGCGCGGGCGGTCGCGCCGCGCTGGCCGACGCCGTCGGCGAAGCGGCCGTACACGCCGTCCGGCACCAGGAACGACGAGTCCTCGGGCCATCCGTACCCCTTCTTCGTCAGCTTGATCTCCTCGGCACCGAGAGGCTCGCCGTGCGCGGCGTGCGTGTCCGCCTTGTTCGGCGAGCCAAAGCCGATCACGGTCTTCAACACGAGCAGCGTCGGCTTCGTGGCGCTCGTGTTGAACTTCTCCAGAGCCGCGGCCATGCCGGCGGTGTCGTTGCCGTCGTTGACCCGCTGGACGTCCCAGCCGTAGGCCTCGAACCGCTTCGCCACGTCCTCACTGAACGCCAGGTGTGTGTGGCCGTCGATGGTGATGCCGTTGTCGTCGTAGATCAGGCACAAGTTGTTGAGCTTGAGGTGCCCGGCGAGCGACGCCGCTTCCGACGCCACGCCCTCCATCATGCAGCCGTCGCCGCAGATGGCGTACACCTTGTGGTCGAACAGCGCCTCGAACCCTGGGCGGCCGTAGTACCCGGCCATCCACTTCTGCGCGATCGCCATGCCGACCGCGTTGCCGACGCCTTGGCCGAGTGGCCCGGTCGTCGTCTCGATGCCGCTGGTCGCTTCCTGCTCGGGGTGGCCGGGGGTGCGGCTGCCGAACTGGCGGAACTGCTTCAGTTGCTCCATCGGCAGGCTCGGCGTGTCCTTCGGCTTGCCGTGCTCGTCGCGGTCCACGATGCCGGCGAGGTGGACGAGCGAGTACAGCAGCATCGACGCGTGGCCGTTCGACAGGACGAACCGGTCGCGGTTGGTCCAGTAGGGGTACTTGGGGTCGTAGTTGAGGAACCGGTTCCACAGCACGTAGGCAACCGGGGCGAGCCCCATCGGGGCGCCGGGGTGACCGCTGTTGGCCTTCTGCACCGCGTCCATCGCCAGCGTGCGGATGGTGTTGATGCAGAGCCCGTCCAGGGTGTCGAACGCGGGCTGGGCCATGGGTGCCTCGTGGTGGGAAACGGGTGTGTTGGCAGCTTACGAGTCACACCGGGCGGTGCCAGTCCGAGAACGCTCCAGCCGCGACTATTGTTTCTGGCGGAAAGGGCTAGCCCTGCCCAGAGGCAGTAGAGTCGCTGCACCATTTGATTCGGATGGAGGCCGGGCGCCGCCCTCGGCCGGTGGGCCGGCGAACGTCCGGTTGTGCAGCCCGGCTACGTTCTCCATGGTCATCGTGCGCCGACGCTCCGGGTTCCGGAACCGCTCGGCCCAGATCCGCCGCACCTTCGTCTTCCCGATCCCGTGCTCGACCAGCACCGGCCGCCGCGACACCAATCGTTTCCCCACCTTCTACCGGGCATCAAGATGCCACCGGCCGGCTTCGGGCGTGGGGTCTCCAGCCCGGTGCCCGTATACTCGACGTTTCACCACGACTGCTTTTCCCACGCGCGGGCACGCCACCCCGGTCCAGTCGAACAACTTCGTGGCAGGGGCCGGCCCGGAGCATCACCAAGCGGTAGCGAGAGCGTCCGTCTGAGGCCGATCGGTGAGTCCGGCGGCGCGGATGGGTTGGGAGTGGAAACGAAGAAACCCCCGGTTTCCCGGGGGTCTGAGGACGAACGGGAGCAATCAGTGACAATCGGAGCGGAGAGGGCGGGATTCGATCAGGCGAGTTTACGCAACCCATGTCCACTGGCCATCTTGCGACGCAACATCCTGCCCGACCAGGAGTTGCTGCCGTCCAGTGCGCTCCCGTCCGTCCCGGTTGCTACCGGTCCCGGAGGTGCCACACCGGGACAAAACCGGGACAAATCCTCACCGCAGTCCAACCACGCCTTCGGCGCATCCGGGGTCATCGCGGTCGGCCTCCTGCTGATCGGGATGACGGCCGCGGGTCGGAACCCCGACGGGCCACGGCCCCGGTCCGATGTCGCCGACGAGCGGCAGGCCCGGCTGGACCGCACCTGGGAGGAGGTCCGCCGGATCGTCGCCGAGTTCCACGCCCTGCTCCCCCGCGACCGGGCCGAGGTGGTCGGGGCCGCCTACGCCCGGTACAGCTCCCGTTTCCAGGACTCGGTCGCCGACCAGGTCCGGGCCGTCTTCGCCGACGCCGTCCGCAAGGGCGTCTTCATCCCCCTCGACCACGTCTTCCTCGACCTGGCCGTCCGCGGCGTGAAGAACGACCGGCCCGGGCTCAACGCCCTCCGCGCCTGCCTCGACCGGAAGACCGCACGGGTCGTGTTCTTCTTCGCCACAAACCGGCTGTTCCGCAAGACGTACCGGTCCCTGCAGTTCGTCGAACAGGTGGTCGAGACGGGCGTCCGGGCGGTGTTCGTCAAGAGCGGGGTCGATACCGCCGACGCGCGGCGGTGGCGCGCCCTGCTCAACATGCACGCCATGATGGACGAGTTCGTCGTCGGGTCGACCGCCGACCATGTCCGGGCCGCGCACGAGGGACTGCTCGAGAAGCGGTTGGTGTTCGGCACCGTCAGCTTCGGGTATGCCGGCCGCCCGCTCGAGGGCCAGACGACCCGGCGTGGGAAGCCGCGGATGACCCTTGTCGTCGACGAGGTCGCCGGCGGCTGGGTTCGGCGGGTGTTCGCCTGGTACGTGGGCGACCGGCTCCCGATCGCCGAAGTCGTCCGCCGGCTGAATGCCGACCCCACGGCCCCGCCCCCGCCCAAGTCCCCGAACCGAACTTGGACCCACGATGCTGTTCGCCGGCTCCTCCGGAACCCGCG
>JBGAQM010000074.1:0-22504 GCA_044220735.1 Urbifossiella sp. | reverse complement strand
AGCAGCCGGAGCTGCCACCCCCGCTCGTCGGCCGCGCCGAACGCCTTCACGGCCCAGTCGTACCACCGCGGCCCCTTCGCCCCCGCCCCGGCGCTCGCCCGGTGCCACGCCCCGGCGGGGAGGTCGGCCGCGATGGCGTCCACGCGGACCTGCGCGAGGTCGACCCAGAGCCGCTGGTCGGACCGCACGGCCAGGACGTACGGCGGCTTCCCCTGCTCCAGGAACCGGCGGAACGCCCCGTCGCTCCCGCATACCGCATCGCCCGTCACCCACCCGGCCGCCACCCCGGCCCGCCAGGCCCGGCGGAGCATCCGCTCGGCCAGCCGCGGCTTGGTCGCGAACCCGATGCCCTCCGGCACCCCGGCTGCGTCGCACCGGTCCCGGTCGTCGGTCCACTCCTTCGGCAGGACAACGCCCGGTCGACCAGGGCATGCCCCTTCGGGCGCGCGTACGCCAGGAAGACCCCGACCTGGGCGTTCTCGACCCGCCCGGCGGTCCCGGTGTACTGCCGTGCCACCCCGCACGACTTCGTCCCCTTCTTCAGGAACCCGGTCTCGTCCACGACCAGTACCCCGGCCGGGTCGCCGAGGCGCTCGTGGGCGTACCCCAGGAGGTCGTCGCGGACGGCGCCGGCGTCCCAGTCGGCCCGGGCGAGCAGGTGTTGAACCCCGTCCGGTGTCGAGTCATCGAGGTGCTCGGCCAACTGCCACCCGTTCTTCCGCTCGGTCTGACTCAGCAGCCCGCGGATGTACCCGACGGCCCGGGCGCGGGGCTCGCTGCGGGCGAAGTGCCGGCCGATCCGATCGCCGACCGCCGTCACCTCGTCCGCCCAGACCCGCACCTGGGCCGCCGTCGGTCGTCCTGACATTGCCCGCCCTCGCCACAAGTCCTGGCAAGGGCCGTTGTAGCAACTACGGCTGTAGGACTAGCCGCGCCAACGGCAGTTGTTCGACGGCCTCGGGGAGGGTCAGGTACGTGGGGTTGGGGGCCCACCCTTCCGCCTCTTCTCCTGTCGTCGCTTCTGTGTCTTCCGGCCCGGCCGGTAGCCGGTCGGCGCTGGTGATTCCGCCCCGCGCTCGCCGGGCTTCTCGCCCTTCGCGGGGTTGGCGACGGTGTGGTAGTGGTCGGCGTCGCGGCGGCGGGCCTCGATCGCCTCCTTCGGCGGGTTGGCGGGGATGAGGCCGTCGCACCCGCCGATGAGGTCGGCGCGGCCCGCCTGCGCCAGGGCGTCGCGCACCAGGAAGTAGTTTTCCGGCTTGAAGAACTGCATCAGCGCCCGCTGCATCTTCCGGTCTTTCAAGCCCCTTGCGACGGTCACGGGCTTCTTGGTGAACGGGTCAATTCCCGTGTAGTAAAGAGCCGTCGCGATGTCGAACGGCGCCGGGATGAAGTCCTGCACCTGGTCCGGGCGGTAGCCCGTCCGCTTCAGGTACAGCGCCAGCTCGATCATCTCGCCCAGGTCCGAGCCCGGGTGGCCGGCGATGAAGTACGGCACGATCTGCTGCTTCGGCTTCCCCGCCGCGGCGCTCGCCGCCACGAACTGCCCCGCGAACACGTCGAAGTTGTCGATCGACGGCTTCTTCATCAGCTCCAGCACGGCCGGGCTGGCGTGCTCGGGGGCGACCTTCAGCCGGCCGCCGGTGTGGTGCTCGGCCAACTCCCGCACGTACTCCGGCGACAGCTGCGCCAGGTCCATGCGGATGCCGCTCGACACCGACACCTTCTTGATGCCGGGAACCTCACGCACCTTCCGCAAGAGTTCCACCGTCGGGCCGTGGTCGGTGCCGAGGAGCTTGCAGATGCCGGGGTGAACGCACGAGAGGCGCTTGCACTTCGCCTCCACGTCGGGGCGGGTGCAGCGCATCCGGTACATGTTCGCCGTCGCCCCGCCCACGTCCGAGACGTGCCCCTTGAACTCCGGGTCGGCCGCCAGCTTCTCCACCTCCTTGAGGATGGAGTCTTGCGAGCGGCTCTGGATGATGCGGCCCTGGTGCGCGGTGATCGAGCAGAACGTGCAGCCGCCGAAGCAGCCGCGCATGATCGTGACCGAGTCCTTGATCATCTCGTGGGCGGGGATCGGCTCGGTGTAACTCGGGTGCGGCCGGCGGGTGAACGGCAGGTCGTAGGCGGCGTCCATCTCCGGCTGCGAGAGGGGCAGGGCGGGGGGCGTTTGCACGACCGCCTGCCGGTCGTGGAACTGGACCAGCGTCGCGGCGTTGAACGGGTTCGTGTTCGTGTGGATGATTCGCGTGGCTTCGGCGAACGCGAGCTTATCGGCGCGGACCTCCTCGTATGAGGGGAGCGTTTCAAAGCCCGGGGACGGCCGTCCCCGGGCTTTCAGCTCATCACTTTCTTTGGCCCCCAGGGCGTACGTCACGCCGCGCAGGTCGCGCAGGTCCTTCACCGTGCCGCCGGCCGCGAGGCGGTGCGCCACCTCCACGATCGTCTTCTCCCCCATCCCGTAACACACCAGATCGGCCTTGCTGTCGAGCACGATGGACCGCTTGACGGTGTCGCTCCAGTAGTCGTAGTGGGCCAACCGGCGCAGGCTCGCCTCCACGCCGCCGGCGATCACCGGCACGCCGGGGTACGCCTCGCGGGCGCGCTGGCAGTACGCCAGCGTCGCGCGGTCGGGGCGCAGCCCGATCCGGCCGCCGGGCGAGTACGCGTCGTCGTTGCGGACCTTCTTGTTCGCCGTGTAGTGGTTGATGAGCGAGTCCATGTTCCCCGCACTCACCGCGAAGAACAGCCGCGGCCGGCCGAACTCGCGCCACGGCTCGCAGGTCGCCCACGCCGGCTGGCTCACCATGCCCACGCGGAAGCCGGCGGCTTCGAGGCTGCGGTGCAGGATGGCAGCGGCGAAGCTGGGGTGATCGACGTAAGCGTCGCCGGAGACGAAGACTACGTCCACGGCGTCCCAGCCGCGGGCGAGCATCTCGGCGCGGGTGGTGGGGCCAGTGGCGCGGCGTAGCGCTCCCGCCACAGGAGCGACAGCCGGCCGCCGGACGCGGAGGACGACGGACCCGACATCGAAGAACCGCCTTGGGGTGGGGGACGGGTGCGGGGGGACGAACCGTCATTGTAGCAGGGCGTTGCGGCGCCGCGATGAGCTCGCGCCGCGGGCCGGAAAACCCACACAACCGTTACCCACGGTTTACACCTGTTCCCGATTTCAGACCGGAGAGGAACATCCGGCCGTAAAACGCGCCAAGTTGGCGAAATCGGGCTTTCAAACGGTTGACCCGCGGGCTAATCTCTACCCCTATGCCTGCCCCCCGGCCCCTACCCGGATGGTTGGCGCACCAGCCTCGTGGCACCCGCAGCGGGAAACCGTCGCCATGACCCCCAAGAACACCAACCGCCCGTCGCGCGCCCGCCGGTTCGCCGCCGCCGCCGCCGGCGTCGTCGCCGCCCTGGACGCGTCGCCGGCGTTGGCCCAGCAGCCGGCCACCGTCGACGTGTGGGCGTACTACGCGGAGCTCAACCCGAAGGGGAGCTTCACGTTCAAGATGGACGGGCAGTCGTACACGAAGTCGGTCGGCGCCCTCCGCTGGGAAGTGCCGACGGACCGGCTGACCGGCGCCGGCCTCGACCGCGCCTTCACCGCCTTCTGCGCCGAGCCGCTCGTCGGCGTCACCGCCGGGAACACCTACCGGTTCGACGTCCAGTCGCCGGAAGACCCACTGGCGTACGGCCTTCCGGCCACCGAGGCCGGCATCGCCGAGGCCAAGCTCCGCGGCACCTACATCCGCGAGCTGTTCGGCCGGCACTACCTGACCTCGCTGAACTTCCAGACCCCGGACAACGCCCGGGCCTTCCAGGTCGCGCTGTGGGAGTTGGCCTACGAGAAGGACCTGCCGCAGGGTGAGAAGGCCGCCGCCCGGCCGTTCAGCCTGGGCACCGGCACCTTCCAGTCCGACTACCCCGACGCGGCCAACCCGCCGCCGGCGTTCGTGTCCGTCGCCCAGGACATGCTGAAGTCCCTCACCGGCAACGACGAGGTGTTCTACTCGGTGCCCGGCCTGGCCGGGCGCGAACTGGTGCGGATGAACGGCCTGCCGAACGCGGCCGGGATCATCGCCCAGGACCAGTACGCCCTCCGCACCACCCCGGCCCAGGCCGGCGGCGTTGCCGGCGGCGGCGGGACCGGCCTGGGCGGCACGGTGGGCGGGGCCGGTACCGGCTTCGCGCCCTGGTGGGCGGTGCCGGTGGTGGCTTCGGCGGCGGGACCGGCGGCGGCGGCGGGCGGCGGTTCGTCGCCTCGCCCCCGGGCAGCTCAATCCAGTCGCCGCCGACCACCCCGCCGACGTCCACGGTGCCCCCGCCGCCGTTCTCGCCGCCGCCGATTAACTCGCCGCCTTCGCCCCCGCCGCCGCAGTCGCCGCCCCCTCCGGGGTGTGCCGCGCCGCCGGACACCCCGCCCCCGCCGAATCCACCGCAGGCACCCTGGAACAACCCCGTGCCGGGGGGCGGCTTGCTGCCGGGTGGCATCGCGGCCCTCGCCCTGGCCGGCCGGCGGGCGCTGATGCGGTCGAAGAAGTAGTTCACAACTGGTCACTACCCGCGGGCGGTCGGCAGCATAAGATGCCGGCCGCCCGCTCGTTTTTCCCCTCCCGGAGGGCCGCCGGATGGCCAAGGCCCAGAAGACCGTCCTCGCCCTCACCCGCGAGCAGTTCCGCACCCACGCCCAGCCGATGACCGTCGTCATCAACGGCAAGGAGTACCAGGTGCCGCGGAAGGAGTTCTCCACCGGCTCCCTCGGCTGGTACCTCAACGACAAGATCGACATCACCATCGACGGCGTCCCCGCGAAGGTGCAGATCGGCCTGAACCTGACGCTCGTGGGGAGTAAGGAGCTGCCCGGCGCCTCGGCCGCGGCGGAGGCCGAGCCGGCGGAGGCGCCCGCGCCCGCGGCCGCCCCGGCGCCGCCGGCGCCGGGCGGGACGAACGCGAAGGGCGAGGCCGGAGTTCTGATCGGCTCGCGTTGCGCCGAAGCCGCAAGCGGCAACCCTGCTAGATGATACGTTGCTGTTTGCGGCTTCGCGTCGCCCAGCGCAGCTGCAGGCGGCAAAGCCCCGTACCCCTCCTCCCGGAGCCTCTCCCGGTGGAAACCGTCGAGTACCGCGGCTGGAAGAACAACCTCCGCCTCGCCAACGGCGACGTGGAGCTGATCGCCACGCTGGACGTCGGCCCGCGCGTCATCAGCCACGCTGCCGGGCGGGTTCAACGTGATGAAGAACTACGCCGAGCACATGGCGGCACCGCGAGGCCGGCGGCAGCTCCGCGGCGGCCACCGTTTGGCTCGCCCCCGAAGACCTCACCCGCACCTACTTCCCCGACAACCGCCCGGTGACGGCCGAGCCCCTCGGCGCGCACGGCGCCCGCATCGTCGCGCCGCCCGAGGAGGAGTACGGCGTCCAGAAGACGATGGAGCTGCGCCTCGCGCCGAAGGGCACCCGCGTGGACGTGCTCCTGAGGGTGACCAACACCGGCAAGCAACCCACGACGCTCGCCCCCTGGGGGCCGACGGTGATGGCCGTGGGCGGCGTCGAGGTGATCCCGCTGCCGCCGAAGGCGCCGCACCCGGGCCACCCGAAGAACGCGAAGGGGCCGGAGGACTTCGGCCCGAACCAGGAACTGGTCCTGTGGCCGTACTTCGACTTCGCCGACACCCGCTGGACGTTCGGCAAGAAGTACATCTTCCTGCGCCAGGACGTGACGAAGGGGCCGACGAAGATCGGGCTGGCGCACCGGATGGGGTGGGTGGCGTACCTGAACTCGGGCGTGCTGTTCGTGAAGCGGTTCGACTACCGCGAGGGGGCGGTGTACCCGGACCGCGGCACCCGCTACCAGACGTTCAGCTACCAGGAAATGCTGGAGATGGAGACGGTGGGCGAGCTGACGACGCTGGCCCCGGGGGCGTCGGCGGAGCTGGCCGAGTCGTGGGAGCTGCACGGCGGCGTGCCCGACGTCCGCACCGAGGACGACGTGGGACCGGGTGATCCTGCCGCTGATCGAGAAGGTGGAACGGCGAGCCGGCGGCGTCAGCCCCCGGCTCGCCAACGCACCTCACCCGACGCTCAGCTGGTCCGGGTGCGGCGTCTCGAACACGCGCCGCAGCAGGTCGCGCAACTCGGGCTCGTCGATCCGCTCGATGGCATCGTCGGGCGCCACGAACTCGCGCTGGCGCATCCCCGCCTCGGGGTAGCGGTCGTGGACCGCGGTCACAGTCATCCGGTACACGAGGACGTGGTGCGGCCGGCCGAGTTTCTCGTACACGAAACTGCCGACCGGCTCCGCGTGGAGGGCGCCCACCAGCCCCGCCTCCTCCCACGCCTCCACCAGCGCCGCCTCGCCGGCGGTGTGGCCCGGGTCGATCTGGCCCTTGGGGATCACCCACCGCCGCCCGCTCCGCGCCGTGACCAGGCACACCCGGTCGTCGGCCACGGCGAGGACGGCGGACTGGCGGACCGGATCGCTCATCAACGCACCCCCCGCGTAAAACTACCTTCTACCTATCACGGACCCGCGGGTCCGGGTCAAGGACAACCGCCGGCCTTCACGGGAAACTCACGCCCGGAAGTCCGGAGCGCGAAATGCAGAACGCCGGGTAACAGCCCGTACCGGTCCGTCGCCGCGGCTCTGGATTCTGCGTTCCGCACTCCGCATTCTGTACTCCAATGACCCGCCCGCCGCTGACCGTCCGCCAGGTGATGACCGCCGAGGTCGTCACCGTCGCCCCCGACACCCCGCTCGACGTGGTGATCGGGCTGATGAACCTGTACCGCATCGGCGCCCTCGTCGTCATCCACCCCGACCGCTCGCCGGCCGGCGTGTTCACCGACCGCGACCTGCTCCGCCGCGTCGCCGTGGCCCCGGCCGGGTGGCAGTCGTTCCCCGTGTCCGAGTGGATGACCGCCGCCCCGCACACCATCGGGCCCGAGGTCGGCTGGGAGGAGGCCCTCGCTACTCTAGAACGCCTCCGCGTCCGGCACCTCCCCGTCGTCGAAAACGGCAAGGTGATCGGCCTCATCTCGCCCCGGGTGCTCGTGTCGCGGCGCGAGGAGTACCTCAACCGCGTGGTCGAGGAGCGCACCCGGGCGCTGCGGCAGGCGAACGAGCACCTGCTCGGCCGCGACGCCGAGTTGACGTACAACCTTCGTGCCGCGGCACGGTTCCAAACGCGGTTGCTCCTGCCGCCGCGACCGCCCGACTGGCCGGAGCTGCGCTGGGGCACGCACTACGCCCCGCTGAACCACCTCG
Source organism: Urbifossiella sp. (assembly GCA_044220735.1). Lineage (GTDB taxonomy): Bacteria > Planctomycetota > Planctomycetia > Gemmatales > Gemmataceae > Urbifossiella. The sequence continues at coordinate 15,241 of JBGAQM010000074.1, read as the reverse complement.
GCGGCGACTACTACGACACGGCCCTGCCCGCGCCCGACCACCTCGGTGTGCTGATCGCCGACGCCAGCGGCCACAGCATCGCGGCGATGATGGTGGCCATCCTGTCGCGGACGGCGTTCACCGACGCCGCGGCCCGGACGCCGCGGCCCGGCGAGGTGCTGGCGGCGATGAACACGCGGCTGCTGGCGCTGGCCGACGACCGGTTCGTGACGGCGTTCTACGGCGTGCTGGACCGCCGCACCCGGGTGTTCACCTACGCCGTGGCCGGCCACCCGCCGCCGCTCCGGTACGAGGCGCGGACCGGCGAGGTGAAGCCGCTCACCGGTCAGGGGTTCCTGCTGGGGATCATGCCGGAGGAGGTGTACCGCGAGCGCCAGGTGCAGCTGGAGCCCGGCGACCGGGTGCTGCTCTACACCGACGGGCTGATCGAGGCCCGCAACGAGATCGGCGAGGCGTACGACGCGGCCCGGCTGACGGCGGCGTTCCGGGCGCACGCGGCGGCGCCGGCCGACAAGCTCACGGCGGCGCTGATGGCCGACCACCGCGGCTTCTGCGGCGCGCAGCCGCTCGGCGACGACGTGACCGTCGTGGCGATGGAACGGGCCGGCCGGAGCCGGCTGGTATGCGCGAGGTACTTCTCCCAACGACCAGGCCGGCTACGCCGGCCGCCTGCCGTAGGCGGGTCTCTTCACTTCCCTTCCGCGGCAGGCTTCTGCGGCTCCGGGTCGCTCACCACGCGCAGCTCGGCGACGATGTCGTCGCTGTTCTTGCCTTCCGCCCGCCTGGGAAGTTGTCGCTGACGCGGTGCCGCAGCACGGGAATCGCCGCCTTCTTCACGTCGTCGAGCCGCCACGCTCGGCCGGCCGTCCATCGCCGCGAACGCCTGCCCCGCCGCGCACCAGAACTGCGCGCGCGGCCTGGCGCCCAGGTCCACGAGACGCTTCACCAGCTCCGGCGCTCGGGTCCTTTCGGCCGCGTCGCCCGCACCAGCTTGACGATGAAGTCGATCACGAACCCCGGCACCTCGATCTTCCGCACCAGCTTCTGCCACGCGATGATCCGCTCGGCGGTGAGCACCTTGGTGAGTTCCGGCGTGTCGTCAGCGCTGCGGGCCACGATCTGCCGCTCGTCGTCGGCCCCGGGGTAGTCCACCTTGATGTTGAACATGAACCGGTCCAGCGCCTCCGGCAGCGGTAGTGCCTTCCTGCTCGATCGGGTTCTGCGTGGCGATGACGAAGAACGGCTCGGGCAGCTTCATCGTCTCCGCCGACGGTCACCTGCCGCTCCTGCATGGCTTCGATGGCGCCGCCTGCGTCTTCCGGCGGGGTGTGGTTGATCTCGTCGGCGAGCACGACGTTGGCGAAGATCGGCCCGCGGACGAAGCGGAACTCGCGCTTCCCGTTCTCGTTCTCGTCGAGCACCGTCGTCCCGGTGATGTCCGACGGCATCAGGTCCGGCGTGAACTGGACGCGCGAAGGTGGTGCTGGGATCTGGCTGACGCTGGAGACCATGAGCGTCTTGGCGAGGCCGGGGACGCCGACGAGGAGGCAGTGGCCGCGGGTGAAGATGGCGGCGAGCACCTGTTCGATCACCTCGCCCTGCCCGACGACGACCTTGCGGAGTTGGTCGAGCATCTGGGTGCGGTCGGCGGCGAACTGGTTCAGGTACTCGGTGAAGCGGTCGGTGGACACCAGCGGGCTCTCCGCGCGGGTCGGGGGTGAGCGGGTATTGTAGGGCCGCGGGCAGTTCCTGCGAACGCCCGGCCGGCCGGACACCGGCCGGGGCGCAAGTGGAAAATTGCCCCGTCGCCCGTGGGAGACTCGCATGATCACCGAACCCGCCGCGCCGCCGCCCGGCCGACGACGACGACGACTTCGAAGTCGTGGACGAGGCGCTCCGCGAGCCGGGCGAGGCTCGGCTGCCGCCGCCCGCCAGCCCGCCGCCGCGCCGCCCCCGCCCCCCGCCCGGCCGCGAAGGCCGCCGCCCGCGCCCCGAAGCCGAGGTCGAAGCCGCCCCAGCCCGCCGCGAAGCCCGCGCCCCCCGCCGCGAAGCCGGCGCCGAAGCCGGCTGCGAAGCCGGCGTTCGAGGTCGTCGACGACACCGAGGTGGAGGTGGTGTCGAAGGCCAAGACGGCGCAGACCCGCAAGCCGCCCCGCGACGACGACGACGACCGGCCGCGGAAGAAGAAGGGGAAGAAGAAGGGCGACCGGGCGAAGACGGGGGACGAGTACGCCGACGAGGTGCGGGAGCGGCGGCTGAAGGAGTTCGAGGTCATCTGGCCGACGGTGTTCCTGCTGTTGGGGATGGGGATGGCGATTACCAGCGCGATCGGCGCCGGCGGGCCGACCGGGGTGCTGAGCGTCCTGCTCATGATCGGCGGCCTGTTCGTCTCGGTCCCGATCTCCATCGTGACGCTGATGGTGGTGGGGGCGGTGTGCGGCATCAACTACGGCCGGTTCGGCCCGGCGGTGCTAAAGATCGCGGCGGTCACGTTCGTGGTGAACGGCATCTACTTCCTCGCCGAGTGGCTCAAAATCCCGCCCTACTTCGCCGGCCCGGTCGGGTGCGGGGCGGCGTTCGGCATGTTCAAGACGATGTTCGACCTGGACAACGGCGAGACGAACACGTCGATGGGCGCCATCAACGTGGTGTCGTTCCTGTTGAAGTGGGCGATCATCGTGCTGGTGGCGGTCATCGTCTCGAAGTCGGGGCGCGACCCGGACGGCGACGGCGGGTCGGGGCCGTCGGAGAGCCGCGGCGGGTGGAAGGCGCCGCCGGCGACGTTCCCCGGCGACGAGCCCGGCGACCCGGACGACGACCCGTGACGGGCGTCAGTCGAGGAGCCGGACCCGGCGGATGAACACCTGCCGCGACGGCTCATGGATCGCGTATTCGACGTACAGTGGGCGGGCGAACCCGACGCGGGTGTCGAGATCCATGGTCGCCAGGTAATCGCGCGACTCACCGAACCCGACCGGGTCGCACGCGAGTTCATCCATCAGGTAGCGGGCGGCACGGCGGACCAGTGCGATTCGCCCCTCGGCCCGCGCCCGGGAAATGATCGCCCGAAACTCGTTCGTGACGGCCTCGGGTTCCGAAACCTTGTAGTTGGCCGGCGGCATCGAGTCAGCCCTCGGCCTCGCGCTCCAGTTCCGCCAGTAGATCGGCGATCGACTTCTCGCCCCGCGGAGCCGTCATCAGCTCCCGGGCCTCCTCCGCGGTCATCGGCGTGTACGCGGCGAGCTGGTCGCGGTAGAAGTCGTGTACCGCCTCGCGGTGGATGTCGGCCTCGCGCGTCTTACGGGCGAGCTGCCAGCGCAGCTGCTCGATCTCGCGCTGTAACTCCTCGACGGTCGGCGGCACGGGGGTCGGGTCGGCGGGGTCGGTCACGGGGCACCTCCGGGGTCGGCCGCCCCATTCTACCGCCGCGCAACCCGTCTTGCTCCGCTTCCCGCGGCGCGGGTATAACCCCCGGCCATGCGGAACTTCCTGCGCACCCTGAAGTACGCCTGGCCGTACCGCCGCCGCCTCCTGGCGTCGTTCGTGTGCGCGCTCGTCGTCGCCGCCCTGTGGAGCCTCAACCTCTCCGCCATCTACCCCGTGCTCAAAATCCTGAGCACGGACAAGAACTTGCAGCAGTGGGTGGACGACGAGATCACCACCTGCGTGACGGAGCGGAACAGGCCCGACCGGCAGGCGAAGCTGGAACACCTCCGCGCCGAGCTCCGCGCCGCCGAGCAGCTGCCCGACGGGAGCGAGCGCGAGACGCAGCTGCGCAAGGTCGGCCACGAGATCGCCAAGGTCGAGGAGACGCTCCTCGAGTACGCCACCTGGGAGTACCGCTACCGGCTGCTGCGCGACCGCGTCATCGTCCACCTGCCCGAAGACCGGTTCGCCACGTTCCTCGTCATCATGGGCGCGGTCGTCGGCTGCGTGCTGGTGAAGGGCGTGTTCGAGTTCCTGAACGAGTCGCTGGTCGGCAGCGTGACGCACCGGACGCTGTTCGACATCCGCAACCGGTGCTTCCGCCGCCTCATCCACCAGGACGTGCGGCAGATCAGCGCCGCCGGCACGCCGGACCTGATGGCCCGGTTCACGAACGACAGCGAGCAGCTCGGCCTCGGGCTGAAAATCCTGTTCGGCCGCATGGTCGCCGAGCCGCTCAAGGCGGTCGGCTGCCTCGCCGTGGCGTGCGCCATCTCGTGGCAGCTCACGGTCGTGTTCTGCGTCATCGTGCCGCTGGTGATGGTGACGCTGATGCGCGTCAGCCGGGCGATGCGCCGCGCCGCGCGGAAGGTGCTGGAGCGGATGAGCGTCCTGTACAAGCTCCTCCGCGAGACGCTCGACGGCGTGCGCGCCGTGAAGGCGTTCACCCGCGAGCCGCACGAGCGCCGCCGGTTCCGCCGGGCCACCGAGGACTACTACCGGAAGGCCATGCGCGTCGTGTACATCGACGCCTTCGCCAACCCGCTCATCGAGCTGCTCGGCGTCGTGGCCGTCGGCCTCGCGCTCGCCGCCGGCACCTACCTGGTGGTGACGAAGCACACGCACATCTTCGGCATGCGGATGACGAGCCACCCGCTCGAGTTCGCCACGCTGTTGCAGCTGTACGCCTTCCTCGCGGCCATCGCCGACCCGGTGCGGAAGCTCTCCAGCGTGTACACGAAGCTGCAGAGCGGCGAGGCGGCGGCGAACCGCGTGTTCGAGGTGTTCGACCGCACGCCGTCGGTCGGCGCCAACCCGGCCGGGCCGCGGGTCGGGCGGGTGAAGAAGGCGATCGAGTTCCGCCACGTCTGCTTCAGCTACAACCCCGGCTCGGACACGCCGACGCTCGACCTCGTGGACCTGACGGTGAAGGCCGGCGAGACGGTGGCGCTGGTCGGGCCGAACGGCTGCGGCAAGACGACGCTGCTCGGCCTGCTGCCGCGGTTCTACGACCCCGACCACGGCGCGGTGTTCATCGACGGCGTGAACGTGCGGCAGGCCCACCTGCGGAGCCTGCGCCGCCGCGTCGGCCTGGTGACGCAGGACACGCAGCTGTTCGACGACACGGTGTTCGCCAACATCGCCTACGGCAAGAAGGGCGCCACCGAGGCCGAGGTGATCGCCGCGGCGAAGAAGGCGCACGCCCACGACTTCATCGAGAAGGAGCTGCCGGCCGGGTACCAGACGACGGTCGGCGAGTCGGGCCGGAGCCTGAGCGGCGGGCAGCGGCAGCGGATCGCGCTGGCGCGGGCGGTGCTGCGCGACCCGGACGTGCTGATCCTGGACGAGTTCACGAGCCAGGTGGACCCCCAGAGCGAGGCCGAGATTCACGCCGCGCTGAAGGACTTCGTGAAGGGCCGCACGGTGTTCCTCATCACGCACCGGCTCCACACGGCCGCCGAGCTCGCGGACCGCGTGGTGGTGATGGACGCCGGCAAGATCGTGGCCGTGGGGCCGCACGCCGAGCTGCTGGCGACGTGCCCGCTGTACCGCCGCCTGTGCGACCCCGGCCAGCGGGAGGCGGCGTGAGCGCCGCGGACGCCCCGACGAGCCGCGACCGCGAGGGGGCCGCCGCGCCCCCACCCGTCCCCCGGACGCAGGTCGTCGATCACCGCAGTCCATCCCTGGCGGTCCCGGCTCGAGGTCGCGCCTGGATTCACGTCGTTGTCGCCGTCGGCGTCGTCGCCCTGTTCACCGCCGGGCTCGGAACGCGCGAGCTGTACAGCAGCCACGAGGCGCGGGCGGCGCAGAACGCCCAGCGGATGCTCGACACCGGCGAGTGGGGGCTGCCGGTCCTGTTCGACGGGCGCGTCGATCTGCAGAAGCCGCCGGGCTACTACTGGCTCGTCGCCGCCGCGGGGTGGGCGAGCGGCGGCACGGTGACCGAGTTCACGGCCCGCCTGCCGGCGGCGCTGGCGGGGCTGCTGACGGTGGCGCTGGTGTACGGCTGGCTGCGCCGCGAGGGGCGGCCCGTCGCGGCGGCGGTCGCGGCGCTGGCACTGGCGACGGCGGGGCACTTCACGGCCATCTCGCGCACCGCCCGCATCGACGTGCCGCTGACGTGCGCGGTGGCGTGCGCGCTGGTGGCGTTCTACCGCGGCACGCGCGCCGACCAGCCGGGCGAGCCGAGCCCCGTAAGGAGCCGGGTGGGCCACGCACTACGAGTCACGTCGGACGTCATCGAGGCGCGTGACTCACCCGGGGCCTTACGGCCCTCGGCTCGCCTCGTGCCGTTCCTCCTCGCCGCCGCCGCCGCCGCCGCCGGCGTGCTGCTCAAAGGCCCCGTCGCCCTCGCCCTCATCGGCCCCGCGGCGGTCGCGTGGCTCGTCGTGAAGCCGCGCGGCGGCGGCCTCCCCGTCCCCGCCGCGCTCCTCGGCGTCGGCGTGGTCCTCGCCCTCGCCGCGCCGTGGTTCCTGTGGGCGAACGCCGCCACCGACGGCGAGTTCGTCCGCGTCTTCTTCTGGCACCACAACGTCGAGCGGTTCGCCGGCACGTCGCCGACGCTGGCGTCGCACCCCGTCTGGTACTACCTGCCGCGCTTCGCAGCCGACTTCCTCCCGTGGACGCCCGCCCTCGCGCTGCTGGCGTGGTGGGCGGTGCGCTCCGGCGCCTGGCGCGCCGACCCGCTGTTCCGCTTCGGCGCGGTGTGGGGCGCAACGATGTTCGCCGTGCTGTCGGCGGCGCACTTCAAGCGCGCCGACTACCTCCTGCCGCTGTACCCCGGCGCCGCGGTCGTGCTCGGCTGCGCCGCCGAGCGGTGGCTGCTGTCGCGCACGAACCCGCGCACCGTCCGCCGCGCCGGGTGGGCGTTCGCGGTCCTACTCGTCGGCGTGGCGGTGGCGTGGGGCGTGATGGCGACGGTGGTGGAGCCGGCCGAGGAGGCGCGCGAGGGGCGGCGGGCGTTCGCCGCGTTCGTCCGCTCGCACGCCCCGGCCCCGGCGCCGGTGCTGGTGTTCCGGGCCGAGTCGCACCTGCTGTCGTTCCACCTGGGGATGCCGCAGTCGAACCGCGTGGAGTGGCACGACCTGGCGGCGTTCCTGGCCGAGCCCGGGCCGCGGTACGTGGTGATGTCGGCCGAGTACGTCTTCGCCGCGGGCGAGATCGTGAAGACGCGGCGGCTCGTCGAGGTCGGCCGGCTGGAGCAGTTCACCGGGGCGCGGCCGCCGAAGTCGCTCGTGTTCCTGCGGGCGGCCGACGACTGATTCGTGGGGCCGGTTTCCAACCGGCCGGTTCAGGCTGGCCGGTTGGAAACCGGCCCGGCACTTCCGTACCTCAACCGTGACCGCCGGCCGCCGCCGGCCGCACCCCGGACCGCCCCCTCATGGCCCAGCCGACGACCGCCCCGCGCCCCGGCGTCACCGTCGTGGTGCCGACGCACGACGCCGCCGACAAGCTCGAAAAGATGCTGCCGGCGTGGGGCGCCGTCCTCGCCCGCGCCAAGCGCTCGTACGAAATCCTGGTCGTGGACGACGGCAGCACCGACCGCACGCCGGCCGTGGTGGAGGCGATGGCCGCCGGCCGCGTGGCGCACGTCCGCGGGCTGCGCCACGACGCCCGCAGGGGCTTCGGCGCCTGCCTCCGCACGGCCGTCGCCGACGCGCGGCAGCCGCTCCTGTGCTACGTGTCGCCCGACTACCCGTACGTGCCGAACGACCTGTACGGCATGCTCGACCGCATCGAGCTGCGCGACGAAATTCTGGGCAAGCAGGCGGACCTGATCAGCGGCGCCCGCCGCGGCCGCCGCGCCCCGCTGGTGGTGCAGGGCGTGAGTTGGCTGTGGCGCACGTTCTGGCGCCTCTTCGCCGGCATGAAGCTCGAACCCGCGGAGACGTGGCCGGGCTTCCGCGGCCGGGTGTACGGCGTGTTCGTCGGCTGGGTGTTCGGCGTGCCGATGACGGACGTGAGGAGCACGTTCAAGCTGTTCCGCACCGACTTCCTGCGGCGGGTCCCGATCCAGTCCGACGGCGACTTCGTGCACACCGAGTTGGTGGCGAAGGCGACGTTCCTGACGAGCATCATGGACGAGGTGCCGCTGACGCCGGCGGCCGAGCCCGAGGTGCCGCGCGGCAGCATTTCGTGGGGCGAGCTGATGCGGGTGTTCTCGAACCCGGAGTTCGCGCACCCGGCGCCACCCGCCGAGCCGCAGCCGACGGCGGCACCGGCGTGATTCGTGGGGCCGTTTCCAACCGGCCGTGTCCAGGCCCGGCCGGTTGGAAACCGGCCCCACGCCCGGACCCCCCATGCCCCCCCGGCCGCGGCTCCTGTTCGTCACCGGGAAGCTCGCCGAGCCGGCGCTCCGCCGCGTCCTCGACGACCTCGCCCCCCGCGCCGGGTTCGAGCCGCACGTCGCCGTCCTCAACATCACCGTCGCGGCGCTCATGACGACCACCTGGGTCGCCCGCCGCCTCGCCGTTCCGGAGGGCACCGAGCGCGTCATCCTCCCCGGCTACTGCCGCGGCGAGCTGACCGACTTCGCGCCGCTGAACGTCCCCGTCGAGCGCGGCCCGAAGGACCTGCGCGACCTGCCGGAGTTCTTCGGCAAGGCGTCCGGCCCGCCGCCGGGCTACGGCGCGTTCGACATCGACATCCTCGCCGAGATCAACCACGCCCCGCGGAAGGACCGCGCCGCCGTACTCGCGGAGGCACGCCGCTACCACGACGGCGGCGCCGACGTGATCGACCTCGGCTGCGACCCCGGCGCCACCTGGGGCGGCGTCGGCGACTGCGTCCGCGCCCTCCGCGCCGACGGCTTCCGCGTCTCGATCGACAGCTTCGACCCCGCCGAAGTCGAAGCGGCGCTCGCGGCCGGGGCCGAACTGGTGCTGAGCGTCAACGGCACGAACGTCGAGCACGCCCGCCGCTGGCACGAGCACTTTCCCGGCGTCGAAGTGGTCGCCACGCCCGACACGCCGGCCGACTTCGACAGCCTCGAACGCACCGCGGCGCAGCTGACGGCGTGGGGCGTGAAGCACCGACTCGACCCGATCCTCGAACCGATCGGCTTCGGCTTCGCGGCGTCGCTCGGCCGCTACCTGGAGGCCCGGCGGCGCTTCCCGGGCGCCGAGATCATGATGGGCGTCGGCAACCTCACCGAGCTGACCGACGCCGACACCGCCGGCGTGAACGTGCTGCTGGCCGGCTTCTGTCAGGAGGTCGGCATCCGCAGCGTGCTGACGACCGAAGTCATCAACTGGGCGCGCTCGGCGGTGAAGGAGTTCGACCTGGCGCGGCGGCTGGTGTACCACGCGGTGCGCGAGAAGGTGCTGCCGAAGCGCCTGGAGCCGGGGCTGGTGATGCTGCGCGACCCGAAGGTCCACGAGCAGGGCGAGGCGGCGCTCGCCGCGTTGGCGGCGCGCGTCACCGACAAGAACTACCGCGTGTTCGCCGAGCGCGGAGAGATTCACGTCCTGAACGGCAGCGTGTACCTGCGCGGCAGTGACCCGTTCGACGTGTTCGCGCGGCTGCTCGCGGCCGACCCCGGCCTGGACGCGGCGCACGCCTTCTACCTCGGCTACGAGTTCTCGAAGGCGGTGACGGCGCTGACGCTCGGCAAGGGTTATACGCAGGACCAGGCGCTGCGGTGGGGCTTCCTGACGGTGCCCGAGAAGTCCCACCGCGGCGGCTCGGGCGATTCAGCGTAGCGCCTCGGCGACCTTTGCCGGGTCGGCGTCCACGACGCGCAGCGCGTCGGCGGCGCCGTGGCCCTCCCAGATCGGGCGCGCCGGCTGGTGCAGCGCCCGCACCTGCTCCGTCGGCAGCGGCGCCCCCGTCGGGCCGACGCCGCCGCCGATCACGACGCGCCGCGGGGCCGCCAGCGCCGCCAGGTGCGCCACGTCGCCCACGTCCCGCAAGATGCCCGGCGCGAACGTCCCGAGCCGCTGGTTCTGGTACGGCACGTCGGTCACCCAACTCGCCAGCGAGCCGAGCGCCGCCGCCTTCGTGATGCGCGGGTCGGCCGCGGCGGCGGCCAGCGCCACGAGCCCGGCCGGGCCTTCGCCGACTACCACGACCTCGGGCGGGAGCTTGTCGGCCTCCTGGTCGATCAGGTCGAGGAGGCGGGTCACGTCGTAGGCCCACTGGCCGAGCAGCGGGCGGCCGACCCACAGCCCCCACTCGGCCGTGTTGTGGTCGGGCGCGCGGCCGACGCGGTCGTTCCGCTGCGCGTCGCGGCCCGTGCCGCGCGGGGCCAGCGTCACGACGCGCGCACGGCCGTCGTTCATGGCCTTGAGGAGCGGGAAGTCGGGCTCCCGCCTCTCGCCGTCGAGGCTGACGACGACGACCAGCCGCTTCTTCGCCACCTCTCGCGGGGCGAGCGGGACGCTGGGGTAGCCGACCGCCGTCGCGCCCCCCTCCGGGAAGAACGGGACGTCCTTGTCGGCCGGCCCGTGAAGGAAGGTCACCCGGTCGCCGCGCTTCGGGAAGCCGCCGAGCGTCTTCCCGACCAGCGTCTTGCGGCGGGCGTCGGCCCACGTCCGCCAGTTCTCCTTCGCGTCCGGTACGTCCATCGCCGCGAGCAGCTTCTTCGCCTCGGCGGCGGCGAAGCGCGGGATCGTGACGTAGTCCTTCGGGCGGGTGTCGCCGGGCCAGCAGCGCAGCGCCTCGGGGTCTTCCGTCTTGAACGCCGGCTCCGGGATGGGGGTGCCGTCGCCCTCGCCGCGGAGGTGCAGCGCCATCCACCCGTACATCTCCTCGCGCATCGCCTTGCTGTAATCGTGGCCGCTGTCGAACACCGCGTGGCGGACCGACGTCTTCTTGCGGAACACGTCGAAGACGGGTTGCGCGAACGCCAGCGACCGCTTGGCCTCGGTCACCGAGAACTGGTGGGCGTCCTTCGTCGCGCTCACCACCATGAGAGCGCGGGGCGCGACCAGCCCCAGCACGGCGCCTTCCTCCGTGAACGTCAGCGCCCCCGGCACGACCTCGCACATGCAGCACGCGGCGCCGAGGTACGCCTGGTAGTTGCCGACCGAGCACACCGGCACCACCGCCCCGAACCGCTCGTCCATCGCGCCGGCGTACATCGTCTGGTTGCCGCCGCCGCTGGCGCCGGTGACGCCGATCTTCGCGCCGTCCACCTGCGGGAGCGACTGCAGGTAATCGACGGCCCGCATGTTCTCGTACACCTGCAACCCCGACAGCGGCAGGCCGACGGGGAACAGCGTCGCGGCGGTGGTGTCGCCGTGGTACTCGCCGAGCGCCGTGCCGACGGCGCGCTCGCCGGCGCCGAACGCGTCCACGCACAGCACGACGAACCCGAGCTTCGCGGCGCCGATGCAGCGTGACTGCACCACCGGGTCCTGCTTCGCCCCCTTCCAGTGGCCGTGGACCATCAGGATCGCGGCGCGCTTGCCGGCGCCGGCCGGCAGGTACAGGTTCGCCGGCATCCGCACGCCGGGCCGCGTCTGGAAGCTCACCTTCTTCACCGTGTAGCCGTCGCGCACGAGCGCGCCGTGCTCCTGCGGGTCGAGCGGGCACTTCTCCGCGAGGAAGCCGCCCCACGCGGCCGTGAGGTCGGCGCGGAGTCGCTTCGCGCGGGCGTCCCACTCGGCGGGACTGGTCGGCGGCCGGTCGCCGGCGCGGAGCGCGGCGGCCTGCGCGTGGACGAAGTCGTGGTAGTCGGCACGCGCCGCGGGCGCCGCGACGAGAAGCGCGAGGAAGGGAACGAGGTGGCGCATGGCGGGGGCTCCGAACGCGGTGAACCCACACTATCCCCGTGCGGTCGCTCTCCCGCAACCGGGAAACCCGCGCGACCGCTTGCGGCTTCGTGTCGCCCAACGCGAAACCCCGGGGCGCCGTCCGTAAACTACCTCACCCGCCCGCGCCGAGGAGCCGTCCGTGCCCGCGAGTTCGTTCACCCGCGTCGAAACGCAGAACGTCGATTTCCCCGCCCTCGAGCGCGCCATCCTGAAGTTCTGGGACGACAACCGCATCTTCGAGCAGCGCCGCGCCAAGAACGCCGGCAAGCCGAAGTGGAGCTTCCTCGACGGCCCCATCACCGCGAACAACCCGATGGGCGTGCACCACGCCTGGGGCCGCACGTACAAGGACGCCTACAACCGCTACTTCGCCATGACCGGCCACGACCTCCGCTACCAGAACGGCTTCGACTGCCAGGGGCTGTGGGTGGAGGTGGAAGTGGAGAAGGAGCTGAAGCTGCGCAGCAAGCGCGACATCGAGAACCTCGTCCCCGGCGACACCGACGCCAGCATCGACACGTTCGTAAACGCCTGCAAGGCGCGGGTGAACAAGTTCGCGCGGGTGCAGACCGAGCAGAGCATTCGCCTCGGCTACTGGATGGACTGGGATCGCACGGACGCCGACTGGGCGAGGAGCCCGGACGAGCGGAAGTCGTACTTCACGATGGCGGAGCGGAACAACTACACGATCTGGGCGTTCCTGAAGAAGTGCCACGGCAAGGGGCTGGTCTACCGCGGCTACGACGTGATGCCGTGGTGCGGCCGGTGCGGCGTCGGCATCTCCGAGCAGGAGATGAAGGAGGGCTACAAGCTCGTCGAGCACAAGAGCGCGTTCGTGAAGCTGCCCATCAAGGGCCGCCCCGGCGAGAACCTCCTCGTGTGGACGACGACGCCGTGGACGCTGACGAGCAACGTCGGCGCCGCGGTGAACCCGGAGCTGACGTACCTCAAGGTGAAGCTGAAGGGCGAGGTCTACTACGTCTCGAAGGGTGCGTTCAAGCTCGACCGCATGGCCGGCGGCGCGGACGACGACGGCGAGGAGGCCGCGGGCAAGAAGGGGAAGCGCCCCTGGCTCGACGGCGTGCCGCACCTCAACAGCATCGAGCAGCACTTCAAGGCGAAGGCCGGCAAGGACGGCTACGAGGTCGTCGGCGAGGTGAAGGGGGCCGACCTGGTCGGGCTCGAATACGACGGCCCGTTCGACGACCTGCCGGCGCAGCAGCACCCGTTCGGCTTCCCCGCCGACGTGGCGAAGGTGGTCGAGCAGCGCGGCTGGTGCCCGCCGAAGCCCGCGATGCAGTGTCACCGCGTTGTCAGCGGCGGCGGCGACGTGACCGACACCGAGGGCACCGGCATCGTCCACACCGCCCCCGGCTGCGGACAGATCGACTTTCAGTGGGGCAAGGACAACGGCCTGCCACCGGTCGCCCCGATCGGCGACGACGGCGTGTTCGTGGAGGGTTTCGGCCCGCTGACGGGGAAGAACGCCGCCGACCCCGCCACCGCCGACGCCGTGTTCGAGCAGCTGAAGGCGAAGGACCGGCTGTTCGCCACGGAGCGCTACGTCCACCGCTACCCGCACTGCTGGCGCTGCAAGACGGAGTTGCTGTACCGCCTCGTGGACGAGTGGTTCATCGGCATGGGGCCGTCGGTTGTGGGGCCGGTTTCCAACCGGCCGGAGCCCCCGGCGGGTTGGAACCCGGCCCCACACCCGAACCCCGAAGCCCCGTACAGCTTCCGCGAAGCCATCATGGCGATCACCGAGCAGGTGACGTTCCTGCCGGACAGCATCAACGGCCGCGCCCGCGAGCGCGACTGGCTGCGGAACATGGGCGACTGGATGATCTCGAAGAAGCGCTACTGGGGCCTCGCGCTGCCGATCTGGGTGGACGAGCAAGACCCCACCGACTTCGAGGTCATCGGCAGTCGGGAGGAGTTGCAGGCGCGGGCGGTCGAAGGCTGGGACGACTTCGCCGGCCACACGCCGCACCGGCCGTGGATCGACCGCGTGAAGATCAAGAACCCGCGCACGGGGCGCCTCATGTCGCGCATCCCGGACGTGGGCAACCCGTGGCTCGACGCCGGCATCGTGGCGTACAGCACGCTGCCGGCCGACTGGCGCCCGGCCGACTTCATCACCGAGAGTTTTCCCGGCCAGTTCCGCAACTGGTTCTACGCGCTGCTGGCGATGTCCACGATGATGAGCGACGGGCAGGAACCGCCGTTCAAGACGCTGCTCGGGCACGGGCTGGTGCGCGACCAGTTCGGCCACGAGATGCACAAGAGCACGGGCAACTCGATCGAGTTCGTCGCCGCGGCCGACGAGGGCGGCGTGACCGTGGACGCGAAGGGGAAACCGCTGGCGTTCAAGGCGATCGGCGCGGACGTGATGCGGTGGCTGTACTGCCGGTCGAACCCGGCGTCGAACCTGAACTTCGGCCCCGGCCCGGCGGACGAGGTGCGGGCGAAGTTCGTGCTGAAGCTGTGGAACTGCTACGGCTTCTTCGCCAACTACGCCGCCCTCGACGGCTTCGACCCCGCCGCGCCCGCGGTGCCGGTGAGCGAGAGGCCCGACATCGACCGCTGGATTCTCAGCGACCTGCAACTGCTGACGCGGACGGCCCGCGCGGCGTTCGAGCGGTTCGACGTGATGGCGTTCTGCCTCGCCGCCGAGGAGTTCATCGACGCGAAGCTGAGCAACTGGTACATCCGCCGCAACCGCGACCGCTTTTGGAGCAACGACGCGACGCTCGACGACGCCGGCCGGCGCGACAAGCTCGCGGCGTACCAGACGCTGCACACGGTGTTGAAGGACGTGTGCCGGCTGTGCGCCCCGGTGGTGCCGTTCGTCACGGAGGTGATGTGGCGCAACCTGGCGGGCGACCCGGCGAGCGTTCACCTGTCCGACTACCCGCCGGCCGACGACGCGCTGATTGACACCACGTTGTCGCAGGACATGGACGCGGTGTTGCGGATCGTGTCGCTCGGCGGCGCGGCGCGGAACGGGGCGAAGCAGAAGGTGCGTCAGCCGCTCGCCGAGTTGCGCGTGGCGCCGGGTTCCGACTCGGATCGTCGTGCCGTGGATCGCTTCCCAAGCCTCATCACCGACGAGCTGAACGTGAAGCGCGTGACGCTTCACGCGGCGACGGAGCCGATGCTGAAGGCGTCGGCGAAGCTGAACAAGAAGACGGCCGCGGCGAAGCTCGGACCGAAGCTCAAGGAAGCGGAAGCCGCCCTCGACGCGCTCGACGGCGCCGCCGTGGACGCGGCGCTATCGGCGGGCACGTTCGCGCTCGCCGGCGTGGCGCTGGAGCGCGCCGATGTCACCATCGGCTACCTTGCCCCGGACGGCTGGTTCGGCGTGGTGGACCGTTCGACGCAGGTGAGGATCGACGCACGGCTGACGCCCGAGTTGAAGGCCGAGGGGCTGGCGCGCGACGTGGTGCGGCTGGTGCAGGACGCCCGCAAGGACGCCGGCCTCGACGTGGCCGACATGATCGAGCTGTTCCTCGGCGCCGACGCCGAGCCGCTGCGCGAAGCGATCGCCGCGCACCGCGACA
>JBGAQM010000564.1:0-2296 GCA_044220735.1 Urbifossiella sp. | reverse complement strand
GCTCCCGGTCGACGTGCCGCGCGCCGACGAAGCCACGATCGGCGGCGCCGTCGCGGTGAACGCGACCGGCCCGCGCCGCCTCGGGTACGGCACGCTCCGCGACTACGTCATCGGCGTGCAGTTCGTCGCCGACGACGGCACCGCGGTGAACGCCGGCGGCCGCGTCGTGAAGAACGTCGCCGGCTACGACCTGATGAAGCTCCACACTGGCGCCCTCGGCACGCTCGGCGTGCTGACGCAACTCACGCTCAAGGTGCGTCCGAAGCCGGAGGCGTCGGCCGCGGTGCGGCTCGGGTGCGAGGGCCGCCACCTCGGCGCCGTACTCGATGCACTTCACGCCTCGAAGTCGCGGCCGGTCGTGGTTCACGTCTCGCGCGCCGGCACCGACATCGGTCGGGCACCGTGGTGGGTGCTCGTCGTGTTCGAGGAGAAGGCCGCGACGGTGCCGTGGCAGACGAGTACGCTCCTGGCCGAACTCGCCGCCGCGCCGGTGATTTCGCCCGAGGTGCTGACCGACGCCGACCCGAACGCCCTGATCCGCGAAGCGACCGACGCCACCACCGGCGCGGCGCCGGTCGTGTGGAAGGCGAGCGTCCGGCCGAGCCGCGTCGCCGCGTTCTGCACCGCCGCCGCCGGGCTCTGCGCCAGCGTGGGCGTCCGCGCCGAGGGGCTGAGCGGCATCGTCCACGGCGCCGGCGACGTGCCCGAACCCGGCGGACTGCTGGCCGCCCTGACGGACCTCGCCGGCGACGGCTCCGTCGTGTTGCGCCGCTGCCCGGCCGAGTGGAAGCGGTCGCTGCCGGTGTGGGGCCGCCCGCCGGCCGACCTCGCCGTGATGCGCGCGGTGAAGCGTGCCCTCGACCCCGGCGACGTGTTCAACCCCGGCCGCCTCCTCCCCACCAACTAACGCCGCACCCACATGGCGACCACCGCGCTCCCCGTCGTCCCCGCCGGGCCGAACATCGACTACGAACTCGTCCTCGACTGCGTCCACTGCGGCCTGTGCACCGCCAGCTGCCCCACCTATGTGGAAACGGGCAACGAGGCCGACTCGCCGCGCGGCCGCATCTACCTCATGCGCCAGGTCATCGACGGCGCCCTCGCCCTCGACACCGACGTGAAGCGCCACCTCGACCTGTGCCTGAACTGCCGCGCCTGCGAAACGGCGTGCCCGTCCGGCGTGCAGTACGGCCGCCTGATCGAGCCGTTCCGCGAGTACATGGCCCACCTCGAACCCGGCCGCCAGACGCAGACGCTGAACGCCGCGCAGCGCTTCCTGCTGTTCCACGTCTTCCCCTACCGCTGGGCCAACCGCCTCAGCCTCGCGCCCGCGCGGCTGATGCAGTGGACCGGCCTCGACTGGCTGCTGCGCAAGACCGGCGCCGACCGCCTCATCCCCGGCAAGTTCCGCGCGATGAAGGACATGCTCCCGGCGCTGAAGCCGCACTACGGCCAGCTCCCGGAGGTGCTGGAACCCGAAGGGAAGCCTCGCGCCCGAGTCGCGCTGTTCCTCGGCTGCGTCGCCGACGCCCTGTTCCCCGAGTCGAACCTGAACACCGCCCGCGTCCTGCAAGCGAACGGCTGCGAGGTGTGGATTCCGCGCAACCAGGGGTGCTGCGGCGCGTTGCACTACCACGCCGCCGAGGAAGGCCCGGCGCGCGACTTCGCGGCGAAGAACTGCCACGTCTTCGGTGCCGACGACGCGGCCCGGTTCGAGCGCGTGGACGCCGTCATCAACAACGCGGCCGGGTGCGGGGCGCAGCTGAAGGACTACGCCCACATGATGCACGACACCCCGCACGCCGCCGCCGCAGCCCGCTTCCAGGCGAAGGTGCGCGACGTCCACGAGTTCCTGATGGAGCTCGGCCCGGTGAAGCCGACGCACCCGCTGCCGATCCGCGCCACCTACCACGACGCCTGCCACCTGCGGCACGCGCAGCAGGTGTTCAAGCAGCCGCGGCAGTTGCTGGAGATGATCCCCGGGCTGGAGCTGGTGCCGCTGCCGGAGAGCGAGCTGTGCTGCGGCGCCGCGGGCAGCTACAACCTGACGCAGCCCGAGATGGCGACGCGGCTCGGCGACCGCAAGGCGGCGAACATCGCCGGGACGAAGGCGCGGGCGATGTTCACCGGCAACGTCGGCTGCCTGATGCAAATCACCCGGCACATGAAGGCGGTGGACCCGTCGGTGTGGTGCGCCCACCCGATGGACGCACTGTGGGCGAGCTACTCGGGCGAGATGCCGCCCGAGCTAAAGTAGCCCACCCGCTTGCGGCTTGGCGTCGCCCAACGCCAAGCC
>JBGAQM010000563.1:0-2309 GCA_044220735.1 Urbifossiella sp. | reverse complement strand
GGGAGAGGGTCGCGGCGAAGCACGCGGGGTGAGGGGGTTAACCGCGTTCGACTGCGCCCCGTCACGCTCCCCGACCTTCTCCTCCTCCTCCGCCTCGCCCAGGTGGAAGTCCAGCCGCCGGCCCTTGCCGCCGAGCCGCACGCTGATGTCGCTCCCGGTGCCGCCGAGGAAGCCCGGCAGCGTGATCCGCCCCGACCCGCCGCCGAACACCTGCGCCTCGCCGGTCGCCGGCACGAGCAGCGTCAGCTTCGCCCGGCCGGTCAGGAAGCCGCTCTCCAGGCTCAACTTCCCAGGCAGGCCGCCGCCCAAATTCTTCAGCCCCCACGTCGCCGGCAGTTCCTTCACCGCCAGCTTCTCGACCTCCACGGCGATCGGGTCGGCCTTCCCCGGCTCGGCGGCGAAGTCGTACTTCGCCGCCACCCGCACCACGCCGCCGGCCAGCGTCCCCGTCGCCTTCGGCCGACCGTCGGCCCCGCCCACCTCCACCTTGCCGGCGTGGACGCGAACGACGCACTGCACGTCCTGAAGGGTTACGTCCGCGGCCGGCAGCGCCAGCGCCGCCGCGCCCGTGGGCTGAATGCGCACGTCGTAGCCGACCTCGCGCGCCGGCGCCCCGCCGACGGTGACGCGGACGCTCGCCTTGCCGCGGCCGGCGGGCTGGGCGTTGTCCCACACCTCGCGCGGGACGAACGGCAGCGACCGCAGCAACTCCAGCGACAGCGGCGCGTCGTCGGCGGCCAGCGCGGCCCAGCCGCTGTCCGCGGCGCGGTCCACCTCGCCGGACAGCTTCCACTTCCCCCACGCCGGGTCGTCGGCGCCGCCGGACAGCGCCACCTTCGCGCCGTCCGTCCCGGCTTCGAGCGACACGCCCGACACGGTGAACGCCGGCCGCCCCTCCTGCCGGATCGTCACCCGCGCGTTCTCGACGACGACGTGCGGCAGCGGCCCGTCGCCGGCGGGTTGCTGCGCCTCGGGGAGCGTGGGGAGCGTCGTCAGGAGCTTGCCGGCCGCGTCGAGCCGCAGCGACACGGACACGCCGCGGAGGCGGACCTCCTTCGGCCGCACCCGGCCCGTCACCAGCTCGCCGAACGACACGTCGGCCGACGCCGACTCGACCGCCAGCACCTCGGCGTCGGGCGAGTTGGGCAGCGCCGGGTCGAGGACGCGGAAGGCGATGGTGGACGACAGCGGGCCGACGTTCAGCTCGCGCACCTCGACCGGCAGGCCGATCGCCTCGCCGAGTCGTTCGGCGACGACGGCCCGGCCGCCGGCCGACTGGAGGTACCACCCCGCGCCGACCCGCAGCGCGAGGCCGACCACGGCGACCGCCCCGACGACGACCAGCGCCGTCCGCCCGACATGCCACGCCCGAGTCATCATGCGCCCCTCCCGTGGACCGGCGCCGGGTTGTGCATCCGGCGTTCCGCGGCCGGCGGGCGAACCCGGCCGCGCGGGCGGGCGCAGCGGATTGCCACCCTCTGCCGTCGTCACCGGCACACCCGTTGCTTCAGTCCCAATCCACCCGGGGCGGGCCCGACCGGACTGTCCGCCGGGTGCCGCCCTGATAACCGGAGCTTCAACCATGACCCGTACCCTGACGGCCGCCTGCGTGGGCCTGTTCGCGCTCGCGTCCGCCGCCTGTAACCGCAGCCCCGAGGGCGGCACGCCGAACACCGACAACTCGTTCCGCCTCAGCACCGCCCCCGGCGACACCAACATCAAGCCGGGCGAGGAGCGGACGATCGTCATCAACGTGAACCGGGACAGCGCGTTCACCCAGGCGGTGACGCTGAAGACCGACAGCCAGAGCCCGAAGATCGAGGCCCGGATCGACAAGGCGAAGGCGGAGGCGGGCGACAAGCAGGTGACGCTGACGGTCAAGGCCGCGGCCGACGCCCCGAAGGGCCCGCACATCATCAAGGTGATCGGCACCCCGCAGACGGGCGCGACGACGAGTTTTGACGTAAGGGTGGAAGTGGTGAACCCGTAATGTCTGGTGGGCGTGCAACGCCGCCCGCGGCGGAAACCCCAACCGGAGGTACTCCGATGCTCCGTATGGCCCTGGCGTTCCTGATCGTGGCGGTGGTGTCGGCCCTGTTCGGGTTCGGGCTCATCGCCGACGTGTCGCTCGACGCCGCGAAGGTGCTGTTCTTCGTGTTCCTGGTGCTGGCGGTGGTGTCGTTCGTGGCCGACGCGTTCCGCGGCGGCGGCCGCATGATCGACCCCGTGTAGCGGCGGCCGGACGCCCGAAACCCGAAACCCGCGCCGGCTTGCCGGCGCGGGTTTCGGCGTTCGTGCCCTCTCATGTG
>JBGAQM010000073.1:0-20385 GCA_044220735.1 Urbifossiella sp. | reverse complement strand
GCCAACGCCCCGCCCCGCGCAAACGTAACACCTGCGTTGCACCGCCGGCCACGGCGGATGAGCTATTCAAACGATCCGCTCGGCCGCCGGAGGATGTCATGGCCGCCGCCGGCCTGTAGTGCCCGGGGTGCCAGGCCGGGTTCGACGTGCCCACCAGCCTCGCCGGCAAAACCATCCGCTGCACGTCGTGCAAGACGCAGCTCCCCGTCCCACGCCCGGCGGCCGCGCCCCGCTCCGCGCGGACGGCCTCCCCACCGCCAGAGCGCACCCGCCCGGCCGTCGAACGGCCCGCGCCAGGGAAGTCGGCGGCCGCCGCCATGCTCCCCCGCGGCGGCAAGCCGAACCGCCCCCGCGACGACGACGACGACGATGATGACGACGAGGACGAGGACGACCGCCCGGCGCGCCGCGGCAAGAAGAAGAAGGCGGCGAGCGGGTCGGCGATGCCGCTGATTCTGGGCGTCGTGGGCGTGCTGGTGCTCGCGGGCGGCGGCGTCGGCGCGTACTTCATGTTCAAGAAGGACGCCCCCGCCACCGCGTCCAACTCGTCGGGCGGCGGAACCACCCCCGACGGCGGCCCGAAGGGCGGCCCCGCGCGCGGCATGGCCCCGCCCGGCGGCACGGCCGAGCCCCCCGCCGGGTGGAAGCGCCACACCGGCAACGGGTTCGTCGTGGACATCCCCGACTGGCAGACCAAGCAGGAGAACATGTCCCTCCCCATCCCGGGGAAGGGCACGCTGTCGATCAGCTTCCTGCGGGCCGAGCGGCCCGACAAGAAGGGCGGCGTCGCGGTGGTGTCCCAGTCGCTCCCGCCCGAGGACCGGGCGCTCGACCCGCGCGAGTACATCCGCAAGAGCCTGGCCGAGGCGAAGTCGGCCACGGCGTTCGGCCCGCTCGGGGCCAAGGACGTGACCGTCCTGAAGAAGGAAGAGGCGACGGTCGACGGGCACCCCGGGCTGGTGTTCGAGATCGAGCAGGACGGCAAGCTGATCTCCGCCCGCGGGGCCGTCGCCCACGGCCGGCTGGTCATGGCCATCGTCGGCGCCGACAAGGGCCTCTCGACCCCGGAGCGGGAGCAGTTCCTGGCCTCCCTGAAGATCACCGCCCCGAATTCGGACCCCGGCCAGCAGGTCGCGACGAACACCCCAACACCCCCGAGGGCGGACCGCCCGGCCGGCCCAGCTTCACCCGCCCGGGCGATACCGGGCTCACCCCCGGCGGCACCACGCCGATGGGCGGCCCGCCCCCCGGCATGACCGTCCCGATGGGCGGCCCGATGGCCGGCGGGGTCACGCTTCCGATGGGCGGCCCGCCCCCCGGCATGGCGCTCCCGATGGGCGGCCTGCCCCCCGGCATGACCTTCCCGATGGGCGGCCCGCCCCCCGGCATGGCGCTCCCGATGGGCGGTCTCCCGCCCGGCATGACCTTCCCGATGGGCGGCCCGCCCCCCGGCGTGACCGTCCCCGGCGCGCCGCCGCCGCCCCCGGGCGGGGCCCCGATGTTCGGCCCGCCGCCCGGCGCCTTCAACCCCGGCGGCGGCACCCCCGGGTTCGCCGGCTCGTCCGGCGGCGGCGCCTACACCACGCCCCCGCTCGCCCACCAGATCGACCCGTTCTTCACCATCGCCTTCGACGCCGACAAGTCCGACGTGTTCACCGTGTCCGCCCAGGCGGTCGGCGGGAAGGCGGTCTACAAGCTGAACCGGTACACCTACCCCGGGTTCATCCCCAAGGGGAGCTGGAAGGTCCCGAGCCTCGGCGTCCGGTCCGCCATCGACACCACCAACGGCAAGCTGTACGTGGCCACGGCCCCGCTCACCGCGAGCCTGTTCAACCAGCAGAAGGGCGACCGCAACGCCGGCGCCGGCGACGTCGCCGTGTACGACCTGGCCGGCCTCCGCGACGGCAAGCTGAAGGACCAGGCCGAGCTGAAGCCGGCGGTCATCGCCACCGGGAACAAGGTCTACGGCCTCGACGTGTCCCCCGACGGCAAGGTGCTGACCGTGCTCACCACGCGCACCGGGGCGAAGGGCAAGGCGGCCCTCCGCCAGTACAGCACGGCCGACCGCAAGCTGGTGAAGGAGAAGGACCTGCCGAACGCCCCGTGGGACCTGGCCCGCGCGGGCGACAAGCTGTACGTGGTCGAGGACCCGCGGTCGGCGGCCGGGCAGGTGGTGCTGCAGGTCAACCCCGCCACCCTGGAGTCGGAGCCGGTGCGGCTGCCGAACGGCACCACCGACGTGGCCTACGCGCCGGACGGCAAGCTGGTGGCCGCGGCCGGCGCGGCCGGCGGCAGCGCCGGCGACCTGACGGTGCTCGACGCCGGCGCCCCGAAGAAGGTGCCGGCGGTGACGGCGTCGCGGAAGAACCAGAACGGCTACGCCCGGTTCACCGCGGACGGGAAGAAGCTGCTGGTGTCGTCGCACGGGCTCGAGCCGCAGTTCGCCTCGCTCGGGCTCGACGTGTACGACGTGGCCGACCCGGCCGACCCGAGCTCGTACAAGCGGGTGGCGACGGTCCGCAGTTCCGGCCTGCTGTACGTGGGCGGCTACTTCCACCTGTCGCCGGACGGCGAGCGGGTGGTGATCCAGTCGAGCGGCGCGGTGATCGAGACGGCGAAGCTGGCCGAGCACCTGGTCGGCCCCGAGCCGCCGGGCCTGAACGGCGGCGGCGGCGGCGGCCCGGGCGAGTTGGGGCCGATGGGCCCGGGCGGGGTCGGCCCCGGGGCGGGCCCGATGGGGCCGGGCCGGGGCGGGTTCGGCCCGCCGCCGGGGAATCAGCCGGGCGCGGCCCCGCCGATGGTGCCGGGCCCGCCGGGCGCGGCCCCGCCGTTCGGCAACGCGCCGATGGCCCCCCCCGGCATCGTGCCGATGGCCCCGGGCGCGGCGGGCGGCGCCGGGCCGATGGGCCCCCCCGGGCCGGGCGGCGCCGTGCCGACGGCCCCGCCCGGAGGCCGGCCGGTCCCGCGCGGCGACGGCGGCCGCTGACGGGCCCCGAAGTCGTGAATCGCGCCCACGCCCCGGCCCCCGCCGGGGCGTGCGTCGTTGCGGGTCCGTAAGCTGACCCCCGACCGCGGCCGCCCCGGCCGCCCCGTGGAGGACGTGTGATGGCGGAGCGGATCGTGATGCGGACGGGCGAGGCGCTGGTGGAGGGCGACAAGGACTACCTGTGCGCCGAGCCGGAGGTGGTGATCGGCGAGCTGGACGGCCCGGTGGGCGCGGCGCTGGCGAACCTCGTCGGCGACCAGGTGAAGGGCCACACGCGGGTGTTCGCCATCCTGAACTCGGACGTGCAGGTGAAGCCGGCGACGCTGATGGTGAGCAAGGTGACGGTGAAGGACGCGCGGTACACGGGCATCCTGATGGGGACGGTGCAGGCGGGGATCGCGCACGGGGTGCTGGACGCGGTGCGGGCGGGCGACATCCCGAAGGAGAAGGCGAACGACCTGGGGATCATCTACAGCGTGTGGCTCGACCCGGCGGTGCTGAGCGTGCCGGAGGGCGAGGTGGACCACGCGGCGCTGTTCGCGGTGAACCGCGAGGCAACGGCGAAGGTGATCCGCAAGGCGATGCGGAACGAACCGACGATCGACTGGCTCCTGGCGAACCAGGAGAGCGTGACGCACTACTTCCACCAACTCGGCCTGGAGGGGAAGCTGTAGGGCGGCCCGTGGGGCCGGCTTCCGGCCGGCCGTTCGCGCCCAGGCCGGTTGGAAACCGGCCCCACGCCGGAGCCGTCAGCGCTGCGTCACCACGCTGATCCACAGCGCCAGCAGGCCGAACACCCCCAGGATGCCCAACAGGCCGCAGCCGTTGATCCCGATCGCCAGGTTCCGCTTCCGCGCCGCCAGGTCCGCCGACGGCTTCTTCGCGTCGAACTCGTGGCCGCAGTCGTCGCACTCCACCGCCCGGCACAGCACCGCCCCCACCGTCCCCAGGTACCACGGCCACGGTCCCGGGCTCTGCGACCGCGACCCGCACCGCGGACACGGCACCCCGTTCCCCCCACCACGCCGCCGACGCCGGCGCGGGCGGTCGTCGTCGTCGTCGTCGTCCTCGGCGTAACGGCTCACGGCGGTCTCGCGGGTCGGAAATGAAGGGGGAGTCGTCCCAGCGTCGTCGGGCGAACGGCCGCGGTCAACCGAAAACCGCCCCCGCGCCCGACTTGCGACGTGACACGCTGCCCGGAGACGATCCAATATACTTTTGTGGTATTGACTCAATTCGTGCCACGACCCCCCGGGGGGGTCGCGTACACACAATGCCCGCGGCTCGAACGACGGGCCTACGCCCGCGGGCGGGCCAGCTTCACCACCAGCCGTTCGACTTGCAGCTTCTCCGGCAGCGGGTTGCCGCCCTTCAGGTCGCGGTCGATCTCCACCAGCCAGCCGGACAGCGCGTCGAGGCGGCGGCGGCCGAGCCAGCGCACCTGCTTCTGAAAGCTCTCCCGCGCCTGCGGCCACGCCGGCACCTTCGCCGCGTCCATCGCCGGCCCCAGCGCCTGCCCCTCGGCGAGCTGCCGGCCCACCGCGGCGAGCTTCCGCAGCTGCGCCATCAGCGGCGCCAGCACGCCCATCGCCGCCACGCCCTCGGCGAACAGGCGTTCGAGGATGGTCAGCGCCGCGGCGGGCTTGCCGTCGCCGATGGCGTTCAGGATGCGGAACACGTCCGCCCCCTGGCTGCGGCCGACGAGGCGGTGCACGTCGGCGGCCTCGATCGTGCTTTTGGCGCCGGCCGCGACCGCGAGCTTTTCGAGCTCCTGGTCGAGCTGGCCCATCGTGTTGCCGGCGAGGTCGATGAGCAGGGTCGCGGCGTCCGGGGTGAGTTTCTTGCCGTGGCCGGCCTTCGCCCACTCCTGCACCCAGGCGCCGAGCTTGTACGCCGCCGGCGCCTTGCAGCTCACCTTCGCCGCGTCCGGCAGCGCCTTCGCCAGCTTGGTGTTCTCGGGGAACGCCTTCACGTCCAGCACCAGCACGCCGGCCGCCGCGGGCGCCGTGACGTAGCGCTCGAGCGCCGGCCGGTGGGCGGTGACGAAGGTGTCGGCGGCGTCCACGACGACGACGCGGCACGCGCTGAGGAACGGGAGCGTGTCGAGTTCGTTGCGGACGGTGGAGAAGTCGAGCTTGTCGCCGGCGTAGGTGCCGACGGCGAAGGCGGGGTCGGCGTCGCCGAGGGCGAGGTGGATGATGGCGTCGCGGCAGCGGCGCTTCAGAAAATCCTCGTCGCCGACGAGGACGTAGACGGGCTGGCGCTTCGACTTGGCGACGGCGGCGAGGAACGGGAGGGCGTCCATGCGGGGGGTATGATACGCGGCCGGCGGGTTCGGTGTGGGGCCGGTTTCCAACCGGCCGGAGCTGACACGGCCGGTTGGAAACCGGCCCCACGACCTACGGGGCCGCGTACAGCTTGACGAGCCCGTGGTCGCCGACGCGGTTGAAGTTCTCGACCCGCCA
Organism: Urbifossiella sp.; assembly: GCA_044220735.1. Classification (GTDB taxonomy): domain Bacteria; phylum Planctomycetota; class Planctomycetia; order Gemmatales; family Gemmataceae; genus Urbifossiella. The sequence continues at coordinate 14,934 of JBGAQM010000073.1, read as the reverse complement.
CGCGGTACAGCCGACGGCCAGCGTCTTGCCGTCCGGGGCGAACGCGAGCGCCCGCGGCTCGGCGTTGCCGAAGCCCTGGATCTCGTGGCCCCGCGCCCCCGTGGCCGGGTCGAGAAATACGACGCGCTCCACGTTCTTGCCGTCCACGAGGTCCACGGCGGCGGCGAGCGTCTTGCCGTCCGGCGAGAACGCCAGCGCGTGGACGACGCCCTCGCTGCTGCGCCCGGTGAGCGCGACGCGGCGCAACTCCTTGAACGTGGTCGCGTCCCAGATCACGACGTCGCCCTTGCGGCAGCCGGTGGCGACGTGCTTGAAGTCGGGCGACCACGCCACCGCGGTCAGCGGCGCCGGGCCGTGCGGCAGGACGTGCGACTTCCCCGCGCCGCCGCCGCCCCACGCCTGAGCGACCCAGCGGCCGTCGGCGTCCTTCACGTTGGGGATGAACACCAGCTGCTCGCCGGACGGCGAGAACGCGACCGCAGCCGCCGGATCGTCCAGTTTCGGGGCGTCCGGCCGGGGGAACGTGGCCGTGACGACCGGCCCGCCCTCGACCCAGGTGTAGACCGTGGCCCCGAACCCGTCGGTGGTCGCGGTCTTGTACCGCGGCCGCCCGGCGACGCCCGGCCCTGGGAGCCCGAACGCGACGGCGAGCGGCGTCGGCCCCTGAAGTGGGGTGACAAGCTTCCGGCCCGGCGTGGACACGCCCGGGAGCAGGTCCCAGGTCGCCGCGTCGAGCGCCAGGAACCCGCCCCGCACCCCGTGCCCGAAGACCTTCCCGTCCGGGGCGTACGCGACCGGGGTCGGGATGCTGCCTCGGATGCGGTCGTAGGTGTGCTGGTGACGCTGCACCCCGTCCGGGAGCGACCACGTGGTCACGAGCGCCCGCCGGCCGCCGGCCGCGAGTTCCTTGCCGTCCGGCCGGAAGGCGATCGAGTGGACCGGCTCGGGGAGCGGCGGCAGCGTCGCCTTCTCGCTCCACGCCGCCGGCGGGTCCGGCGTCGCGGCCGCTTCGATGAACGTCAGCCGCGTCACCCCGCCGCCGGAGCTCACCAGCACCGAGCGGCCGTCGGGGCTCACCGCCAGGGCCGCGACGGGCGGGGCGCCGGCGGGACGGACCGTCTTGTCGATCGCCGCGACGCCGCCGAACGCCTGCTTCGGGTCGATGACGTGGGCGAACAGGCGGCGCTCGTACACCGGCGGGTCCGACTTGCCGTCGGCGTAGCGGCCCTCGCCGGCGACCACGACGCGGCCGTCTGGCAGGAAGCCGACCGCACCGATGTCGCCGAGCATCGGCTTGCGGGTCGCCTCCTTCGCCCCGTCGGCCCACACGTACACGTCACTCCGGGTGACGACGGCGAGCGTCTTGCCGTCCGGGGAGAACGCCGCCGCCCGCGCCTCGGCGGCGGGGAAGCCGTCGAGCTCGACGGGCAAGCGGGAGCCGGCGGTCCACAGCGTCACACCGCGGGTGCCGATGCGCTGCGCCGGCAGGCCGACGACCGCCACCTGCTTCGAGTCCGGGGACCACGCCAGCCGCATCCCGGCGGCCGCCGGCGCCACCTGGTCGGGGATGATGGGGTCGGGGCCGAGCCGGGCGCGCTCGAACCCGCTGGCCGCGTCGAACACCTGCGCGAAGGTGCCGTACTGCACGGCGAACAGCTTGCCGTCCGGGCTGAACGCCGCGGCGTGGACCGGCTTGGTGTTCTTCGGCAGCGTCACCTCCTTCAGCAGCTTCCCCGTCTCGGCGTCGCGGCGGGCGACGGAGTCGTCGAGGGTCAGCACCGTCTTGCCGTCGGCGCTGAACCGCGCGGCGAGGGCCGGGGCGTCCCACCGCACGCGGTCGGTGGCCGCGTCCGCCAGCTGCACCCGGCCGTCGTGGACGAACAGGTACGTCCGCCCGTCCGGGGCGATCGACACGTCCTCGGGCGCCGGCGCGGCCGGCACCGGCGGCGCCTTCGGCTCCGGGTCGGTGGTGAACAGCACAACCGACCCGAGCGGCCGCGGCTCGCCGCCGGGCGGCCCCTGCACCGTCGGCAGGAAGTCGGCGAGACCCACGGCCAGCGTCCGGCCGTTGGGGGCGAACGACAGCGCGACGGGCGTGAGGTTGGTGAACCCCGCGAGGTCGCCGCCGCGCCGCTCGCCGGTGACGGGGTCGAGGAACGCGACGCGGTCGGCGCTCGGCCCCTCGTCGAGGCTGTGGGCGACGGCGAGCGACCGGCTATCCGGGGCGAAGGCGAGCGCGCGGATGACGCTCTCGCCGCCGCGGCCGCCGAGCCGGGTGCGGCGCAGCTCCTTGAACGTCGCCGCGTCCCAGATCACCACGTCGCCCTTGCGGCAGCCGGTGGCGATGCGCTTGCCGTCCGGCGACCACGCCACGGCGGAGACCGGGGCGGTGCCGTGCGCCAGGGGGTACATCGCCTCGCCGCTACCGCCGCCCCAGACGTGGGCGATCCAGTGCGACGCCGGGCCGGGCGCGGCCTCCTTCGGGCCGAACTGCGCCGGGTCGATCTTGTGGTTCGGGATGAACACCAGCTGCCGGCCGGTCGGCGAGAACGCCACGCCGGCCGGCAGCTCGCCCTCGACCGCCGGGCCGTTCTTGAGCGGGCCGAACGTGGCGCTCGACACGGGCACGCCCTCGGCCCAGTCCAGCACCGTCACCATGCGCCCGTCGGTGACCGCAAGCTTGCGCCGCGGCTGGCCCGCGACGCGCTCCTCGGCGTGGCTGAACGCCGCCGCCTTGCCGCCCGGCAGCGGCGGGTTCATCGGCACCGGCTGACCCGTCCGCGCGTCGTAGATGCCGGTCGTCTTGTCGCGGGTGGCGGCGAGCAGCTTGCCGTCCGCGCTGAAGCTCACGCCCGTCGTCCCGGCCGGGACGGGGCCGCCGGCCCACAGCTTCCGCCGCACCTCGGAGACGCGGTTCGGAAAGAGTTTCGCCCGGCTTGTCTCCGCGTCCCACATCGTCACGGTGTGCTGCGCCGCGCCGCCGCGGCCGCCGACGGCGATCGCCTCGCCGTTCGGGCTAAACGGGACTGGGCTGAACGCCACCGAATGCACGCGGTCCTCGAACGGCGGCAGCTTCGCCTTCTCGCGCCACGCCGGCCCCGCGGCCTTCGCCGGCGGGTCGGCCAGGGCGAAGCGCTTCACCTCGCCCGGCGGCAGCGGCCCGGACGGCGGCGCCTCCACGCCCGACACGCCGGTGCCGGCCAGGAGCGTCTGGCCGTCCGGGGCGAATGCCAGCGCCGTCACCGGCAGCACGCTCGGCCCCATGTGGTTGACGCCCTCGAAGCCGTCGAACCGCCGCAGTTCCTTCTGCGTCGCCAGCTCGACGACCTGCACCTCGGTCTTGTGGCCGACCACGCGCGACACCTTCTCGCCGCCGTGGAGCAGCGGCAGGCGGTAGCCAACGGCGATGCTCTTGCCGTCGGGCGCGAACGCCAGCGCCGTGACCGGCCCGGAGCCGGGCGTGTCGCCGAGTTTGCCGCTATACGTGAACCCGGCCGTCTCGAAGAAGTGGACGCTCTTCACGACCGCGACCGCGAACGTCTTGCCGTCCGGGCTGAAGGCCGCGGCGGTGGCCGGCACGTACTCGCCGGTCGTGTTGATCGGCGGGTACAGGAACAGCCGCTTGCCACCCTCGGCGTCCCAGACGGCGGCGCTGATGTCGGTGGTGCTGAGGAGCACGTCGACGGCCGCGACGAGCTTGCCGTCGCGGGAGAACATCACGTCCCTGGCGCCGGAGCGGGGGACGCGCGGGAACGGGTCGCCGACCGCCGGCGTGAGCCGGACGGCGTCGGCGCCGGAGGCGGTGTCGAACAGGCGGACGCGGAGGCCGTCGTGCGCCGCGTACCGGCCGCCCTGCTGGTCGAAGGCAACTGCGTGCCAGCGGCCTTCGGTCTTCGGCCGCGGCGCCGCCGTCTGCGGCTCGCCGGTCGCGGCGTTGCGGCGATGCCACGTCCGTCCCCATCGTCAGCACCGCGTTGCCGTCGATGGTGAACCGCGCGGCCTCGGCCGGCGCGGTCCAGCGCACGCGGTCGGTGGCCGTGTCCTTCACCGTGACCTTCCCACCGCCGACGACGAGGTACGACTTCCCGTCCGGGGCGAACGCCAGGCTCGTGACGTGGGCCGCGGGCGCCGCCGACGGCGGGGCGGCCAGGTCGAAGCGCTTGATCTCGCCGCCGTCGGTGCCGGCGAGGAGCGTCTTGCCGTCCGGGCTGAAGGCGAGGGCCGTGACTGGGGCGGCGGCCGCGAACCCGCCGAGGCGGCGCAGTTCCTTCCCGGTCGCGGCGTCGAGCAGTTGCACCGTCGTGGGGAGCTTGTCGGCGCCGCCGCGGACGCCGGCCGCGACCACCTTCCCGTCCGGGCTGTAGGCGAGCGCCGTGACCGGGGCGGCGGGCGCGAGTTGCTTGTGCTTCCGCAGCGTCGTGCGCTCCGGCTGGCCGGGCACCACGGGCTCGGGGGGGTCGTTCTTCCCGTTCGAGTAGAGGACGATCTGGTCCGGACGTGCGATGGCGATGGTGTCGCTGTCCGGGGAGTAGGCGGCGGCGGTGGGGCGCGGGTCGCCGCCGGTGGCCCGCCGCCGGTTGCCGGCCGTCGCGTCCCACTCGGCAGTGCCGACGTTCCCCGGCTCGACCATCACCCCGAGCCCGAACACCGCCCGGCTGTCGGGGGAGAACAAGACGTCGGTGCCGGACTGCGCCGCGGGGCGGTCGCCCGGCCCGTGCAGCTCCGCGAGCAGCAGCGGCTCAAAGCCCGTAGTGGTCTCGAACACCCGGACGCCGGTGCCGGTGTGGACGGCGTACCGGGAGGCGTCCGGCGAGAAGCTGACGGCGCGCCAGGGTGTGTCCGCCTTCGGCCGCGGCGCCGTGCGCCCGTGGGGCCGGCCGTCGGCCGCGCCGCGGAGGACGACGCCGTCGGGCGTGAGGGTGGTGAGGTCGTCGCGCCCGGCCGGGGTGCGGGTGAACCGGGCGGCCTCGGCGGGGGCGACCCAGAGCGTCCGGTCCGTCGCCGCGTCCTTCACCGCCGCCGACCCGCCGGCCAACACGACGTAGCGCGTGCCGTCGGCGTTGAACGACAGGTCGGTGACGGCGAGGCCGCCGCCGGCCGGCGAGTCAGCGGCCGGCGCGCGCTTCCGACGGCGCCGGCCCCGCGGCCCACAGCGCCCCGGCCGCGACCGCCACCGCCGCCAGCGCGGCGAAGGCGAGCGACAGCGGCTGCGCGACCATACTTCGCACCACCCCGTCGGCCAGCGCCCGCACCGCCGGCGGGATCGCGCCCCCCTGGGCGAAACCGGCGACGGCCGCGAGCAGCTCGGCCGGCACCGCCGCGGCGACCACGGCCGGCGCCGTCACCCCGCGTCGCGTCAGCCGCTCGGCCAGCGCCTTGCGGGCGCGGTGGACGCGCGCGCACGATCCCTTCGAACTGGCCAGGTCGGCGGCGGCCTCGGCGCGCGTCTTCCCGGCCAGGTCGCACAGCACGACCGCGCCGCGCGGCGGCTCGGGCAACTTCGCCAGTTCCTCGTCGAGCACGGCCCGCAGCTCGGCGTGTTCGGCGTTCGTCAGGGAAGTCTCCCCCAGGCGGCCGCCCGGCGCTCGTCAGCACGCTGGTCATCTCGCACCTCCGCCGCCGGGCGGCGGCCACCCGGGCCTTCTGGGCCGTCCGCACCGCCACGCCGTGGAGCCACCCGCCGACGGCGCCCGCCGGCCGCACCACCGCCGCCTTCCGCAGCAGCACCAGAAACACGGCCTGGAAGGCGTCGTCAGCGTCGGGCGCGGGGGCATGCGGCGGCGCGCGGCGAGGACCTCGGCCCGATGCCGCCGCGGCGCGGCGAACGCGGCCAGGTCGGCGGAGCGGGCGAACCGGCCGACGAAGTCGGCGTCATCCGACGGCTCGGGGTCCGGCCCGACGCGGCGGACGAGGCCGCGGGCGGTGACGGGGGTCATGGGAGTGTCCCCGGACAGAGGACGGCAGGAGGTCGCCCCCGCCTGTCGGAAGGATATGCCCGCCGGCCGCCCGGGTGTTGCGGGAATTCGTGCGCGGCGCCCGCCCGTACAACGGCCCCGGAGGCGAACCGTGGACCCGCTGACGGCCGGTGACGTGGCGGACGCCGTGGTGACGCGGCTCGAACCCTAAGGGGCGTGGGTGACCGCCGCCGGCCGCACGGGGCTGGTGCTGATCCCCGAAATCTCGTGGGCACGCATCGCGCACCCCGGCGACGTTCTGGCGGTCGGCCAGACGGTGCCGGTGAAGGTGCTGCTCGTGCAGCCGGGCGGCGAGTTCACGGCGTCGGTGAAGCACGTCCGCCCCGAGCGCGACCCGTGGTTCGACCCGTCGGCCTTCGCCCCCGGCGCGGAGTTCGACGCGCCCGTCGTGCGGGTGATGAGCTACGGCGACTTCCTGGAGCTGCGGCCCGAAGTGTGGGGGCTGCTGAAGCGCGGGCACGCGCCGCGCCCGCTCGCGGTGGGCGACCGGCTGCGGGTTCGCGTGGTGTCGAGCGACGCGGTCACGCGAAGGGTCGAGGTGGTGCCGGCCGCCGCGCCGGGGTGACGAGCGACGGCCGGCAGGTCGGCGCTGAACCGCGCATACGGCAGCGCCGCGAAGTCGAGCGGCCGCCCGCCGGCGCCGTCGGTCACGGCCACGTCCACGGTCGCCACGCCACGGGCGCGCGCCGTTCACCGTGGGGCCGGGTTCGCACCCGGTCCGCACGATGCCGCGGTGGCCGGCCGGGAAGCCGGCGAACGGGCGGTCGTTGTGACACCCTTGCAGCCCGGCGCGCACGTCGTCCGAGTGGCCGACCTCCACGCGCCGACAGCCGTCCGGACCGGGGGACGCGAACGCCTCGCGGACGGCGTCCTCGAACGTGCGGAAGCACAGCCCCGGCACGGGACCGGTCGCGGCGGCGGCGCGGGCGGGGACGCCGAACGGGACGGCCAGCCCGAGGGCGGCCAGGACGGACCGGCGGTCGCGGAGCATGGCTGTACCTCGTGGTGAATGACGTCTCGGCTTCACCGCTTGCGGCTTCGCGCGGGGCGACGCGAAGCCGCAAGCGTTCGCGCGGGTAGTTGCGCTTGCCGCTCGCCTTCGCGCTCCAGCGCGGCCATAAGCGTTCATGCCAGTGGTTACGCTGCCGCTTACGGTTTCGCGCGCGGCCGCACTTCTTCGCCCCGCGGTCCAGAACCGTAGCTGCCGACGTCGTTACGAACCCCGCCGCGGTGCCGGCGTCGTCGAGCCGCACGAAGCCCTCGTCGAGCGCCACGCCGGCCTTCTCGAACAGCGCCGCGGCGGCCGCCGAGTAGCCGACGTACTTGAAGTGCGCCGCCGCGTCGGCCACGAAGTCGCCTTGCGCCCGGCGGCAGCTTCGCCAGCGCTCCGCCCCGCCGGCGACACCAGCACCGCCACCGCGTCGAACAGCACCGACGGGCCCGCCGACCTGCTCGTCGGCGGGGTGAAGGGTGCCCGCCGAGTCGGTGACGCCGCCGACCTGCGGCGCGACCAGCGCCAGCCCCGCGCCCTCCGCCTCCAGCGCCTTCCGCAGCGCCGCCAGCACCCCCGCGTCCACGCCGTCGGTGACGAGCGCCCCGACCTTGCGCCCGGCGAACGTGGCCGGCGGGTTCTTCAGGATGCTCAGCTTCGGCGACGGCGGCAGGTCCTGCCGCGTCGGCTTCGCGGCCTGCATCGGCGCCGGCACCGGCTCCAGCCGCAACCCCTTCGCCACCTTGTCGGCCAGGCCGGCGTCAATGTTCAACAGGTGCGACACCATGCGGGCGCGGATCGCCACCGTCTGCACCTTGCTCAGCTCGAAGACCAGCGCGTCGGCGATGTGCGCCTGCTCCACCGGCGTCTGGCTGACGTAGAACTGCCGCGCCTGGCTGTAGTGGTCGCTGAACGTCTCGGGCCGCTGCCGCACCTTCGCGGCGTCGGGCGGGAACGACTCCGGCACGCTCTTGTACCCGGCCGGCGTCTCGCGCGGGCCGCCCTGGTCGCCCCACGAGTTCGGCTCGTAGTTGGCGCGGCCCTTCGGGTTCCGCATCGCCATGTGCCCGTCCTGCTGGAAGTGCATCACCGGGCACTTCGGGGCGTTGATCGGCAGGTGCGTGAAGTTCGGCCCGCCGAGCCGCTTCAGCTGCGTGTCCAGGTACGAGAAGTTCCGCCCCTGCAGCAGCGGGTCGTTGCTGAAGTCGATTCCGGGCACCACGTTCTGCGTGCAGAACGCCACCTGCTCCGTCTCGGCGAAGGCGTTGTCCACGCGCCGGTCGAGCACCATCCGGCCGACGATTCGCACCGGCAGCTGCTCCTCGGGGATGAGCTTGGTGGGGTCCAGAATGTCGAACTCGAACTTGGCGGCGAAGGCGTCGTCGAACAGTTGCACGCCGAGCTCCCACTCGGGGAACCGGCCGGCGCCGATGGCGTTCCACAGGTCGCGGCGGTGGAAGTCCGGGTCCGCGCCGTTGAGCTTCACCGCCTCGTTCCACACCACCGACTGCATGCCGAGCTTCGGCTTCCAGTGGAACTTCACGAACGTGCTCTTGCCCGCCGCGTCCACGAGGCGGAACGTGTGGACGCCGAAGCCTTCCATGAACCGCAGCGACCGCGGGACGGCCCGGTCGGACATGACCCACATGACCATGTGCATCGACTCGGGCGTGAGCTGACGAAGTCCCAGGCGTTGTCGTGCGCGGTGGCGGCCTGGGGGAAGCCGCGGTCGGGCTCCTCCTTGAAGGCGTGCACCATGTCGGGGAACTTCATCGCGTCCTGGATGAAGAACACCGGCATGTTGTTGCCGACCAGGTCCCAGTTCCCTTCGGACGTGTAGAACTTGGTGGCGAACCCGCGCACGTCGCGCGCCAGGTCGGGGGAACCGAGGTTCCCGGCGACGGTCGAGAAGCGCACGAACGTGGGCGTCTTCGCGCCCTTCTTGAAGACGGCGGCGCGGCTGACGGCTTCGAGGGCGCCGTAGCTCTCGAAGAACCCGTGCGCCCCGACGCCGCGGTGAACACGCGCTCTGGGATGCGCCTCCGTGGTCGAAGTGGAACGGCTTCTCGCAGCGACGAAGTCTTCGAGGAGGGTGGGGCCGCGCGGCCCGGCCTTGAGGGAGTTCTGGTCGTCGGCGACGGGGACGCCCCTGCGGTAGTGAGCAGCGGCGGGACGTTGCCGCCGGCCTGCTGGTGCGTCTCGCCGCCGGCCCAGGGGTTGTGGGGCGGCGCGGGGTGTTCGGCGGGGGCATCGGGTTCTTCCTGACAGCGGGGGGAGGCCTTGTCGCGGGGCGCAGGGTGCAAATCGCGCACCGCTGTTCGGGCCGGTTTCCAACCGGCTCCAGTTGACGCGGCCGGCTGAAACCGGCCCCACGATGGGCGTGGCCGGCGCGGTAGGATGGCCCCATGCACCCCGCCGCCGTCCAGGCCCGCCGCGACTTCCTCGCCACCAGCGCCAACGGCGTCGGGCTGCTCGCCCTCGCGTCGCTGCTGAAGGACGACGGCCGCCTCACCGCCGCCGGGCCGCCGTCGCCGCTGGCCGTGAGGCCGCCGCACTTCGCGCCGAAGGCCAAGAACTGTATCTGCATCTACCTCGAAGGCGCCCCCAGCCAGCTCGACCTGTTCGACCCCAAGCCGCGCCTCAACGAACTCCACGGCCAGAAACTCCCCGAGTCGCTCACCCGTAACGTCCGCTTCGCCTTCCTCCAGAAGGACACCGCCACCGTCATGGGCAGCCCGCGCCGCTGGTCCCGGCACGGGCAGTGCGGCATGGAGCTCTCCGAACTGCTGCCGCACCTCGGCACCGTCGCCGACGACGTGTGCCTGATCCGGTCGATGCACACGGAGGCGTTCAACCACCACCCCGGCCAGCTGCTGATGAACACCGGCAGCACGTTCTTCGGCCGGCCGAGCATGGGGGCGTGGCTCACCTACGGCCTCGGCAGCGCCAGCCGCAACCTGCCCGGCTACGTCGTGCTGAACGCCGGCCGCGGCACGAGCGGCGGCACGAGCAACTGGGGGAGCGGCTTCCTGCCGAGCACGCACGCCGGCACCCTGTTCCGCAACCAGGGCGAACCCGTCCTCAACCTCAACAACCCGCCCGGCGTCAGCGACGACGCGCAGGCCCGCACGATCGAGGCGGTGCGCGACCTGAACGGCGTCCGCGCCGCGGCCGTCGGCGACCCCGAGGTGAACGCCCGCACCGCCGCCTACGGGCCTCGACCGCCGCGAGCCGGACGTGAAGGCCGACCGCGGCGGCGGCCGCGGCCAGTACCGCCAGTTCGCCGCGAACTGCCTGCTGGCGCGCCGGCTGGTCGAGCGCGGGGTGCGGTTCGTGTCGCTGTTCCACGCCAGCTGGGACCACCACTCCAACCTCGAAGTCGAGCTGCCGCACAACTGCGGCATGGCGGATCAACCCGTCGCGGCGCTGATTAAAGACCTGAAGGCGCGCGGCCTCCTGGACGAGACGCTGGTGCTGTGGCTGAGCGAGTTCGGGCGGACGCCGCTGGGCGAGAACCGCGCCGGCCGGGCGGGCGTGACGGGCCGCGACCACCACCCGTTCGCGTTCTCGGTGTGGGCGGCCGGCGGCGGCATCAAGGGCGGGCAGGTGGTGGGCGAGACCGACGAGATCGGCTGGAACGTGACGAAGGACCCGGTTCACATCAACGACCTGCACGCGACGATCCTGCACCTGTTCGGGCTGGACCACCTGCGGCTGACGTACCGCTTCCAGGGCCGCGACTTCCGCCTGACCGACGTCGGCGGCAAGGTGGTGACGAAGCTGCTGGCGTGAGGGCGCGGGCGAAGCCCACCCGCCGCGGCGGGTGGGCTTTCCCACCTCCTACACTTTGAACGAAACCCCCGAGGCTCACCCCATGCTGCGCTTCGTCCCCGCGTTCGCCGCTGCCGCGCTCGTGGTCGCCGCCGGCACGCCGACCCCCGTTCACGCCGGCAAGTTCAACAAGGTGCTCGACGTCGGCAGCGCCGCCCCCGCGTGGGAGAAGCTCGCCGGCACCGACGGCAAGACGCACTCCCTCGCCGACCTCAAGGACAAGGCCGCCGTCGTGGTCGTGTTCACGTGCAACAGCTGCCCCGTCGCCGTGGCGTACGAGGGCCGCATCGCCGCGCTCGCCCGGAAGCACGCCGACACGCTCGCCGTCGTGGCCATCAACGTGAACACCGGCAAGGACGACGCCCTGCCGGCGATGACGGAGCGCGCCGCGAAGAAGGGCTTCCCGTTCGCGTACCTGTACGACCCGACGCAGGAGATCGCGCGGAAGTACGGCGCGAAGAACACGCCCGAGGTGTTCCTGCTCGACAAGGACCGCAAGGTGGTCTACACGGGCGCGTTCGACGACAAGGCGACGGGCGAGGTGAAGGGGCGCTACCTGGAAGACGCCGTGGCCGCGCTGGCGGCCGGGAAGGCGGCGTCGCCGGCGGAGACGAGCCCCGCCGCCGGCTGCGCCATCCGGTTCAACCCGAAGCGGGACGACTGAGGCTCGGGGCTTCGCCGCTTGCGGCTTAGCGTTGCCCAACGCTAAGCCGTAAGCGGCGAAAGCAGGTCACGCCGCCCGCCCCACCTCCGGCGCCTCACTCAGACGCACCTCTTGAGACCGCGTGCCGGTCGAGTCGTAGAAGAGCACCCGCCCGTCGTCGGCCGACCACACCGCGCTCGTCCGCAGCAGCCGCGGCCCCTCGACGTGAAAGATGAGGCCGCACACGCGCCCGCCGCGCTTCAGCGGCGTGCGGTACAGTGGCGTCTGGGCCGGGTCGAGGGCGTCCTGCTCGCACAGGGTTCGATGCACGAACGCGGCCAGCTCCTCGACCGCGGCGAACGCCAACACCGGTCCCGCCATTACGCCCCCTGGTGCCGATCACGTGGTGCCGCCTGCGTGAGACTTCGGCAGGCCGACGGGGCCGGCGGCAGGTGAACGCACCGGTGCTCGGCCGCGGCCGTGGCGGTCGTGCGGGTTCTACCAGTCGTGAACCTGCCGCAGCGCCTCGTACAGCACGATGCCGACGGTCGTGGCGAGGTTGAGGCTCCGCACCGCCCCCGTCGGCATCGGCACCCCGACGACGCGCCCCGCGTGCCGCTCGCGCACCCCCGGCGGCAGCCCCTTCGACTCGCTCCCGAACAGCAGCACGTCGCCGTCGCGGAACGCCGCCCGCGTGTACGGCACGTCCGCCGGCGTCTCCACCACCCACACCGGCTGCCCGCCGACCGCCGCCTCGAACTCCTCCATCGTGGCGTGGCGCACCCAATCGACGGCGGGCCAGTAGTCGAGGCCGGCGCGCTTCAGGCTCTTGTCGTCGAGGCGGAAGCCAAGGCGGCCGACGAGATGGAGGCGGGCGCCGGTGGCGGCGCAGAGGCGCGCCACGTTCCCCGTGTTCGGCGGGATTTCCGGCTCCCAGAGGGCGACGTGCAGCACGCGGGCGGCTCCGGTCGGGCGGGCGACGCCGATTGTAGCGGCGGCGCCGCGCGGCCGTTGTAAATCTTGCCGCCCGGCGGCGCGACCGAGGGTTCGGCCCCGCGTCCGAAGGAGGAAGATAGAGCCGGACCGCCCGCGACCCGAGCCGAACGCATGGCCGACGAAACCACCCCGGACGACGCCCCGACCCCGCGCTGGCGGCTCGACGCCGTCGTGCTCACGCTCGCCGCCGTCGGCGCGGCGCTGGCCGTGGCCGTCGGCACCGGCGAGGCGCTCGCCGGCCGATCGAACGCGCTCGGCGGCACCGGCGATACCGTCGCCGCGGTCGTGGTCGAGCCGCTCGGGTGGGGGGCGATCCCGTTCCTGGCCGGCTGGTTCGCCGTCGCCGCGCAACTGGTCGTCACGCGCAACCCGTTGCGAATCGCGGTCTGCGTCGCCGGCTGGCTCGGCCTCGCGCTCACGACCGCGGCGTGGGCCGACGGCGCCCGCCTGCCGCCGGTCGGGCTCGCCGGTGCGGGCGGGTCGATCGGCGCGTTCGTGCGGCTCGAACTCGACGACGCCACGGTCGCGCCGTGGGAACTGGTCGTACTCGCCGGCGCGGCGCTGGTCGGGCTGGTGCTCGCGGCGCCGCGGCTGGTGGCCGCCGCGGTGCGGGGCGTGTGGGCCGGGCTGCGGCTGGCGTGGCGGGCCGGCGGGTGGGTGAACGAAAAGGTCGGCGACGCCTCGGCCGCGCTGGCCGGCGCCGGCTGGCGGGCCGCGTCCGCCGCGGGGCGCCGCGCCCGCGCCGCGCTGGCGCGCCCGGCGAAGTCTGTTCCGGCCCCGACGGCGACACCCGACGCGGTGCCGATCACACGCCCGACCGTCTACGTGCCCGCGCCCGAGCCGGAAGCCGCGCCCGAGTTGGACCTCGACTCGCGCGTGGACGACATCCCGATCCACTCGCACGCCGACCCGCACGAGCCGGCGGCGCTCGCGGCGCTGCTCCGCGCCGTCGCCCCCGAGGACGACACGACGCCCTACGAGCTTCCGCCCATCAGCCTGCTCGCCGACCCGGAGCCGTTCCCGGTCGAGGACCACGCGCAGAAGCTGCGCGAGGTGGCGGTGCTGCTCGAAAAGACGTTCACCGACTTCGGCCTGACGGTGAAGGTGGTCGGCATCCACACCGGCCCCGTCATCACGCAGTACGAGATCGCCCTCGAAACCGGCCTGCGGCTGAACAAGGTGACGAACCTCGCCGACGACCTGGCGCTGAACCTGAAGGTGCCGTCGGTGCGGGTGGTGGCGCCGCTGCCGGGCCGCAACACGGTCGGCATCGAGGTGCCGAACGAGATCCGCCAGACGGTCCGGCTCAAGGAGGTGGTGGCGGCGCTGGGGCAGACCCCGAAGGTGGCGAAGTTCCGGCTGCCGATCTTCCTCGGCAAGGACGTGGAGGGCCGCGCCCTGGCCTACGACCTGGCGTCGATGCCGCACCTCCTCATCGCCGGCCGCACGGGCACCGGGAAATCGGTGTGCCTCAACACGATTATTCTCAGCCTCCTGTTGTCGCGCCGGCCCGACGAGTGCCGCATGATTCTCATCGACCCCAAGAAGGTCGAGCTGAGTGACTACGCGAAGATTCCTCACCTCATGACGCCGGTCGTGAAGGACCCGAAGAAGGCGGAGGCGATTCTGGCGTGGGCGGTGGACAAGATGGAGGAGCGGTACGAGTGGCTGCACCGCGCCCGCGTCCGCAACATCGCCAGCTACAACGAGCTGCCTTTTGAGGAAGTCGTCCGCCGCATCAACCCCGACAGCGAGGACGAGCGCCGCGCCATCCCGCGGAGCATGCCGTACATCATGATCCTCATCGACGAGGTGGGCGACCTCATGATGCAGATGAAGAAGGAGATCGAGGGGAGTATTATCCTGCTCGCGCAGAAGTCCCGCGCCGCCGGGATTCACCTCATCCTCGCCACCCAGAAACCGACCGTGGACGTGATTACCGGTTTGATTAAGTCGAATCTCCCCGCGCGCATCTGCTTCCAGGTGACGAACCGCTCCGACAGCGCGGTGGTGTTGGACGAGAAGGGCGCCGACAAGCTGCTGGGCATGGGCGACATGCTGCTGCTGCAGAACGGCACGCTGCTGCGGGCGCAGGGCGCCTACGTCGGCGACCGGGAGATCGAGGCGGTGGTGGACGCGGTGGCGACGGACACGCCGAACTACGACAGCGAGCTGCTGAACCTGAAGACGCGCGACCAGGCCGAGGGCGGCGGGGCGACGGGCGAGAAGCTGCGCGAGCGCGACCCGCAGTACGAGCAGGCGGTGGAGATCGTGGTGCGGGAGCAGCGCGGCAGCACGTCGCTGCTGCAGCGGGCGCTGGGGATCGGCTACGGCAAGGCGTCGCGGCTGATCGACTACATGGCCGAGGACGGCATCGTGGGCGGGTTCAACGGCAGCAACGCGCGCCAGGTGCTGGTGACGCCCGACGAGTGGGCCGCCCGCAAGACCGCGGGGTGACAGGGGGCCGCGGTCGTGGGGCCGGTTTCCAACCGGCCGGA
>JBGAQM010000072.1:0-21308 GCA_044220735.1 Urbifossiella sp. | reverse complement strand
GTCCATCGGTAGCGAGATCACCAGCGGTCAGAACCTTGACACGAACGGCCAGTGGCTGAGCCGCCGGCTCGCCGAGATCGGCATCGCGGTCGGGTTCCACACCACCGTCGCCGACGACCTCGCCGACAACGTCGCCGTCTTCCGACAGGCCACCGAGCGCGCCGATCTCGTCCTCGCCACCGGCGGCCTCGGGCCGACACAGGACGACCTCACCCGCGAGGTCATCGCTGCTGTCGCCGGCGTGTCGCTCGTCGAGGACGCGGAGTCGCTGGCGCACATCCGCGGCATGTTCGCCCGCCGCGGCCGCGAGATGCCAGACCGGAACCGCGTTCAGGCGTTGCTACCGGTCGGGGCCGAGGTACTGTTCAACGCCGCCGGCACAGCCCCCGGCGTGTGGATGACCGTCGGCCGCGCCACGGTCGCCGCGATGCCCGGCGTGCCGAGCGAGATGTACCGGATGTTCGAGGAGCAGGTGAAGCCGCGGCTCCTGCGGGCGGGCGTCGGGGGCGGCGTGGTCGTGCAGCGGAAGCTGAACACGTTCGGCCTCGGCGAGTCGGCCGTCGAGGAGAAGGTCGCCGACCTGACACGCCGTGGGTTCGTCCCCGAGGTCGGCATTACCGTCAGCGACGCGGTGATTTCGCTCCGCATCCTCGCCGCGGCCGGGTCGCTCGCCGAGGCCCAGGAGCGAATCGCACCGGTCGAGCAAACCATCCGTGAGCGGCTCGGGGAACTCGTGTTCGGGGCTGAGGACGAGGAACTTCAGGACGTGGTGATCCGGCTGCTGAAGGAACGCGGCACGACGCTGGCGAGCGCGGAGAGCATCACCGCCGGGTTGGTGGCGCACCGGGTCTGCCTGGTACCGGGGGCGAGCGACGTGTTTCGCGGCGGCGTGGTGACGTACACGGACGACGTGAAGACCCGCGAGTTGGGGGTGCCGCGCGAGTTGCTGGCGCGGGTCGGGGCGGTGAGCGAGCCGGTGGCGCGGGCGATGGCGGAGGGCGTGCGGGCGCGGTTCGGCACCGACCTGGGCGTCGCCACCACTGGCTACGCCGGCCCCGGCGGCGGCACCGAGGCCGATCCCGTGGGCACGGCGTACGTGGCTCTCGCGCACGCCGGCGGCACCGAGGTGGCCCGCTACGGGTGGATCGGCACCCGCGCCGAGGTAATGAGCCGCACCGCGAAACTGGCGTTGAACCTGGTGCGGCTTCACCTCAGCCGCCCGGCCTGAGGGGCAACCCGGGGTCGTGAAGTCGGCGTGAGCGGCGGCGGAAGAATGGGTAAACCCGATTCAGCCGGCGAGATTGGCATTGCCGGTGAGCTCGGCGTGAGCTATTGTTCCCTCGCCTTCACGGTGACAAGGTTCGGAGACGACCCAGGTCCCCGGTGCGGGGGTGCGAGGTGGTGACGGGAACGGGCGGGTCGCCGGGATGCCGGCGCCGACCGCACTCGACCCCTCACCCCAGTCGGGTGTGGTAACGGATCCCACCCGATTCATGCCCTCGACAGGCCGGCGGCCCCGGGTTTTTACCCGGGGCCGGTTTCGTTTACGCGCCCGCCAGCTTCGCCTTCGCGTCGTCCAAAATCGCCTTCGTCGCGGTCGCCCCGACCCGCGTCACGCCCACCTCGCGGACGGCCATCAGCGTTTCGAACGACCGCACGCCGCCCGCGGCCTTCACCTGCACCTGCGGCGGGCTGAACGCCCGCATCAGCTTCAGGTCGTCGATCGTCGCGCCGGTCTCCGCGTACCCGGTGCTGGTCTTCACCCAGTCGGCCCCGGCGTCGCCGCAGACGCGGCACAGTTCCTTCTTGTGCTCGTCCTTCAGTAGGGCGTTCTCGAAGATCACCTTCACCTTTGCTCCGCGGCGGTGGGTGGCGTCGATCACCGCTTTCACGTCGGCTGCGACGTAGGCCCAGTCGCCCGTCAGCACCTTCCCGATGTTCACAACCATGTCGAGTTCGACCGCCCCGTCGTCGATCGCGGCCTCGCTCTCGAAGACCTTCACCTTCGTGAGGTGGCCGCCGTGGGGGAAGCCGATCGTGGTGCTGACATACACCCCGGTCCCGGCCAGGAGCTTCGCGGCGAGCGGCACGCCGTAGGGCTTGATGCACACCGACGCGACCTTGTACTCGGCGGCGAGTGCGCAGCCCTTCTCGAGGTCGGCGTCGGTGAGGTGCGGCTGGAGCAGCGAGTGGTCGAACATCTTGGCCAGGTCGGCGAGCGTCGGCATCGGGCACCCGGGGACGGGGACGGGGGACGGGGGCAGTATAGGCGAGCTTGACGGCGCGGGCGGGCGTGGTATGACGGCCGCGGACCCCGCCCGCGCCCGTGGAGGAGAGCATGCGCCCCGCCGCCCTGGCCGGGTTCGTTCTGGCCGCACTGCCGGCCCCCGGATTCGCCCAGACGCTTCCGTACCGCGCCGTCGTGGCCGACCCGGATGTGACGCTCTACGCCGGCCCCAGCGACCGCTTCCCCGACACCGGCCGCCTCGCCCGCGGCACCGAAGTCGTCGTCCACGAGGACGCCGGCAACGGCTGGGTCGCCGTCCAGGCGCCACGGTCGGTGAGCTGGGTGCCGATCGCGATGGTGGACTTCGACCCGTCGCGGAAGGCGCCGCAGGACGTGACCACGCAGGCCGAGGTGACACTCGCCCCCGGCAAGGTCGGGCTGGCGCAGCCGCTGGCCGAAGTCCGGCGGACCACCGTGCCGGCCGGGACCATCCTCACGGTGATCGGCGACAAGACCACGTTCGACGGGAAGTCGTGGTACCCGGTGCTGCCGGTGCCGGGCGACTACCGGTACGTGCCGAAGTCGGCGGTCCACGCGGCCGGGCCGGCGAACACCAGCTTCGTGGTCCGCGACACCGCCCCGCCGGGACTGCCCGCGGTGACCCCGCAGCCGTCCGGGGTGCTCCCCGCGGCCGCGATCGGGACCGAGCCGGTGGCGAAGGCGGTGAGCAACCACCCGCTGTGGGCGCAGGCCGACGCGGCCGAGAAGGACGGGCGGTTCGAGGACGCGGAACGGCTGTTCTTCCAGCTCGCCCGGCTGATGAACGAGCCGAACGGCGACCACGACCTGGCAAACCTCTGCTACACGCGCATCCACGGCATCCGCGAGCGGCGGCGGGGCGGCAACACGGGGCTCACCGCGCTGCCGGTGTCGATCCCGGGGCCGAATCGAAGCACGGAACTGCCGAAGGAAGACCGCGCCACGCTACTGCCGCCGGTCGGGAGCAGCGGGAAGACCTCCACCCCGAGCCTGCCACCGCCGGCGAAAGAGGCTCCCCCGCCGCCGGCCTCGGACGGGGCGCCGCGCTGGTCCGGCGTGGGGATGCTGACGCGGTCGGCGCTTCGCCTCGACGGCCGGCTGACGTACGCACTCGAGTCCGCTCCCGGCGTGGTGCGAGCCTACGTCGTCGGCGGAGTTGGCGTGGACCTGGACCGCTACGTCAACCGCCGCGTGGACGTGTACGGCGCCACGCTGACGCGGGCGGGGTTGTCGAAGCCGTATATCGTCGCCACGGACGTGAACCCGAACCCGTAGCGCGGGAGAGCGGGTGACGGAAAAACAAGAAGCCCGGGGACTGTCGTCCCCGGGCTTCCGCGTTTCCGGCGCCAGTGGTGCGGGGTCAGTGGTTGATCATGAACTCGTTCGTGTTCAGCAACGCCCAGAGCACGTCCTGGTAGAACTCGCCCGGCCGGTCGGCCCGCTGGCCCGGGGCGTACACCAGATTCGCGCTACCCTTCGGCGCCGGGGTCGGACCCTTCCCCTTGGCCGGGGCGGGTGTGGGCGCGCCGAGCGAGATCGTCGCCTTCCCGGTCCGCACCTCTTCCAGCCGGGCGAACTCCGCGGACGTCGGGTGGCGGCTCAGGGTCATCAAGAACAGGTCGTCGTACATCTTCGCGGGGGCATTCCCGTGTCGGGCGTACAGGTCGGCCACGACGTTCTGGTTCGCCCCGCTCCGGCCGACGCCGATCTCGTTGTTCAACTCGGCCCCGTTCATCATCAGCAGCGCCTGCACGATCGTGCCGTTGAAGCTCAGCTCGTTCCCCTCGTCGTCGCCGAACTGGCGGACGAGCTTCCGCATCCAGGCGTCGCGGTTGTTCAACCGGTCGAGCTTCGCGGCCGGGGTCAGCTTGCGCGGGCTGGTCGCCGTCATCAGCGACTCGAACAGCACCTCCGGCGACATGGCCTTCAGCGGCATCCGGGCGAAGTACGGCTCGTACTTCAGGTCCGTGTACTCCTTCTTGGCCACGTGGCTGAGCGAGTAGACGTCGCTGGTGCAGATCCACTCCATCAGCGCTTTCTGGTTGTGGCCGTACTTCACGAACTCGTCGCCGAGGTACTGCAGCAACTCGGGGTGGACGATCTCGTTGTTGCTCCCGAAGTCGTCGGCCGACGGCTCCTTGTTCATGCCGCGGCCGAAGAAGTGCGCCCACATCCGGTTGGAGTAGGCCTTCCCGAAGTTGTCGTGGGTCGTCATCCACTCGGCGAGCTGCGCCCGGCGGGTCTTGCCGCCCTCGGGCGTGCCGGCGAGCATCTTCGTGGACTTCTGGCCGTTGATGGCCGCGTCATAGTCCTTGAGCATGACCGGGAAGGTGCCGTCGCGGGCGCCGTTCCGCTTGTCGTACTTCACGATCAACTTCGGGTTCAACGTCGGGTCGTCGGTCAGCGTCACGGACGTGGCGTTGGCCATCTTGGCGTTGTTGCCGACCGGGTTGCCGCTGGGCGTGGCGCTGCGGACGGTCTGGCGGAAGAAGGCGTTCACGCCCCAGAAGTCCTTCTGCACCCACTCCTTGTTGAACGGGTGGTCGTGGCACTGGGTGCACTGCGTCTGGAGGCCGAGGAACAGCTTCGTGGACCGCGAGGTGATCGGCACGGCGTCGAACGCCCCCTCCTCGATCTTCTCGTTCTCCTGGCTGTCCTTGTCGTCCTTCACCGGGTCGCCGAGGTGGTGGACCAGGAAGTTGGCGGCGTAGCTGTCCTTGTACGTCCACCCCTTCTCGTTCGTCGGCAGGCCGCCGCCGACCTGGCCCGTCGCCGTCAGGAGGCGGGTGACCATCTCCTTGTGGTTGGTGTCGGTGAGGAACTTCTCCTCCAGCCAGACGCGCATCTGGTCGCGGTAGGTCTGGTGCCCGCTGCGGGACATCAGCCACACGGTCCAGATTTCGGCCCAGTGCTCGGCGTACTCCTTGCGGTAGTTAATCCGCACCGCCTCCTTCTGCTTCTTCCCCTCGCCGTTGACGAACTCGACGGTCGCGGGCGCGCCGTTGATGTTCTTCGGCTGGTAGTCGGAGTCGTGCATGAGCCGGCGGACGAGCTTCACCCGCTTGTCGGAGCTCTTGTCGCGCTCGAAGTCGATGACTTCCTCGATCGTCGGGATGCGCCCGATGAGGTCGATGAACACGCGACGGCAGAATTCGAGGTCGGTCGCCTTCTCGGCCGGCCGCTTGATCCCGGCCGACTCGTACCCCTTGTGGATGAGCTCGTTGATCTTCACGACCTGAAGGGCGGCCGGGCCGGTCGGTACGGCGGGCGCGGCCGGGGCGGGGGTCTTCGCGGCCGGCGGCTGGGCGGTGGACGTGGCGGCCGCGTAGGCCACGACGAGCCCGCCCGCGAGTGCGGCCCGGGCGAGTGAGAGGCGGAACATCCGGTGTACCCCCGTGAGGTTCGGGTCGGCGGGCGGAAGCGGCCCGGGGCGTGGTGGGTCGGCGGTTGTGTCAGTGTAGAGCAAACCGGGACGCCCGTGCCAGAGTTTTTCCGGCGCGAGGCGGAGCAGCACGCTCTGAGGGTGCGACGCACACGGGGCGCGGAAAGTTCCCGATCGCGCGGGGATTCGGCCCCCAGGGCCGGCCCCGTCGGGAGCCGACTCATGGGGCTTCACGCGTCCTTCGTCTCGACGCTCTGGCCGCGGCCCCGGCCGACACTACGATAAACGATTGACCCCGTTCCGCCCGGCCGGCCGAACCGAAACGCCCTCCGGAACACTCCTCCTTCCAGACCCCCCAGGGCGTGTGGCCCCAGGCGCATCCGCTTCTCCCCGTATTCAGGAGCCGGCGGCCCCCGACCGGCCGACACAGATGCTCGACAAAGTACGCAACATCGGGATCATGGCGCACGTGGACGCGGGTAAAACCACCACCACGGAGCGGATCCTGTACTACAGCGGCACCAAGCACAAGGTCGGCGACGTCGACGACGGGGACACCACGACCGACTTCGACCCGCTCGAGCGGCAGAAAGGCATCACGATCAACTCGGCGGCCGTGTCCATCGACTGGGCCGACCGGTCCGGCGGCGACATCGCCATCAACATCATCGACACGCCCGGCCACGTGGACTTCACGGCCGAGGTCGAGCGGTCGCTGCGCGTCCTCGACGGCGCCGTCGGCGTGTTCTGCGCCAAGGGCGGCGTCGAGGTGCAGAGCGAGACGGTGTGGCGGCAGGCGACCAAGTACAAGGTGCCCCGCGTCGCCTACGTCAACAAGCTCGACCGCATGGGCGCCGACTTCTGGGGCTGCGTCGAGCAGATGAAGACGAAGCTCCACGCCAACCCGGTCGTGGTCACCATCCCCGCCGGCCAGGACTCGGCCCTGGAAGGGATCGTGGACCTGATCGAGATGAAGCTGATCACCCGCGACCTCACCGACCCGACGAACCGGAAATTCTTCACCGTGGACGTGCCGGAGAAGTACAAGGCCGAGGCCGTGAAGCGGCGCGAGCAGATGCTCGACGGCCTCTCGGCCGCGTCCGACGAGGTCACCGAGCTGATCCTCGACGGGAAGGACGTGCCGATCCCGATGATCCGCGCCGCGCTCCGCAAGGGGACGCTGGAGGGGACGTTCACCCCGGTCCACTGCGGCAGCAGCAAGATGTTCCACGGCGTGCAGCACCTGCTCGACCTCGTCGTGGACTGCCTGCCGAGCCCGCTCGACCGGCCGCCGGTCGACGGCGTCCACCCGAAGACGAAGGAGGCGCTGAAGCGCTCCCCGGACGCCAAGGAGCCGATGAGCGCGCTGGCGTTCAAGACCGTCGCCGAGACGAACGGCGACCTGGTGTACATCCGCGTCTACAGCGGCGAGATGAAGCCGGGCGAGACGTACATGAACGTCATCAACGGCAAGAAGGAGCGGATCGCCCGCTTCTACCGCATGATGGGCGACAAGCGCATCTCGCTGGAGAAGGCCGGCCCCGGGGACATCGTGGCCGCGATGGGCCTGGCGGACACGTACACGGGCAACACCCTGTGCGACCCCGACCAGCCGATCGCGCTGGAGGCCATCCAGTTCCCGAAGCCGGTGATCTCGCAGGCGCTGACGTTCGCCAAGACGCTCGACGCCGGCAAGGTGGGCGAGGCGCTGAACCGCCTCGTGCGCGACGACCCCACGCTGAAGACGCACACCGACGAGGAGACGAAGGACACGATCATCAGCGGGATGGGCGAGCTGCACCTGGAAATCTCGATCGAGAAGCTGAAGCGCGCCGTCGGCGTGGCCCAGGAGGACACGAAGCAGATTACCCTCGGCCGGCCGCGGGTGGCGTACCGGCAGTGCCTGGCGCGGATGGTGGACTTCCAGTACAAGTTCGCCAAGCAGACCGGCGGCCGCGGCAAGTTCGCCGTGATCGATGTGAAGTTCACGCCGCTGACGCCGGAGCAGATCGAGGAGAAGGTGAAGGAGATCGAGGAGCTGGGCGACCCGAAGGTCAAGCCGGACCCGAACAACGTGTACTTCGTGAACAGCATCAGCCAGGGGGCGATCCCGAAGGAGTACATCCCGAGCGTGGAGGAGGGCCTGCGGGAGGCGTCGAAGAAGGGGTACAAGTACCCGTTCCCGTTCGTCGACCTGGAGTTCGACCTCCACTTCGGCAAGTACCACGACGTGGACTCGTCGCAGGACGCGTTCTACCTGTGCGCTCTGGAGTGCTTCCGCGAGGCGGAGAGCAAGGCCGGCATCCAGCTGCTGGAGCCGATCATGAAGGTGGTGGTGGTGAGCCCGAAGGACTACCAGGGGCAGATCAGCGGCAACATCGCGTCGAAGCGCGGCATCATCGAGGAGACGAGCGAGGACAAGGGCGTGGCCCAGGTGATGGCGAAGATCCCGCTGGCGAACCTGTTCGGGTACACCAGCGACCTCCGCAGCGCGACGAAGGGGCAGGCGAGCTTCAGCATGGAGTTCAGCCACTACGCCCCGGTGTCGGTCGAGCTAGCCGACCTGCCGAAGCCCGACGCGAAGAAGTAACCCGCCACGCCGTCGCTTGGGGCGGTGTAGGGAAACGCGAGCCGGCGGCCGAATGGCCGTCGGTTTTCGTTTCGGAACACACACGGGTTGGCGACGGTCCGTCGTGCCGTGCGTAAACTGCCCCCGCCGGGCGGCACTCGGTCCGCCCACCCTCCCGGAGGCCGACCGATGCTCGCGCTCAGGCTCGCCGCCGCCTGCCTTCTCGCCCTCGGCGTCACGGGCGCCATGGCCCAGCCCGCCGCCAACCCGGTCGTCGTCATCGACACCAGCATGGGGGCCGTGAAGGTCGAGCTGTACCCCGACAAGGCCCCGCTCACGGTCAAGAACTTCCTCGACTACGTCGCGGCCAAGCACTACGACGGCACCATCTTCCACCGCGTCATCGGCAAGGAAAACAGCGGCAAGGACTTCATGATTCAGGGCGGCGGGTTCGACGCCCAGATGAAGGAGAAGGACACCCGCGGCGGCGTCAAGAACGAGGCCGGTAACGGCCTCACCAACGCCCGCGGCACGCTCGCCATGGCCCGCACGCCCGACCCCGACTCGGCCACCGCCCAGTTCTTCATCAACGTCGGCGACAACAAGTTCCTCGACCGCGGCCAGGCCGACCCGTCCGGGTACACCGTGTTCGGCCGCGTCATCGAGGGGATGGCCGTCGTGGACAAGATCAAGGCCGTGAAGACCGGCCGGCGCGGCCGGTACGACGACGTGCCGGTCGAGGACGTGACGATCAAGAGCATCCGCCGGGCGGAGGCGAAGTAACCGCAAAGCGCGGGTAGAATGGGGGTACGCGGCAACGCCGCCGCTCCCGTTTCCCCCTGCCGAAGGCGACCGGTCATGGCGAAGAAGAAGTCGCGGCAGAAGGCCGAGCCGACGGTCGCCGGCATCGTCGGCGTCGGCCTCGACAACCCCGACGGGCACAAGCGCATCACGCAGACGGAGGAGATGGTGTTGCTCGGCGGCTCGGAGGAGACGCACGAGCGGATGCAGGAGACGGCGATACGCTTCTCCGAAGAGTTGGAGAAGCGTGGCAAGGCGCTGCCGCAGACGAGCCTCCGCGAGGCGATGGACATGCTCCGCGAGGCGATCGAGCGGACGGGCCGGTGATCCGGGTCGGTTCCAATCTCGGCGCACGCCGGACGAATCACTTCCGTTGAAACCCAACTCGCCTCGTTCGGGTAACTCCCGGTAGAGGGCCGCCCGTGTCCGACGCCGCCCTGGTCCGACGGTGCCTCGGCGGCGACCCGGCCGCCGAGCGCGAGTTGGTCGAGCGGTTCCAGGCGGACGTGTTCGGCCTCTGCGCCCGCCTGCTCGGCAACCCGCACGACGCCGAGGACGTGGGGCAGGAAGTGTTCCTGCGGGTGTTCCGCAGCCTCCGCCGCTGGGACGGCGAGCGGCCGCTGCGGCCGTGGATTCTCGGCATCGCCGTGAATCGCTGCCGTACCTGGGCGGGGAAGCGGGCGAAGGGGCCGGAACTGGCCGACTACCTGCACGAGACGGCCGACCACCGCCCTGCCGACGACAGCGGCGAACTCGCCCGCGAGCTCCGCACCGCAGTCGATGCCCTCCGGCCCGACTACCGGGCGGTGTTCGTGTTGTTTCACGAGCACGGCCGGCCCTACGAGGACATCGCCGACGCCGTGGGCCGGCCGGTGGGCACGGTGAAGACGTGGCTCCATCGCGCCCGCCTCGAGCTGATGGAACGCCTCCGCGCCCGCGGCCTGGTCCCCGACGACGCCCCGACACGCCCGACCGGTTAGCCGACATGCCCGACCTGCTCCCGAACGCCGACTGCCTTCCGACGCAGGCCGCCATCCAGGGCGTGCTGGACGGCGACTGTCCCGTCGCGGTACTCGACGCTGACTCCCACGCGGTCGGGTGCCTTGAGTGCCGCAGTCGTATCGCCGAAGCGCGGGTGCTGCTCGCGGCGCTGGCGCTGCCGGCCGAACAGTTCGCTGTGCCGTCCGGGTTCGCGATTGGCGTGCTGTCCGGAATCCGTGCCGACCGACAGGCGGGATCTCGACGCCGGGTATTTGCTGCAGTCGGCGGCGGGCTGGCGCTCGCGGCTTCGCTTCTGGTCGGCGTGTGGGTGATGAACGGGACCGCCGGCAACCAGGTCGTCGTGGAACAGACCCGACCCGCCCCCGAACTGCGCCCGGTTCGCGTGTCGGCCGAGTTCGCCAAAGCCGGGGACGCCCTCCGCGAGTCGTCGCGGCCGATCGTCGAGCCGGCGGCCGCGGCACCGAAGGTTTTTGCCTCACTCGCCGGAGCGTTGCTCCCGCCGATGACGGCGTCCGCGGGCGACGCCGTGGCCCCCGCCGCGGTGTCGTTCGCCGAACTGCCGGCCGCCGCGCGGACCGGGCTCGAACCGGTCGCCGGCACGACCCAGAAGGCGTTCACCCGCCTGCTCCGCGACGTCAACGTCTTCTCCGCCCGCCCCAAGTCCTGACTCCCGAGTACCTCCATGACGCGGGTCCGCTCCTTCGCCGCGCTGGCCGTCGCGCTCGCCGCGGCCGGGCCGGCGTCCGCCGCCCCGCGCGACGACCTCCTCCGCGTCGCCCCGCCCGACGCGGCCGTGGTCGTGCTCGTGCAGAACGGCGCCGCCCACGCGAAGGCCGTTCTCGGGTCGCCGTTCGCGGCGTGGTTCCCGTCGTCGCCGCTCGGGAAGCAACTCACCGCGGGCTTGAACCTCGGCGACGCCCGCGAGGGGGTTCGGGCCGCCCTTGGCGCTCTCGGCACGACCCCGGACGAAGTCCTTACCGACGTTCTCGGTGACGCCGTCGGCTTCGCTTATTCGCCGGCCCCCGGTAACGACCCGGCCGCGGAGGGGATGGTCATCCTGGTCCGCCCGCGTAACCCGGCGACGCTCACGCGACTCCTGGACCGGCTGAACGAACTCCAGACCCGCGACGGCGAGTTGAAGGCGGTCGAGCGCCGCGAGCACGCCGGGGCGACGTACCACGTCCGCAGACGAGCCGACGGCACCGACGAGTTCTACGCGCTCCGGAACGGCGTGTTCGCGTTCTCGCGGTCGGAGACGGACGTCAAGGCGGTGCTCGACCGCGACCGGAGCGAACCCGCCGACCGGCCGTCGGTGCTGGGCGCGAAACTTGGTCGGCTCGGACTCGCCGACGCGGCCGCTGTCGTACTGGTGAACCCGCGCCCGCTCGACGCCGAACTCGCCGCGAAAATCGCCGCTGCCGGCCCGGACGAGAAGGCGTTCCTCGGCCGCTTCGGAGAGGCGTGGCGGGCGCTCGACGCCGCCGCGGTGTACGTCTCGGTCGGCGACGGGATCGAGGCCGGCGTCGCACTCGACTTCCGCGCCGACGACCGCCCGCCGCCGGCCCGCCGCGTCTGCGCTCTGGAACTGCCGGCGTGCAAGTGGCTCACGGGTGCCCGAACGCCGTCGGCGCTGTGGGCCGCGGTGCCGGATAACGCCCTCGGCGCGGTGGCAGGCCACTTCTCCGCCGCGGACGCGATCGAACTGTTGCGGGCCGTCCTGCCGGAGAAGGGGCGGGCGGCGATCGACGCCACTCTCGTCGATTCGCTCGGCCCGGTCCTCGGCCGCGGTCGGGTCGCACGCGTGCTGGATTCACTCGGCCCCGACTGGGCGGTGTGGGCGGAGCCGCCCGCGGCGGGGGCCGGCCCGCTGCCGGTGGTCGTGGCGGCCGTGCGGCTCAAGGCCGACCCCGAACTGACGCGAGTGGTCGAGCGGGCCGTCGAGTTCGGGTTCGAAGCGGCGAGGGTCGGGTACAACGCAAAGCACGCCGATCAGATCGATCTCGGCGACGAGGAGACCCCGACGGACGGCTCGTCACGCTTTCCGGGTGAAGAGCGTTTCCCGCCCGGGGTCCCGTCGTTCGCGGTGAAGGGCGCTACCTCATTACTCGCCACGTCGCCGGACGCGATCCGTCGTTTCCGCCCGTCGTGAGGCGATCCCATGGGGAACGGCGAGGCGGTCGTGGCGTGTCGGGACCAGCGCTGCGGGCGTACCTCCGGAACACCGCGACGCCCTGGCGCGGGTCGTCGGTGGGGAGGACGCGGGCCGCACGATCGACCAACTGGGAGTGTTGCTGGAGCCGCTGGATCGGGCCGAGGTGGTCGTCCGCGGCACCGACACCGGTGTGCGCCTGGCGGTGCGAGTGCGACCGGCGCGGCCGCTGAAGTGACGCGAGACGTGAGGCCGGCTTCCAGCCGGCCGCGTCTGCCTGGCCGGCTGGAAGCCGGCCCCGAGTTATAGTTGCGGGAGTGAGACCCGCCCAGGGATTGAAGGCGTCACCGGGACCGCACACTTCCCACAGCCGGAGCCACAGCCGGCGTTCCGGCCGACGACGGCGCGCCACGCCGACCGGCCGACGTAGCCGGCCGCCAGACTCACGATCACGACGACGGCGGCGAGTTGCATCTGGCGCCCTCGGCTACGGCGTGCGGCTCACTTCAGTACGTCCACGACCAATCGCCCCACCTGAAACGTCACCAGTGCGCCGGCGTAGGCCAGGGTCGTCATGTACGCGAACGTGAACGCCGGCCACCACCAGTTCCCCGTCTCGCGGCGGATCACGGCCAGCGTCGATACGCACTGCAGGCACAGCGCCACGAAGACCATCAGCGACAGTGCTACCGGCACCGGGTAGGTCGCGGCCGCGCCCGACGCAGCCCACTCCTTGCGCATCGACTCTTGAAGCGCGGACCCGTCCTCGCCGGTGTCCTCGCCCACGTCGTAAATCATGCCGAGCATCCCAACCACGACCTCCCGCGCCGGAAAGCTCGCGAGCGCCGCGGTGCCGATCCGCCAGTCCCAGCCGAGAGGCGCGAACGCCGGTTCCAGCGCCCGCCCGACGCGCCCCAGATAGCTGTTCCGCTTCCACTCGCCGTTCACCGCGTTCCTCTCGCGCTCGGCCGCGGCGGCCGCCTCCTCGTCGTCGCCCGCGGCGTCCTTCTTCGCCTCGGCGACCGCGACGCGGTCTTCGTAGGGCACGCCGGCGGCGTCGGTGTGCGGGAAGTACAGCGAGGCCCAGATCAGGATCATCGCCGCGAGAATGACCGTGCCCGCCCGGCGGACGAACGCCCACCCCGCCTCGACCATCCGCCGCACCACCGCCCGCAGCGTCGGCCGCTTGTACGCCGGCAGTTCCATCACGAACACCGGCGTCTCGCCGCGGAGCAGCGTCCGCTTCAGTAGCAGCGCCACGACCGGGGCCGCGACGAAGCCGATAAGGTACATCGCGAACAGCGTCAGCCCCGGCACCCACCACGCGAAGCCCGCCGGGTTGTCGTCCGATTTCACCGGCAGGAACGCGGCGATGAGCAGCACGTACACGGGCAGCCGCGCGGAACAGCTCATCAGCGGGGCGACCAGGATTGTGGTCAGGCGGTCGCGACGGTTTTCGATCACCCGCGTGCTCATGATGCCGGGGATGGCGCACGCCACCGACGACAGCATCGGGATGAACGACTTGCCGCTGAGCCCGCACCGGCTCATCAGCCGGTCCATCAGGAACGCCGCCCGGGCCATGTAGCCGCAGTCCTCCAGGATCGCGACGAACGCGAACAGGACCATGATCTGCGGCAGGAAGATGACCACGCTGCCGACGCCCTTGACGACGCCGTCCACGAGTAGCGCCCGCAGCGGCCCGGGGTCCATCGCCCCCAGGACGCCATTCGCGGCCCACTCGCGGCCGGCGTCGATCGTCTCCATGAGCGGCTTCGCCCAGGTGAAGATCGTCTGGAACACGAGGAACATCACCGCCAGGAACGCCAGCGTCCCCCAGACGCGGTGCGTCAGCACGCGGTCGAGGCGGTCGGTCCACATCACCGGCCGGACGGTGGGCTTGCGAACCGCTGCCGCCACGGCCTTCCGCACCCAGCCGAACCGCGTCCGCGCCTCCACGCCCGGAACCGCACTGCCGGCCGTCACGAGCCGCTGCCGGGCCTCGGTGAGTTGCGACTTTAGCGTGTCGCCGCGAGCCCCGACGAGCCACTGCTCGACGTACCCGTTCACGTCCAACAGCAGACGGCGGACGAGTACGCCCGGCACGTCGCCGAGCGTGGCCTGGAGTGCAGCGACTTCCTTCTCGAACTCGACGGGGAACGCCGGGCCGCGCGGCGGCTCCGTGCCCGCCGTGGTGAGAATCGTTCTCGTCAGCGCGTCGAGGCCGACGCCCTTGTTCGCCTGGATCGGCACCACGGGTACGCCGAGTTCCTGCGACAGCGTCTCGTAGTCGATGCGGATGCCCTGCGCGGCCGCCGCGTCGGTCATGTTCACGGCGACGACGACCGGCTCGCCGAGGTCGAGGAGTTGGCTCGTGAGGTAGAGGTGTCGGTCGAGGTTGGTGGCGTCCACGATGGAGAGCACCACGTCCGGCCGAGGCTCCTCCGGGCGGCGGCCGAGCAGCAGATCGACGGCGACCATCTCGTCCGGGCTGCGGGCCGCGAGGCTGTACGTCCCCGGCAGGTCGATCAGTTCGACGGGCGTGTCGCCGGCGTCGAACCGGCCCTTCTTCAACTCGACGGTCACGCCGGGGTAGTTGCCGACGCGCTGTCGAAGCCCGGACAGGGCGTTGAAGAGCGTCGATTTCCCGGCGTTCGGGTTGCCGACGAGTGCGACGGTGAGCGTCTTGGTGGTTGTCATCGGCCGAGCCGGCGGCGTGAGCCGTCGGAGGAGGAGGGCAGCAGCTAACCCGCCGTCACGGTGACGTTCGCGGCCTCGGCCTTGCGGAGAGAGAGCCGGCTGTTGCCGACTCGCACCTCGACCGGGTCGCCGAGCGGAGCGAGGGCCAGCACCTCGACGGGCTCGCCCTCGAACAGGCCGAGTTCGTAGAGCCGCTGGACGAGGGCGGGGTCGCCGGCGAGCGACACGACGGTGGCGGACTGGCCGGGCTGGAGGTCGGCGAGGGTGGGCATCAAACGGCCGCCGGGACGGAGTCCACGGGGCGGACCAGAATCTGGGAACACTCGCCCGGGCGGAGGCAGAGTTTACACCCGGCGACGTTCAACAGGCACGGCGAGCCGGGCTGCACGACCTGGAGGCGCGAGCCCTGGCGGATGCCGAGTTCGGCCAACCGGCCGACCCACGAGGGCTGGCCGGTAACCTCTTCGACCTCGGCCCACTCGCCGGCTCGCAGCATGTCCAGCGGCAGCAACATCGCCACCTCGGGCGTCGGCTTATTGAGACGCAATCTCAGATAGCTTTAGTATCGGCTCGGGGAGGGGCGGTGTCAAGGACATCGACCGAGAATGGCGTTACGAGGTGATCGAATCATCCGCCCGGCTTCGCACGCTCGGCAAGGTACGCCCCGAGTGCTTCCGGCCATAGTCGGGGTGCCGGTACGCCGGCCGCGGCGAGTTTGGCGTTCGACAACACGCTGTACTGCGGCCGACGCGCAGGCGCCCCGAACTGTGCGCTCGTGATCGGGGACAGGTCCGCGGTCACGCCCGCGCGGCGGAAGATCTCGGCGGCGAACTCGTACCACGTGCACGAGCCGGCGTTGGTGACGTGGTACAGCCCACTCGCCCCCGCGCGCAGCAATCCGGCGATGGCGTCGGCCACGTCGGCGGTGTAGCTCGGCGTACAGTGCTGGTCGTTCACGACCTTTAGCGGCTTGCCCTGGCCCGCGACGCGCAGCATCGTCTCGACGAAGTTCCCACCCTTGCCGCCGCTCCCCCACACGCCGTAGAGGCCGCACGTACGCACCACAAGGTGCCCGGGATGGGCCGCCCGCGCCGCGTACTCGCCGACGAGCTTGCTCAGCCCGTAGGCGCTCACCGGCCCCGGGGCGTCGGTCTCGGTGAACGGTTCGGTGCGGTCGGCGTCGAGCCCGAACACGTAGTCCGTGCTGACGTGGACGAGCTTCACCCCAGCCGTGGCGCAGGCCTGTGCCAGCAACCGCACGCCGAGCGCGTTGGCGGCGAACGCGGGACCGGGGTCGGCCTCGGCCTTGTCGACGAAGTTGTAGGCCGCGCAGTTGACCAGCACGTCCGGCCGGTCGGCGGCAAGGTGGGCCGCGATCGTGTCCGGCTTCTCGAGGTCGATGTCGGCCCGTGAGAGGGGCCGGACCGTGCCGGGGAGTCGGGGACACAGGTCGCGGCCGAGTTGGCCGGCCGCGCCGAGAACGGCGACGCGCATGACGGCTCCGGGAAACGCCGCCGCCCGGCGCGGGGCCGGGCGGGGCACGAAACGGGTGTCAGTCGGCGGTCACTTCTTCGCCGGGGTCGGGCTCCCCTGGCCCGGCCCGAACGGCGAGTTCTGCTGCTCGACGGTCGTGGTCTGGAGCTGCGACAGGGCCACCTTCGTGTCCGAGCCGCCGATGGCGACGAGGAGCTCGCCTTCCAGCTTCAGGCTGATCGTGGCCTTCTCGATGAGCCCGAGCGCCGAGTTGTACAGGATGACGCTCTTCTCCTGGTGCGGGTCGAGCGGCTTCGACTCCAGCGTGCCCGACTTGATCTTGAACAGCAGCCCTTCGGTGGCCTCGGTCGGCGCCTTGAAGGTGATCGTCGGGTTGACCTCGATCCGGTCGAGGTGCTTGAGCTTCTCGTCCTTCCCCTTGTAGGTGAACTCGTACTTCACCTCGTAGGAGCCGACCGGGCCGAGGTTCAGGGTGCTCTTGCGGTCCCACTTGTCGCCGACGGCCCGGACGGCGTCGGGGAGGAGGCCGGCGGTCGGGTCGGCCATCTGCTTCAGCGAGTCGTCGGTCAGGATCTTCTTCAGCAGGCTGTCCATCTGGGCGCTGCCGGCGCCGAGCTTCTTGGCCAGCTCCTCCTTGCCGTCCACCTTCTCGACCGCGTACGTCTTGGTGTTCAGGGTGACGTTGAACTCGGTCCCCTCGAGCCCCTTGAAGAAGTCCATCAGGCCCGGGTTGCTGGCCGACCCCGCGGGCTCCTTCTTGGCCGAGTCGTAGATGATCGGGTTGCCCGAGATGTCGATGGACATGAACAGCCCCTCGACCTTCTGCTTGAGGGTGGCCTTGTCGCCCTCGATCTTCTCGGGGGTCCACTTGTAGAAGAACGTGCTCTGCTGCTTCTGCGTCAGGTCCTGGCCCTGGACCTTGATGATCTGGGCGACGATGGTGTCGGTCTTCTGGTAGATCGCCTTGTCCTTCTCCAGCTTCAGCGGGAAGGACTGCTTGTCCTGGGCGTCGGCCCGGGAGGCGAGCAGGGTGACGACCGCCATGGAGGCGACGAACACGCCGGCGACGCCGACACGAATGCGGGACACGATAGCGACCTCCGCGGTGACCGCCGGCTGGGCCGGGGTGTAGGATCGTCCGGTTGTTCTACCCGGGAGGCAAGGGAGGGGCGAATTCCCGGCGAACTCCCCTTGCCCGGAGGGACAAGGTTCTGTCACACTCGCCGCCCCGCGAGGGTCTGCCGTGCCCGCCGTCCGGTCTGAAACGTCACCCCCCAGCCGGATCGCGAAAGCAGTCCGCGTGGCGGTCGTGGCCGCCTCGCCGACTCGAGAGGGGTTCCTGCGGCGGAACCGGCTACTCGTCTACTTCGTCGCCCTCCTTGGTCTCGCGGACGTGGCCGTAGGCCGGTTCGCGGACGTGTGGGAGCGGCACTCGCCCGACGACTACTCGGCCCGGGTCGCGGGCTGTGCCCGTGAGCCACGCGACCTGGTGTTCGTCGGCGGCTCGCCCGTGGCCGAGGGGATCGACCCCGACCGCGTCGCCGGCGTGGTCCGCGACGGGCGGGCGCTCGACTCCGTGTACGCCGTCGGCCTGCCGGGTGGTACCACGACCGACGTGTACCACGCGGTGCTGCGGGCGTGCCCGACCCCGCCGCGGGTGCTGGTGTACGGCGCGACCGCCAGCGACCTGAACGACGCCCGGCACGAGCCTCACGGCCCGCACTCGTTGATGACGTGGGGCGACTGGCTCGACTGGGTGCGGCTTCGGCCCGAGTCGGCGGGGTGGGTGACGCGGCACTACCTGCAGGGCCGCGCGGCGGGCCTGTCGAACGTCGCACGACACCGACACGGCATCCGCATGTGGGCGGTCTGCGGGGCCGAGGAGGTGTTCCCGGGGCAGTCGGCAACCGCGTTCCGCGAAGCGGACGAGTTGCGCGAGCGGGCCGAACTGCTGCGGACGCGGAACGGGTACGTCCCGGCGCGCGGGTTCGCCACCAGCCGGTACGACGCCGTGAAGGCCGCCGGGGTGCCGCAGGCGGCGTTCGCGTTCCTGCAGAACTACCGGACCGGGTCGCACCTGAAGTACCTCCACCGGCTGATCGACTTGTGCGCCGCGGGCGGGACCGAGTTGGTTCTCCTCGACGTGCCGGTGGCGGCCGACCTGGAGGCGGCGTTCCCCGCGGCGTTCGCCGAGTACCGCTTCCGGCTCGCGGAACTGGAGCGCGACCGCGGCGTGCGCGTGATCCGCATGACCCGCGCGGACGTTGGACTGACGGACGCCGAGTTCGCGGACGTGGTGCACCTGAACCGCGTCGGGGCGGCGCGGCTGAGCGACCGGGTGCGCGCCGCGCTCGCCCGCTGACCGCACGGAGGCGGTGGTGGTCTTCGCCAC
This sequence comes from Urbifossiella sp., assembly GCA_044220735.1. Classification (GTDB taxonomy): domain Bacteria; phylum Planctomycetota; class Planctomycetia; order Gemmatales; family Gemmataceae; genus Urbifossiella. The sequence goes on along the minus strand of JBGAQM010000072.1, from coordinate 2,553 downwards.
GAAGGCGTTCTGGCTGTTCCTGCCGGCGGTGCTGCTCCTGTACCACCTGGCCCGCGGCCGCGCGCCGAAGTACCGCACCCTCCTCGCCGCCGGGTGGCTCTTTTACGCCTGGCTCAGCCCCCAGTACCTGTGGGTCATCCTCCTCTGCACGGCGATCGACTACGCCGCCGCGGTCCGCATCGAGGACGCGGCCGGCGACCGTGCCCGGCGGCGCTGGCTGGCGGCGAGCGTCGCCGCGAACCTGGGGTTGCTGTTCGCGTTCAAGTACGCCGCGTTCGCCTACGACAACGCGGTGTCAGTCGCCCACCTGTGCGGGGCAGCCGCGCCCGCCCGGGCGTGGGACGTGCTCCTGCCGCTGGGGATTAGCTTCCACACGTTTCAGGGCATCGCGTACACCGTGGACGTGTACCGCGGGCGGGTCCGCGCCGTCCGCTCGCCGCTCGACTACGCCCTGTTCGTGTCCTTCTTCCCGCAGCTCGCCGCCGGCCCGGTCGTTCGCGCGACCGAGTTCCTGCCCCAGATGGCGACGCCGCCCACGCTTACCGCCCGGCAGGCGGCGGACGGACTCCACTTCCTGCTGCTCGGGCTGTTCAAGAAGTTGTTCATCGCCGACCATCTCGACGCGCTCGTGGTGTCGCCGGTGTTCGCCGAGCCGGCCGCGTTCGGGCCGGCCGCCCACCGCTGGGCGTGCGTGGCGTGGGCGGCGCAGCTGTACTGCGACTTCAGCGGCTACTCCGACATCGCGGTCGGGCTGTCGAAGTGGTTCGGGTTTGAGCTGCCGCGGAACTTCCGCCTCCCGTACCTGGCGACGAGCGTGCCCGACTTCTGGCGGCGCTGGCACGTCTCGTTGTCGACGTGGCTGCGAGACTACCTCTACGTCCCGCTCGGCGGGAGCCGCGGCGGGGAAGCTCGGACGTGCCGCAACCTACTCGTCGTGTTCGTGGCGTGCGGACTGTGGCACGGGGCGTCGTGGGCGTGGCTCGGCTACGGGCTGTGGAACGGTCTACTGATGTGCGCCCACCGCGCCTGGGACCGCGGCCTCACGGGCGCACCCTGGGCCGACGCGGTCCGCGGTACTGTCGCGTGGAGGTGTGTCGCCTGGGCGGCGACGTTCTGGCTCACCGTCGCCGGGATGATCGTGGTACGGGCGCCGGGCTGGGAAGCGGGGGTGTCTCTCGCCGCGTCGTGGTGTGCGTTCGACCTGTTCGCCGAGGCGGGGCCGGTGCCGGTCTGGGTGCTCGGCCTCGTCGGGTTGGTGGCCCTGGGGCACGTCTTCAGCGGCGTGCGTGGCGTGGCGTGTCAGCTGCTCGAACTGCCGCCCGTGGCGCGGGCGGCGGCCTACGTCGGCATGGTGCTACTCCTCGTCACCCTGGGGCCGGCCGCGGGCCGGCCGTTCATCTACTTCGTGTTCTGACGCGCGGGCCGCTGCGCTCACGTGGGGCACACCGTCTCCTCCTCCGAGCGGTCGGCGAAGCCGAGGTGCCAGCCGTCCGGCGGCGGTGGGGCGAACTCGGCCAGCCCGGCCTCGATCTTCGCCAGCTCGCGGGCCAGCTCCGCGCACACCGGCGACGCCCCGTCCACCTCGCCGCGGACGCCGAGGAGTTCGAGCTTTCGCGCCGCTTCGGCCGCCCCCGACTGGCCGAAGAACGCCACCATCCCTTTCAGCGTGTGGGCCGCGCCGCGCAACCCCTCGACGTCGGCGTCGCGGATGGCCTCGCGGAGGGCGGCCATGTGCGTGTTGCAGTCCTGGTAAAAGACGCCGATCAGCTGTCGCAATACGTCGCGGTTGCCGCCCACACGCTCGAGCACCGTCGCGCAGTCGAACGACGGGGCGGCAGGCGGTCTCAGTTCGTTCGTGTCCTGGCGGTGCCGCGTGGACGTGTCTTCGGCCGAAGCCCCTGTCGCCGGACTGATGGCGACCCGGCGGAGGGCGGCCAGGAGGTCGTCATCGCGGATGGGCTTCGACACGTAGTCGTCCATGCCGGCGGCGAGGCACTCCTCGCGGGCTCCACTCATCGCGTGGGCCGTCATGGCAACGATCGGCAGCCGGTGGCGGCTGCCGGCCTCGGAGCGGCGGACGGCGGCTGTCAGCTCAAAGCCGCTCATGTCCGGCATCTGGAGGTCGGTGAACACCACGTCGAACGCGGCGTCGGCGAGGGCCGCGATCGCCTGGCGGCCGTCGGCGGCCACCGACACGCGGTGGCCCCACCGCTCCAGCTTCATCGCCGACACCTTCTGGTTGAAGGGGTTGTCCTCGACGACCAGGATACGGAGCCCGGTCGGGCCGTCGGGTGGGGCGGCCCGCGGCTTCGGCGGCGGCAGGCTGCCGGTGAGCTGGCTCGGGTCGGCGGCGAGGTGCAGGACGCGGGCCAGGTCCGCGCGGCGGACCGGCTTCCGCAGGTGGGCGACGCCGAGCTCCCGGCACCGCTCCACGTCGCGCGGCAGGTCGGCCGACGACACTAGCATGACGACCGCCGCGGCCAGCCGACGGCGGACGGCCTCCTCCGCCAGGGAGTAGCCGTCCGGCTCCGGCAGCGAGGCATCGACCAGCAG
>JBGAQM010000562.1:0-2325 GCA_044220735.1 Urbifossiella sp. | reverse complement strand
GGCCGGCTGGAAGCCGGCCCCACGACCCCGCCAGCAGGGTTCCCCCGATGACGTTCCTGTCCCCCTGGATGCTCGCCGGCGCGGGTGCGGTCGGAATCCCGATCGCGCTCCACTTCTTCTACAAGGCCCGCTACCAGCGGCTGCCGTGGGCCGCCATGGACTTCCTCAAGGAAGCCATCGAGCAGACCAGCCGCCGGCTCAAGTTCCAGGAGTGGATCCTCCTCGCCCTCCGCTGCCTCGTCATCCTCCTGCTGGCGCTCGCGCTCGCCCGGCCCGGCAAGGACTCGGCCGGCGGCGGCCGCGGCGACGCCGTCGACGCCGTGCTCGTCTTCGACACGTCGTACAGCATGGGCGCCGACGACGGCGACGGGAAGTCGCGCCTCGACCGGGCGAAGGAGGCGGCGCTCGGCGTCATCGAGTCGCTGCCGCCGAAGTCCACGGTGCAGATCGTACTGTGCGGCGACCGCGCCGAGAACGTCGGCCCGAAGTCGCGCTCGAACCTCGACCAGGCCCGCCAGCTGATCCCCACCATCCAGACGACGGGGCTGTCCAGCGACCTCCTCCCCGGGTTCGCCGCCGCGCAGGCCGCCGTGGACAGCGGCACGGCCCCGGTGAAGGAGGTGTACCTGTTCGGCGACCTCCAGAAGCTCGGGTTCGAGCGGCAGCAGGGCGCCCTCCGCGACCGGTGCGACGAGCTGCGGGCCAAGACGAACCTCGTTTTCATCCGCTGCGGCAAGGAGGACCGCAAGGTGTCGAACGTGGCCGTCACCGACGTGACCGCCGTCGGCACCATCCCGCACACCCGCACCCGCGTGCCGTTCGTCGTCAGCGTCAAGAACACCGGCTCGGCGACGATCAAGGGGATCAAGGTGGGGCTGGAGCTGGGCGGCAAGTCGGTGCAGGACGTGACGCAGGTGCCGAGCATCGAGCCGGGGCAGGTCGAGCCGGTCACCCTCACCGGCAGCCTCGACGAGGCCGGGCCGCAGGTGCTCACCGTCCGCGTCAGCGGCGACCAGCTCCCCGGCGACAACCGGTTCGACCGCGTCATCGTCGTCCGCGAGGCGATCCGCGTGCTGCTCGTGGACGGCAACCCGAACCCGGCGATGCCGGTGGAGTCGGCGTCGCACTTCGTGCGGACCGCGCTCACGCCGGTGGCGCAGGACCGCACCGAAGAGTACTTCGTGCGGCCGGCGGTCGCGGCGGTGAACGAGGTCGGCCCCGGGATGCTGGCGAACTTCGACGTGGTGTACCTGCTGAACGCGCCGGCCGCGGGCACCGCCGCCGACCCGCGCGGCGGCCTCCCCGCCGACTTCGTGGCGCGCCTCCGCGAGTTCGTCGCGGCCGGCGGCGGGCTCGTGATCGGCGGCGGCGAGCAGGTCGTCCCCGCCGACTACAACCGCGTCCTGGGCTCGGGCGGTGCCGGGTTGCTGCCGTTCGACCTGGCCGGCGAGCCGGCGAACGCGACCGAGACGGCGCCGTTCGTGCCGGCGCCGGAGTCGGTGGAGGTGCCGTCGTTCCTGGCGGCGTTCAAGGAGCGGCCGTTCAGCGACGCCCTCCGCGGGGTCACCGCCACGAAGATGCACCCGCTCACGACGGACGGCCCCGGCGCGGCCGGCGGGCGGGTGCTGGTCCGCACCGGCGACGGGAAGCCGTTCGTCACGTCGCGGGTGGTGGGGGAGGGCGAGGTGGTGTTCGTCGCCACCACGCTCGACGAGCGGTGGACGAACTTCCCCGGCCGGGCGTCGGACGCGTTCGTGCCGTTCACGCAGTACACGCTGGCGCACCTGACGGCCCGCAAGGTGCCCGGCGGCACGCGCACGGCCGGCGACCCGCTGGTGTGGCACCCGCCGGAGGCCGACGGGCTGTTCGACCTGGTGAAGCCGCCGCGGCAGGGCGAGAAGGAGCCGCGCCGGGTGCGGCTCGACAAGGCCCGCCCCGACGCCGCCGGGAAGCTGACGCTGACCGCCGCCGACACCGCCGACCCCGGGCTGTACCGCATCGTGGCCGAGGGGAAGCCGGACGCGACGGGGCCGGTGTTCGCGGTGAACCCGGACCTGCGCGAGTCGGCGAACCTGGACGTGGCGTCGGCCGCGGACCTGTCGAAGCTGCTCGGATTCGAGCCGGCGGTGATTCAAGCCGGGGCCGGCACCGAGGCGGCGGTGACGCAGCACCGGGCGCGGCAGGAGTGGACGGAGTACGTGCTGCTGCTGCTGCTGCTGGCGGCGGTGGCGGAGTCGGCCTGGGCGTGGGTGTGCGGCCGGGCGTGGTAGCGATGTGGGGCCGGTTTCCAACCGGCCAGAGCTCAGACGGCCGGTTGGAAACCGG
>JBGAQM010000071.1:0-20416 GCA_044220735.1 Urbifossiella sp. | reverse complement strand
CGTGCTACTCGGTCACCGGCGTCGGCAGGCCGAACATCTTCCGCACCTTCTGGACTTCCTTGATCATGATGACGCGGAGCACGTCCGAGTAGTCGTCGGTCCACAGCGGCACGTCCTTGAGCACCTTCAGCTCGTGGAACATCGGGCCGAAGATGTGGCCGGCGAGCGCCCCGAGCGTGGCCTCGTTGCCGGTCTTGCCCAGGTCCTTGAGGCGTATCGCGTACTGGAGCAACAGCCCGGCCTGCGGCCCGTGGCGGATCGACATCAGGTTCGGCGTCATCTTGTCGCGCTCGCCCGGCGGGCCGCCCCACTCGGCCATGATCGCGTCGTACGCGTTCTTGTCCGCGCCGTATACGAGGTTCCCCTTCTCGTCCGTCTTGGTGAGGAGGTACGTCAGCGGCTCGTTCCGCGTCCCGAACGCCTTCGCCTGCTCGACGGCCGACTTGCCGAGGGCGCCGAGGTTCGCCTCGTTCCGGGCCAGTACGCACCAGCTCGACGCCGTCTTGCCCGGCCGGTTCTCGCTGTCGTCGTTCCAGACGCGCGAGACGAGGTTCAGCTCCTTGGCGATCCCGGCGACGACCGGCTCGAGCCGCACGTACTTGTTCGAGATGTGCAGCGCCAGGATGCCGTCGTCGGTGATCTTGGTCATGTACATCTCGACCGCCTCCTTGGTGAGGAGGTGGACCGGGATGGCGTCCGAGCTGAACGCGTCAACGAGCAGCAGCGAGTACTTGCGGCCGTTGTAGTCGCGGAGCTTCAGGCGGGCGTCGCCCATGTGGAAGTCGATCTTCCCGCCGCGGTCCCGCGCCCCCTGGACGAACGTGATCGGCCCCATCACCTTGGGCGCGTCCGGGTTCTTGTCGATCTCCTTCTGGTTCATCACCTGGAGCGGGACCTCGACGATCCGCCGCACGGCCGGGTCGATCTCGTAGAAGTCGAGTTCCTGGCCGCGGAGGGCGTAGCACGCGGCCGAGCCGGTGCCGAGGCCGACCATCGCCACCTTGTCCTCGGCCGGGTTCTTCCCTTCGGCGATGCGGCGCTGGCGGATCTCCCAGAACATCGCCCCGACCGGGCCGGTACGGTGGTAGTACGTCAGCGGCTCCTGCCGCGGGTCCCACTTCACCAGGGCGCCGCTGATGGCCAGCGAGTCCCACGGCGAGAACGACCCGAGGATGATCGGGACGTCGGCCCGGTGGAGCTGCCAGTGCTCGTTCACCTGGGTGCCGTGGAGCGTGGTGCCGTGCACCAGCCGGGTGTAGTACCCGCGCGACTCGACCTTCAGAATGCCGAAGAAGCTGCGGTCGGTGTAGACGATGCTCTCGTTCTGCGCCTCGCGGTAGTGGTGGATGCCGAGGATGGCGGCCACGCACAGGGCGAACCGGACGGGCCGGTCCACGAAGAAGAAGCAGGCCATCACCGGCAGGGCGTACGCCAGGATCGACGCGGCGAGCGGCTCGTCCACGCCGATGCCCGAGAGGCTTGTCGAGGCCCGCTTGGTGACCGAGTAGAACCAGCTCTCCTGGTCGCGGGTGTCGTGGAGGAACGACAGCCACCAGAAGACGCAGGCCATCGTCAGCGGCACGGCGATGTCCAGGGCGGTGCGGAAGTTCATCTTCTTCGCCGTCTCGGAGAACTGCTGCATCGGCAGTTCCTCCGGGTTGGCCGTCGCCTCGAACGTCTTCGTCTGCAGCCGCCGCCACTGCCACATGATGAACCACGACGGGAACAGGGCGACGAGGTACCAGTACGTCCCGAGCTTCTCGGACCCGATGAGGCTGACGAGGAGGACGTAGCTGAGGCCGAGGCAGAGGAGGAACACGCCGGCGGCGGCGCCGGCGGTGGCGGCCCACTCGGCCACCTCGCTGCGGGTGCCGGTCAGGTTCGGGAACAGCTTTTCGGCGGCGCGGCCGGCCTGGGCGACGAACACCGGCACCATGCCGCACGCGAACACGATGGTGGTCGGGTACTCGGTGGCGTAGGTGAACACGAGCGGGGCGAAGATGCCGTTGAACATGCCCCCGAGCATGCCGCCGACCGACATCCACACGAAGTACTGCGTCAGGTGCGTCACGTCCTTCGGCCGGTCGCGGGCCAGCTCGTAGTGACACATCAGGGCGGCGAAGAAGAACGCCGCGATGTGCACCGTCAGCGTCAGCGCCACCTTGTTGCCCGTGGCCCCGGACACCATCACGAACACCAGCAGCAGGAGCATGACCGGGGCGAGGTTGCCGAGCACCACCCGGAACCACGGCGGCACCAGCGTGCTGAACGAGATGATGAACGTGACCAGGTACAGGGCGAGCGGGATGACCCACAGGAGCGGGATGCTGGCGATGTCGGTGGACATGTGGAAGGTGACGGCGAGCATGAAGCTGCTCGGCACGAACGCCAGGATCACCCACTTCACGATCCGCAGCGGCGTCGGCGGCGGCTCGGCCGTCACGTCCAGGGCGCCGGGCTTGTTCGACTTCACCGGGCCGTTGTCGCTCTTACCGCTCGGCGGCACGCCGATCGGGTTGGCGGCGGCCCGCCCGCAGGCGACGATCAGCACGGCCAGGATGCCGAACCCGACGGCGAAGAACCAGGCCTGCTGGTTGATCGTCATGTTCGGTTCGATGAACAGCGGGTACCCGAGCAGCGACACCAGGCTCCCGACGTTCGACGCGGCGTACAGGAAGTACGGGTCGCGGCTCGACGGGTGGCCGGTGAACGAGAACCACCGCTGGAGGAGCGGCGCGCTGGTGCTGGCCACGAAGAACGGCACGCCGATGGCCACCGCGAGCAGGGCCAGCACGGCGAAGAACGGGTTCGCGCCGTCGGTGGGAGCGAGCCCTTCCGCGACGGCGATTGGCGTGTGCCGGGCGCCGAACGCGACCGACAGGGCGAACGCCACGATGGCGGAGAGGAGGACGAGCGTGTGGAGCCAGCCCTGCTGCTTCGGCTCGTGGCGGGTGCTCATCCAGTGGGCGTACAGATAGCCGAGCAGGAGCAGCACCTGGAAGAACACCATACAGGCGTTCCACACCGCCGGGCTGCCGCCGAGGAGGGGAAGAATCATCTTCCCGACCATCGGCTGGACCATGAACAGGAGTGACGCGCTGACGAACAGCGTGACGGCGAACAGCAGTGGCACGGGGGCGGCTCCGGGTGCGGATCGCAGGGTGCGGGCGCGCGACAGCGGCTATCGGGTGGGTTGTATCGACGCCGCGGGCGGTCGGGTAGTTGGGGCGCGAGAAGTGATACGAAACCGGGGTGATCGTGTTACCCCTTGCGGCGATGCACCGCGGTGCATCGCCGCAAGCGGCGGGGGAGATCAGTCGCCGATCCCCGCCGAGAAGTCGTCGTCGTCGGCGGGGGGCTTGGGCTTGGCGACCGGCTTCGGCGCGGGTGCGGGCGCTCCCGCGGCGGGCTCGGCCGGCTTCCGCCGCGGGCCGCCACGGCCGCGCCCGGCGGGTTTCGCCGCAGGCTCGGTCGCCGGCGGTGTGTCGGCTTTCGCGGGTGTTGTGGGCTTCGCCGCGGTCGAGCGCCCGCCCCGAGCGGGCGGCCGGCCGGCGGGCTTCGCGGCAGGCGGCGGGACGTCCGGCTTGGCCGGGGTCGCGGGCTTGGGCGCCGCAACTTTCCCGGGTGCGTAGCTCGGAATCTCATCCACGTCATCGAGCGGGTCGAACTCGTCGATCAGCGACCTACCCAGCGGCCGGTCGTCCGCGGGCCGGGCCGGCGCGGGCGTGGGCGTGGGCGTGGGCGGTCGTGCTGGCGGTCGGGCCGTGGCGGGCGGGGACGTCGGTCGGGCCGTGGCGGGCGGGGGCGCCGGCCGGGCCGCGGGGGCGGGTTCGCGGCCGGAGTCGCGCGGCGGCGACCGCCGCGGCTCCTCGGGCGGCCGCGCCGGGGGGCGGCCGCCGCCGTTGGCCGGGGGCCGCGGGGCGCCGCCCGGGGCGGGGCCGCCCTGCATCTCCAGCCCGAACCGGGCCACGATGTACATCCCGCTCGTCTTGTGCTTGTCGAGCTCGACCAGGCCCGCCTTCTCGGCGTCCTCCAGCAACTCGCTGAACGCCCGGTAGCCGTAGTAGCCCTCGTTGAACGACGGCTTCTTCCGCTTCATCGTGTCCTTGACCATCGACGAGTAGATCACGTCCTTGTTCTCCCGCCGCAGGGCCAGGAGCGAGTCGAGCAGCAGGGCGAACCCCTTCCGCTTCTTCTCCGGGATGCTCTCGTTCACCCCCGTCGGGATGATCGGGGCGCGGTCGAGGTCTTCGTAGTAGATGAACTCGTCGCAGTTGTCGCGGAGCAGGTCGGACGTGGCGTCCACGAGCCCGAGGCCGATGACGTGCTTGCCCAGTTCCTTCAGCTTCGACACCAGCGGGGAGAAGTCGCTGTCGCCGGACACGATGCAGAACGTGTCGATGTGGTCCTTCGAGTACGCCAGGTCCACCGCGTCCACGACCAGGCGGATGTCGGCCGAATTCTTCCCGGACACGCCGCGGCGGGGGATCTCGATCAGCTCGATCGCGGCCTCGTGGAGCGCCCCGGTGTACGAGCCGAACCGCGACCAGTCGGCGTAGGCTTTTTTGCAGACGATCTTCCCCTTCTCGACGAGGCGCTCGAGCACCTTGCCGATCTCGAACCGGTCGCGCCGGCCGTTGAAGCCGAGGCCCATGTTCTCGAAGTCGATAAAGACCGCGAGGGACCGCTCGCCGTCCGCCCGGTGCGATTTCATCCCGATCCGATCCCGTAGGGGAGTGACAGCCGGCCGACCCGGCGTACCGTCATTGTGCGGAACATCGGACGGGTTTGCCAACCCGGGCCGGCGCGGTTGGGAGTGGTACCCCGGCCGCCGCTGGTGTTATAACCGCCCCATTGTGTACGATCGGGTGATGTATCCTGTTCGTGCGTCTGGTTTAAGGCGAGAGGCCTCGCCCGGCTCGGCATCCCCTGATAGTGTGGAGTAACGCCCACAACTACGGCCCCGGCTCACTCCCATGTCCGCTCATTTTCGCCTCGACAACAAGGTCGCAGTCGTCACCGGCGGCGGGCAGGGGATCGGCGAAGCGGTCTGCCGTCGGCTCGCGGACGCCGGCGCGAAGGTCGGCGTGTTCGACATGAACGCCGACAGCGCGAAGCGCGTCGCGTCCGCGATTGGCGGCGTCCCGCTGGTCGGCGACCTGACGAAGGAATCGGACCTGGACCGCGTCTTCGGCGAGATCGTTGCCGCGGCCGGGCCGGTGGACGTGCTCGTGAACAACGCCGGCGTGGCGAGCCGCAAGGGTCGCGACGTGCCGATCTGGGAGAGCGTGCGCGAGGACTGGGAGTTCGTGATGGGCATCAACGTCACGGGCCTGGTGCTGTGCTGCAAGGCGGTGCTGCCGGGGATGATCGCCAAGGGGTACGGGCGGATCGTGAACATCGCCAGCATCGCCGGCAAGGAGGGGAACCCGAAGATGGCCCCCTACTCGGCGAGCAAGGCGGCGGTGATCGCTCTCACGAAGTCGCTGTCGAAGGAACTGGTGGGGAAGGGCGACATCTGCGTGAACAGCGTGGCCCCCGCCGTGATCCAGACGCCGATCCTCGACCAACTCGACCAGGCCCAGATCAACATGATGTTGAGCAAGATCCCACTCGGCCGCACGGGCAAGCCCGACGAGGTGGCGGCGCTCGTTCACTTCCTCAGCAGTTCGGACTGTAGCTTTACCACCGGGTTCTGCTTCGACATCTCCGGCGGCCGCGCCACCTACTGACCGGTGACGCCCACGGGCGGCCCACTCCCGATTTGACCCGGGCAGGAACCGTTCTACGGTTCGGGTGCCCGGATTCGTTCCGGGCCTCACTCACCCCCCGCCCGGGACGTCACCCGCATGGCCGCCCCCGCTTCCGGCTACCGACCGCTGTTCTACCTCGCCGTCGTGGTGACGGTCGGGGCGCTCGGCGTGACCGCGCTGTACTCCCGGAAGGCCGCCGCGGCCGCCGCCGAGGCCGAGAAGCGCAACGAGGTCAACCCCTTCGCCATCTCGCTCACCAAGGCCCGCGACCGCGAATTCACGTTCACCGTCGAGAACTACGGGTACCTCTACCGCGGCACCACCGGCGAACTCATCGACGACGCCGTGCTCACGTTCGGGGCGTGGGAGAAGTTCATCCTGTTCTTCATGGACGACTACACGACCGCGGCGAAGATCAAGGACACGGCGTTCCTCGACGTCGGGGCGAACACCGGCCAGTACGCCCTGTTCATGGCCCCGCGGACGAAGGAGGTCCACGCGATCGAGCCGTTCCCGCCGGTGCTGAAGCGGCTCGACGCCAACCTCGCGCTGAACAAGTTCCCGAACGTGGTCGTTCACCGCGTCGGGCTCGGGGCGGAGGCGGCGGAGGTGCCGTTCTTCGCGGCCGACGAGACGAACGCCGGCGGCGGCACGTTCCGCCCCGACGACCCCGACAAGAAGCCGTTCGGGGCGCTGAAGATCGTCGCCGGCGACGAGTACTTCAAGTCCCACCCGACGGCCCCGGTCGGCATCATCAAGATGGACATCGAGGGGTACGAGGAGTCGGCGCTGAAGGGGCTCCGCGCCACGATGGAGCGCGACCGGCCGCTGGTGATCGTGGAGGTGACGACCGAGCACCACCCGGTAAAGGGGTCGATCCGCTCGTTCGACCAGTTGAAGGCGCTGTTCCCGGCGAACTACGAGTTCCTGTCGTTTCACGAGACGCAGCAGCAGTTCGTGGACGGCAAGTACGACGTGCGGCCGTTCCCCGCCGACGAGGCCGCGCGGTTCTTCGCCACGGAAAAGCAGCGGAACCTCGTCGCGGTGCCGGCCGAGCGGCTGTCGGTCGTGCCGCGGTCGCGGGCGAACTAACCGTCGAGCGCCAGGGCCAACGCTTCGCGGGCCGTCGCCACGGGGTGAATCACGAGCGCGGCCCGCACCTCGTCCGGCAGCCCCATCACCGCCGTCGCCTGGCTCGCCGGCACGACGACGTGCTTCCGGCCGGCCCGCGCCGCGGCGGCGAGCTTGTGCCCGAGCCCGCCGACAGCGCTCACCTCGCCGTGCAGCGCCACCTCGCCGGTGAACGCCCACCCCGGCTTCACCGGCTTGTTCGCCAGCGCCGACACGATCCCCACGGCAAACGCGAGCCCCGCCGACGGGCCGTCCTTCGGCTCCGCGATCTTCACCAGGTGTACGGCCACCGTCTGGCTCTTGAGCCGCTGTTCGGGGATGCCGAAGTCGCGGAAGTTCGCCCGCACCAGGTTGTACACCGCCCGCACCGAGTCCTTCAGGGCGCTGCCGTGGAGGCCGGTCACCTCGACGCCGGCGGTGCCGTTGAGCGCCGACACCTGGATCAGGATCACGTCGCCGCCGACCTCTTGGCCGTCGCGGAACTGCACCGCGAGCCCCGTCGCCGCGCCGACGACCGCCTCCGTGTTCAGCCGGTCCTGCGTCGCCGCCGCCTCGCGGCGCTGCAAGTCCTTCGCGCTGTGTGCCGCGACCGACGCCGGCGCGATCAGCCGCGGCTTGAACTCGCCCGGCGCCAGCGCGCACAGCTGCTGATGCACCCGCTGCCGCATCTCGCAGGCGAACGTGACCAGCTCCAGCAACTCGGCGTCGGTGGCATTCCCGTCCGGGTGGAGCAGCTTGAGCAGCCCCGACGTGAGCCGTTCGACGGCCGTCTGGTCGCGCCGCGTGAGGCCGGCGTGGAGCGGCACGGCGCGCACGCGGTCGGCGAAGCTGTCCTTCCGCAGCTGCGCCAGCACCTCGCCGAAGTAGTCGGTGACGAACCCCACGCCGGTCGCCACCGACGCGGGCGTGATCTTCGGCACCTCCCAGCCCGGCAGGTAGCCGTGGACGCGGTCGAGGAACGCGGTGTCGATGAGTTCGTCGGGGAGCGGTTCGAGCAGGTGCGCGTACTTCGGGTGCGGCTGGTCGCCGTCCACGTCGAGGTTGCCGGCGAAGACGAGGCCGGCGTCGGCCGCGAAGTGCATCGCCCCGCGGCTGAACTGGCCGCTCTCCATGTAGTCCTTCAGCGTCGAGATCGTCTCCGACTCGTCGCCGAAGGTGGTGTGCGCGATCTCGTCGAAGACCACAACCTTTCGCGTGCCGAGGATGCCGACCTGCTTCGTGGCGAGGTTGACGAACAGGTTCGCCGGCGTCGTCTTGCCGCCGCTCACCGTGAACACGCGCGGGGAGAGGTTCCGGAGGAGGAACGTCTTGCCCGTCTGCCGCGGCCCGAGCTCGATGAGGTTCACGTTCCGCTCGACGAGCGGCACCATCCGCGCGAACAGCAGCAGCCGCGTGCGCCGGTCCGGGAACGCCCCCGCCGAATAGCCAGCGCTCTGGAGGAGCAGGGCGGCCCACTCGTCGGTCGTGAACTTCGCGCGGGCGGCGCGGAACTCGGCCACATCGGGCGGTCCGACCTGGAACGGCGTGAACGCCACCAGTTCGTTCGGCGCGTCGGCGCTGGCCTCGGGGGCGTACTTCACCTTCGCCGTGCCCCACAGCCCGCCGAGGAGCAGGCCGGGGTTCCCCTCGATGACCGACGCCGGCACGCGCACCTTCTGGTCGCCGAGCGCCGGGACGCGGCCCCAGCGCTGGCCGCTGCGCAAATCGACGCGCGCTTCCACGTTGTCGATGAGGGTCACTTCACCCTTGCCGAGGAGCTTCTCCTTCAGCAACTCGCGGTGTTCCAGGTCGGGGAGCAGTTCGGTGATCTTGGCCTGAATCTTGGCGAGGTCGTCGCGCCACGTCTCGGGCTTGACGTACTTGGCAATGAGGTACTCGGAGACGTACCGCGGCAGTCGGTGGAACGCCGCCTGCTGGGCGAGCGACTTCACGACCGCCTTCTCGCCGAGGAGGCCGTGCGCCTTGCGGTCGAGGTCGGTGAGCGGGTGGTCGTCGTACAGCGACATCGGGGCCTCGGGGGTCAGCCGAACACGTCGTCGAGGAGGGCGTTCTCGCGGATGTCGGTCGGCGGCGGGGGCGTGGGCTTGTCCAGCGGCTCGCCGAACGGGGCGATGAGCGCCTCGGCCGCGGCGCGGACGGCGGCGCGCTTCTGCTCGGCCATCCGCGCGAACTCGGGGCCGAGCGCCGCGGCCCGCGCGGGGTCGAGCTTGTCGGTGAGGTTCGCGTAGCGGCGGCGGATCAGGTCGGCGTCGAGCGGCGCGCCCGCGGGGATGTCGAGGACGGCGCGGTGGTCGGCCGCGGGAGCGGGGGCCGGCGCGGGCGCTTGAACGGGCTCGGGCGCCGACGGCGTCGGTGCGGTTGGGGTGAGCCCGAGTGCGGCGGCGACGCGGGCGAGGGCGTCGCGCTCCTTCGCGTTCGGCGACCCGGACGCCGCTGCCACTTGCTCGGCAAACGTCAGCAGCGCCGGCCACTCCGCCGCCGGCACCGCGCCCCGAACGGCGTACAGCGCGTCGCCCTCGGTCGGGACGGCCTTCTCGGCCTGCTCCAGCAGCGGGTCGATGGCCCGCGCCAGAACCGGGTCGTGGCCGAACGTGCGGTCGAGGTACGCGCGGACCACCTTCCGTTCGGCCGCGGCGATGCGGCCGTCGGCCTTCGCCACCATCAGCCCGAACCCGACCGCGGCGCGCAGGCGGGCCATTCCCTCCGACTCGGTCGCCCTCGGCGTCGGCGCGGCGGGCGTCCCGGCGAGGGCGGCGCGCCCGCCGGCGCGGGGACCGGCGGCGGCACCGGCTGGACGGGCGGCGGGGGCTTCGGCGGCGGCGGGGCCGAAGGCACCACGACCACCGGGAACGGCCGGGCGATCACGTCGGCCAACTGGCTCGACTGGTCCTGCCGGCGGAGGAACGCGAGGAACGACACCGGCTGGGCCAACGCGAACAGGTCGAACGCCGACGTCAGCGCAGCCTCGACCGCGGCCAACTCGCGGCCGCGCTCGGCGGCGCGGGCGGCGTCGGCGGCGCGGAGATCGTCGGCCCGGCGGCGGAACTCGACCCCCTCGGGGCAGCCGGCGGCGTCGAAGCGGGCGCGGGCGTCGGCCTGGATCGCCACCAGCGCCTTCAGCAGCGCCGCGCCGCGGGCCTGTCCCACGTCGGGGATTTCGTGAAACTTCAGGTTCAGCAGGTCGGCGACGAACGGGCCGGCGGCGGCCTTCACCTTCTCGACGGTCGCCGGGCCGATGCCCGGGTGGTCGCCGAGGCGGTCGGTCGGGATGGTGCGCAGGTGTCGGCGGAACAGGTCGTCGCGGAGGTGGGCGAGTTCGGCGTCGGCCCGGCCGGCTTCGGACACGACGGCCGTGTGCCGGGCGCGGAGGGCGTGCAGGTGGGCGACGACCCGCCCCCGCCAGCGGGCCGCGGGGGTGGCCCGGTAGGCGGCGTAGGCCGCGACCAGCGCCGCGGCGACGACGGCGAGCGGAATCCACACGTAGAGCATGCGAGCGGCCGGCCCCGGGATACGGGCAGTGTACGGTGATTCGCCGCCGCCCGACACTCCTTCCCGGCTCACGCGGCGGGTTCGGCCGGCACGCGGCGGTACAGTTCCGTCAGGCCGCGGAGGCGGTCGATCGCCCCCGGCCAGAAGTGCTCCGGCCGGAACCGCCACTGCCAGTTCCCCTCCGCCACCCCCGGCTTGTTCATCCGCGCCTCCCCGCCCAGGCTCAGCACGTCCTGTAGCGGCGCCACCGCGATCTCGGCCACCGAGCCCCACGCTAGCCGGGCCAGCTCCCATGCCGGGTCTTTCACCTCGTGCCCCACATACGCCGACAGGTAGCCCTTGCTCCTGGCGTCGAGCGTCGCCCACCAGCCGGCGGCGGTGTCGTTGTCGTGCGTGCCGGTGTAGCACGCGCAGCGGCGGTCGGCGAAGTTGTGTGGCCAGTACGGGTTGTCCGGCGTGTCGAGCGCGAACTGAATCACCTTCATGCCCGGCAGCCCCACGCCCTCGCGCAGCGCGTCCACGTCCGGGGTGATGACGCCGAGGTCTTCGGCGATGAACGGCAGGCCGCCGAGGTCGGCGCGGAGCCGCTCGAAGAACGGCGCCCCGGGGCCGTCCTCCCACTTCCCCTTCACCGCCGTCGTCTCGCCCGCCGGGATGTGCCACGCCTGGCGGAAGCCGCGGAAGTGGTCGAGCCGCACCAGGTCCACGCGCGCCAGGTCGCGGCGGACGCGGTCGGCCCACCACGTGTACCCGGTCGCGGCCATTCGTTCCCAGTCGTAGATCGGGTTGCCCCAGTGCTGGCCGTCGGCGGCGAAGTAGTCGGGCGGCACCCCGGCCACGACCGTCGGCCGGCGGTCCGGGTCGAGGAGGAACTGGTCCGGGTTGCACCACACGTCGGCCGAGTCGAGCGCCACGAAGATCGGGGCGTCGCCGATGACGCGGACGCCGCGGTCGGCGGCGAACGCCCGCAGGGCGTCCCACTGGCGGTCGAACAGGAACTGGCCGAACCGGTGCATCTGCACCTCGCCGGCGAGTTCCTTCTCGACCGCGGCCACGGCCGCCGGCACGCGCCGCAGCAGGTCGGGCGGCCAGTCGGTGAGGCTGGCGCCGTTGAACCCCTCGCGGATCGCCATGAACAGGGCGTAGCCGTCGAGCCACGCGGCCTCGCGGGCGCGGTACGCTTCGAAGTCGGACTTCAGGCGGGTGGCTCCGCCGCGGAACGTGTCCCACGCCGCCCGCAGGAGCGCCTTCTTGAACGGCGTGACGTTCCCGTACTCGACGCGGTCTGTGCGGAAGTACTTGCCGTCCCAGAGGGCCGGCTTCACCAGGCCCTCTTGCTCCAGCAACTCGGGCGACAGGAGGTTGATGTTCCCGGCGAACGCCGAGTACGACTGGTAGGGCGAGTCGCCGGCGCCGGTCGGGCCGAGGGGGAGGATTTGCCACCAACTCTGGCGCATGGCGACGAGCGTCTCGACCCAGCGGTAGGCGGTGGGGCCGAGGTCGCCAATTCCGAACGGGCCGGGAAGGCTGGTCGGGTGGAGGAGGACGCCGGACGACCGGGGCGGGAGGGACGGCGTCATCGTGCGGGGGTCCTGTGGGACGGGCGGCATCCTGCCGGGCTACGGATAGGGACGGACCGCACCCACGGGAAGCGTCCGCCGGCCCCACGCCGCCTCACGCGAGAGCCGCGAGGACGGCCCCGAGCCCGCCGTCGGCGTCGAGCCGCCGCACCGGCAGGAGGCCGAGGTACGTCCGCCGCGCCTCGTTCACCACGGCGAGGTCCGTCGCGGCGCGGCCGGTCAGCCCGGCGACGGCGTGGGCCAGCACCGCCGACTTCAGCGTGTTCGCGGGCACCCGCAGCGTGTGCGTCGCCCACCGCCCAGGGTGGAGGTGAACGAACCGCCCGTCGGCCGGGCCGAGCCGCACCGCCCAGGCCGAGCCGTCGGACAGGGTGAGCATCGCGTACCCGCCGCCAGCCGTGAGGGACGCCGAAAGTGCGTCGAAAGACGCCAACCCGTCGGCGGCGAGGCGGGCGAGTGCTTCCCGGGCTAGCGCCGCCGGTGTGAGCGGGCCGGTGTACAGGTCCATGAGGCGGGCGCCGACCACGACCAACTCGCCAGCCAGTCCCGCGACACCTTCCGTACCGCCGGCGACGGCCCGACCGACCCGCCACCGCAGCCAGCCGGCGTGGTGCTTCCAGGTGTTCAGCAGCACGGGGTGCGGAATCGGCTCGTCCATCGCGGCTCCGGGTACGGCTGGCCTCCAACAATAACGCCCGGCGGAGCCGGGCGAAGGGTGACGACCGCGGCGAGTTGAAGGAGCGCGGTGAAACAGTTCCGGTTTTCAGGCGGAACCCTTTTGGAAAGGGGTTGTTTGTAAGCCCCGTCGGTCGGGCCGCGGTCGTCGGGGGAAGGACACGGGCTCGTCGCGGAGGTTCACTCCACACGCGCGAACACCGCCTTCAGGTAACGCCCCTCGGGGACGCTCAGCAGGAACGGGTGGTCCGGCCCCGCGCCCGTTACCTTGAACACCTGAAGCTGTCGCCCCGCCTGCCACGCGGCGCGGCGGACCGATTCGAGGAAGTCCGATTCGCTCACCAGGCCGGTACACGAGCACGTCAGGAACACGCCGCCGGGCGCGACCGCGTGCAGGGCCAGGCGGTTCATGTCGCAGTACTTCTTCAGCGCCAGGTCCACCGTCTCGCGGTCGCGGGTCAGCTTCGCCGGGTCGAGCACCACCACGTCGAACTTCTCGCCGTTCGGCAGTACGTCGCGGATCCAGCTGAACAGGTCGGCCTGAACGAACCGCGCCGCGACCCCGTTCAGCTTCGCGTTCTGCTTCGCCAGCTCGACGGCGGTCTCGTCCAGGTCAACTCCCGTCACGTCGGCGGCGCCGCCGAGCGCCTTGGCGTACACCGAGAAGCCGCCGGTGTTGCAGCACAGGTCGAGCACCCGCTTGCCGCGGCAGAACGACGCCAGCGTCTTGCGGTTGTCGCGCTGGTCCACGAAGAAGCCGGTCTTGTGCTTGCTCCCGGGGGCGACGCGGAACTTCAGCCCGTGCTCGGTGATGACCCCCGGCGCGGGCGGCTCGGGCGGCCGGCAGTCGAACGACTCCTGCTTGCCGACGTGCTCCTCGGCGAACCAGTAGAACCTCGCCCCGGGGAAGTGCTCGGCCAGGGCGGCGCGGATCACGTCGCGCTGCTTGAACATGCCCGCGGAGAAGAACTCGATGACGACGGTGTCGGCGAAGCGGTCCACGACGAGGCCGCTCAGGCCGTCGGCCTCGGAGTGGATCAGGCGGTAGGCGTCGGTGTCGGCGTCGAGCTTCAGCACGTCGCGGCGGAAGGACACGGCCGCGGCGATGCGCTTGGCGAAGAACGCGGCGCCGACGGGCTCGTCGGGGTCGGCGGTGAGCATCCGCAGGGTGATGCGCGAGTGGCCGTTGTAGAACGCCCGCCCGACCCACTGCCCGGCCCGGTCGCGCACCTCGACCACCGACCCCGGCGGGATGCGCGCCGCGGGCCGCTCGACCATCTTCTGAAACACCCACGGGTGTTGCGACCGCCGTTCGATCTTGAGCGTCACGGTCGGGAGGGGGGCTGCGTCCATGCAGGCATGATAGGGCCGTCAGGCGCCGAGGTACTGGCGCAGGATCGTGTTCACCTTGTCGCACCGGTCGCGCCAGCCGGCGAGGTTCCCGGGCGGGTAGCCCGCGACCGGGCGGCACGCCACCTCGACGCGCAGTCGCGTCAACTGCGGGTCCGGCTTGTCCATCTGGAGTTGCACCTCGATCGGCTCGTTCCCCTTCTGCACGGCGGGCCGGCGGGCCGTTCCGAACCAGCCGAAGAGGCCGCTCGGGCCCGACGCCGGCTTGTACCCCTGCGGCAGCCCGAGTTGCAGCAGGATCACGCCGGGCTCGCTGCTCACGACCTGCCCGGCGAAGTCCTCGACGAACCCGCGGATCTTCGCCGCCGCCATCCGCTCCGGCAGCGCGACCTCGAACACGGACTCGACCCGGAACGGGTCGGGCCGGCCGGCCCGGCGGCGCTCCGCCGAGGGCGGCGGGGGGACGATCACCGCGGGCGCCGCGGCCGGCTCCCAGCCGACGGGGGCGGTCATCTCCCAGAAATCGATGCCGAGCCCGCGGCCGAAATCGGTCACGAGTTCCTGGGCGCACTGCTGGCGCTCGTTGGCGTACTTCGAGAGGGCCAGGTGCACCGCCATCTCGGTCGCGGGCGGGACGTGGCCGCAGCCGAGTTTGTGGAACTTCGGCGGGGCGTCCTTCACGTGAGCGGCGAGCAGACGGTCCTGCGTGTGGTGGGTGAACGGCAGCCGGCCGGTCAGCAGTTCGTACAGGATGACGCCGACCGAGTACAGGTCGGAGCGGGTGTCCACGGGGTCGCCGCGGATCATCTCGGGGCTCACGTACGCCGGCGTGCCGATGGCGTGGATCGGCCCGTGGCCGGTGAGCTCGGCGAGCTGGATGTGCGGCTTCGCGGCGAACCCGGCGAACCCGAAGTCCATGACCTTGAGCGACTCGCGCGGCGTGCCGGCGTCGGTCACCATCAGGTTCGCCGGCTTCAGGTCGCGGTGGATGATGCCGACCTCGTGCGCCGCCTGGAGGGCGTGGCCGAGGAACCCGAGGAGCCGGCCGGCGCGCTCCGGCTCGAGCACGCGCTCGCGGTTGAAGAGGTCTTCGAGCGTGACGCCCGGGACGTACTCCATGACCAGGCACGGGCCGAGCGGGTCGTTGATCGCCGCCTCGACGAACCCGACCGCGTACGGGTGCCGGAAGTTCGCCATGGAGCGGACTTCGGCGTCGAACAGCGGGCGGAACTTGGGGTTCTGCGTGACGTGCGGGTGGATGACCTTCACGACGACGGGCGGGCCGCCCCGCGCGGGCTGCGCGAGGAACACCTCGGCGTTGCTGCCGGCCCCGAGCGGGCGGACCAGCGTGTACTTCCCGAGCGCCGTGCGGCCGACCATCCCCGCCCCCCGTCCGGCGACACCCGCGACCCGGCGCGGGTGCCCAAATGCTGTGCAACCGTAGGTCGGATTCGACCCGGAAGCAAGCGCCGGGGACGCGTCAGATCGGTTCCCACCGATACTCCACGGCCGCCGTCCAGGAGCCGCCGGGCGCCAGCGTGCGCCACCCGGAGTCGATGCCGCGGGCCTGCAGGTTCGACGCATCCGCCGAACAGCTATAGGGCTCGATCGCCACCGCCTGCCGGTGTGCCGGCGTAAAGAGCACCAGTTCGCTGAACGCCGGGTCGGCCAGTACACGCAGGCGGCCCGACGCGGCCGGGTGCGTCAACACCGCCAGTTCGACCAGCCCGTCCGCGCCGGCCGTGGTCGTGACGCCGGTGAGGACGTGGTCGAGCGCCGTCGCCCCGACCGGCCGCGGTTGGCGGAAGTCGAGGTCGGGCGGCACCGGCTTTCGCTCGCCGGTCGGCAGGTTGGCGGCGTCCGCGGCCCACACCTCGCTCACGTGCGCCGACAGAATGTGCCCGCCGACGTCGGCGTCGGTCACGCCGGGGAGGCGGAAGTACGGGTGATAGCCGATCCCGAACGGCATCGCCTCCGCGCCGCGGTTCTCGACGCCGACGTCCACCCGCAGGCGGTCGCGCATCAGGAAATAACTCAGGTTCAGCACGAAGTCGCCCGGCCACTGCCCGACTGCGGCCGGCAGGTCGTCGGCAAGACGGAACTGCCCCGCGACTGTGGCGGAGTCGTGCCCCGCGAACGAGCCGACGACGCGCCACGGCGTCCGCGGCGTGAACCCGTGGATGGCGTGCTGCTTCGTCGAGTCGTTGAGCGGCAACTGCACGGCGCTGCCGGGGAGGCGGCCGTCGCGGAGGCGGCCGGGGAAGGGGAACAGGACCGGGTGACCGCTGCGCGTCGGCACCGGGTTCGACTCCCAGTCGGGGGCGGTGTAGAAGACGCCGGCCCACGACCCGTCCGGTTGCTTCACCTGCCAGCGGACGCAGTTGAAGCCCCACTGGGGCCACACCTCGGCGCGTACGGTGCCGTCGGTCAGTTCGTATACGGCGCCGGCGCGGTCGCCGGCGCGGCCCTCGAACGTGTTCACCACGAAGCTCACGGGCGTCCTCCGGTTGGTCGCGCTGCCGAACGGCGGGGGTGATTGTACCTTGCCCCCAACTCCGGAGCCGCACCATGCCGACGCTTTCCGCCGCGACCCTCACGCCGGTCGTGCAGTCGATGTTCGAGGCCGCGGGTGTGCCGGCGGCGGATGCCGCGGTCGTCGCTCACAGCCTCGTGGACGCCAACCTGTGCGGCCACGACTCGCACGGTGTCATGCGGGTGCCGCAGTACGTCGAGTTCCTGAAGAAGGGCACCTACCGCGCCGGCGTGCCGATGACCGTTTGCAACGAAACGCCCGCCGTGGTCGTCGCCGACGGCAACTGGGGGCTCGGCCAGGTGCAGGCCCACCGACTGCTGGCGAAGCTGATCCCCAAGGCGAAATCGCTCGGCATCGCGGCGGGCACGCTGCGGAACTGCGGCCACACCGGCCGGCTCGGCGAGTACGCGGAGACCGCGGCGCGGGAAAAGATGGCGTTCTTTGGCGCGGTGAACTCGCACGGCGCCGGCCGCCGCGTCGCCCCGCCCGGCGGCAAGGAGGGGCGCATCAGTACGAACCCGATCTGCCTCGGGGCGCCGACCTCCGCCCACCCGGTAGTGCTCGACTTCGGCACGAGCGCCGTCGCCGAGGGGAAGGTGCGGTCGCAATTCCAGAAGAAGGAAGCGGCTCCCGCCGGCTGGCTCGTGGACAACGCCGGCCAGCCGACGACAGACCCCGGCGTGCTGTACGCCGACCCGCGCGGCAGCATCCTACCGTTCGGCGGCGCCCAAATGTACAAGGGCTTCGGCCTCGGCCTACTGCTCGACCTCCTGTGCGGCGGCCTGTCCGGCGGCCCGTGCAGCAGCCCCGCGTTCCCGATCGCGGGGCAGGGGAACACGGCCGTGTTCGTCGTCTTCGACCCGGCCCACTTCGGCGGCACCGAGCACTTCGTGGAGCAGACCGACGGCCTGACCGAGTACGTCCGCAGTTGCCCGCGCGCCGACGGCGTGGCGGCCATCACCCTGCCCGGCGACCCGGAGCGCGGCGCGAAGGCCGAGCGCTCGGTGAACGGAATCGCGATACCCGACGGCACGTGGGAGTTGATCGTGAAGACCGCGACCGACCTCGGCGTGGCGCTGACGGCCTGACGTGGGGCCGGCTTCCAGCCGGCCTTGCGTGAGTCGGTCGGTTGGAAATCGGCCCCACAACGGAGTGCTTGCTTTCCCCGCCCCGGCGCGCTAGCATGGCGGTGTCGGTTTTACGAAGTTATCCCCGGTCTGGGGGCGTGCCATGAACGTCGTGCGCGGTGGGATTCTGCTCGCGGCCCTGCTGCCGCTCGGCTGCGGTGGCGGCGGTGACAGCGTGTGGCCCGACCGGCCGGGGCCGAAGGTCGTTGTGTCCTTCGCACCGGTCTACTGCTGGGCTGCGAACGTGGCCGGCGACGACGCCGTCGTCAAGAACATGATGACCACCACCGGCCCGCACGACTTCAACCCCACCGACACCGACGCCCGCCTCGCCCGCAAGGCCGACCTGTTCTTCATCAACGGCCTCAACCTCGACAACGACCTCGCCGCGCGGGTGAAGAAGGGGAGCGGCAACGGCCGCCTCAAGGTCATCGACCTCGGCTCGACGCTCCCCGCCGACCAGCTGCTGGAAGGGCAGTGCAACCACGTCCACCACGGCCACGACCACCCGCACGAGCACGGCACCGACCCGCACGTCTGGCTCAGCCCCGACTACGCGATTCGGATGACCGAGGTGATCCGCGACGAGCTGAAGGCCGCCGACCCCGGGCACGCCGCGAACTACGACCGGCGGGCCGCCGAGTACGTCGGCAAGCTCCGGGCGCTCAAGAAGGATGGGCTCGACAAGCTGGCCGGCAAGAAGGACCGCAAGCTCATCAGCTTCCACGAGTCGCTGTCGTACTTCGCCCGGTCGTTCGACCTGACGGTGAGCGGCGTCGTCCAGAAGAAGCCCGGCCAGGAGCCGAATTCCGAGGAGCTGCGCGACCTGGTGAAGCTGTGCCGCGAGAAGCAGGTGCGGCTGCTGGCCGTCGAGCCGCAGTACACCGCGAACACGTCGGCCAGGGCGATTCTCGACGAACTCAAGCGCGACAACGCGGTGCCCGACGCGGCACTGGTCGAGATCGACCCGCTCGAAACGGTGATGCCTCAGGCGCTGACGCCGGCGTGGTACGAGGAGCGGATGCGGGCGAACCTCGACGCGCTGGCCAAGGAGCTGAAGTGATTCGGCCGCTCGTCAGCATCCGCGACCTGCGGGTGACGCTCGGCGGCCGGCCGGTGCTGGTCGGCGTCAACGCCGAGTTGGCCCGCGGCAAGATCACCGCCCTCATCGGCCTGAACGGGTCGGGGAAGACGACCCTCCTGCGGGCGCTGGTGCGCGAGTACCCGAGCCGCGGCGACATCCGCTTCCACTGCGGCCACGACCACACGCACCCGACGCCGCAGCACATCGGCTACGTGCCGCAGAAGCTGGCCCTCGACGCCCGCCTGCCGCTGACGGTCCGCGACTTCCTGGCGCTGGCCCTGAGCCGCCGGCCGCTGTTCCTCGGCGTCCCCAAGGCGGTGACTGACAAGATTCGGGCGCAGCTCGGCCGCGTCGGCATGACCGAACACATCGACACGCCCGTGGAAGGGTTGTCGGGCGGGCAGTTGCAGCGGGTCTTGCTGGCGCTGGCACTCGAGCCGCAGCCGGAGTTGCTGTTGCTGGACGAGCCGGCGGCCGGGATCGACTTCAAGGACCAACAAAAGTTCTACGACCTGATCGCCGAGTTGAACCGCGCCACGGGCGTGACGGTGCTGTTGGTGTCGCACGAGCTGAGCATGGTGAGCCGCTACGCGCACCACGTCCTGTGCCTGCGCGACGGCGCGATCCAGTGCCAGGGCACGCCGCACGAGATCCTCACGCCCGGGGTGCTGGCCCAGACGTTCGGCACCGACATGCAGCAGTTCCTCCACCACCACGCCCACTGACGCCCCGCCGCGTGCTGCGGGGCAACTCCCCCTTCCCCCAACGCCGCGGGGTCGCTATTCCCCGCCCGTCAGGGGGGGGCATGCGCTTCAACAACATCCAGGTGCTCCGGCTCGTCGCCGCCGTCGGTGTCGTCGTCATCCACCTGAGCCTGTACGCCGAGCGCGAGTTCGGCGTCACCGGCCCCGGGTGGAATCTGCTCCGACTCCCCGGGATCGCCCCCGCGATCGTGCCGCTGTTCTTCGCCGTTTCGGGCTTCGTCCTCACCCACGTCCTGCAGACGTCGTCGCCGGGGCGGTTTCTCCTGCACCGCGCCGTGCGCCTGTACCCCGGCTACTGGCTGGCGATGGGAACCGTGACCGCCGCGTGCGTGTACGGCCTGTGGCCGGGGCCGTACCTCTCGTTCGCGGAGCCGAACCCGTCCGTCGAGACGGTGCTGCTGACGCCGCCGAACGAGGTCCGACTCGGTCAGTACCCGCTCGTCGTGGAGTGGACGCTGATCTACGAGGTGGTGCTGTGGATCGGGCTGATCGCCTGCCGGCTCGGGGCCGGCGTCCGCGGCATCCCCTACGCCGCGGCGGCGTGGCTGGCGGTGCTGGCGGTGAAGTCGGTGGTGGCCCCGGGGATGGGCAGCTCGGCGATCCCGTCGTGGAAGACGGTGTGGGTGTCGGTGTATGTGGCCCCGTTCTTGATGGGCGTGCTGGCGTACTCGCTCGCCGGCCGCGGCCGAAGCTGGCGGTGGCCGGTATTTGCCGTCGCGTGCGGGTTGCAGGTCGTCGCGGCGCTGTGGGTGCCGTTCACCGACATCGACCCGCACCAGTGGCTCCGCGGCGTCGCGGCCGGGCTGACGCTGTGGTTCCTGGTGCAACTCCCCGACGTGAGCGCGACCAACCGCCTCGCGGTCGGCGGCGGGTACAGCTACGGGCTGTACCTGCTGCACGTCCCGCTGATCCTGTTGTCGTTCCGGCTGA
>JBGAQM010000070.1:0-20436 GCA_044220735.1 Urbifossiella sp. | reverse complement strand
AGACGCTCAGCGTGGCGTCCGTCACCCAGCCGGCGCACGGCGCCGTGACGCTCGTCGGCGGGGTGGTGAAGTACGCCCCGGCGGCGGACTACAACGGTTCGGACTCGTTCACCTACGTCCTGTCGGACGGGAACGGCGGGATGGCCACGGGAACGGTGACGGTGACCGTCCTCCCGGTCAACGACCCGCCGGTGGCCGGGGCGGACACGCTGACCGTCGCCGAGGACGACCCGGCGACGGTCGTGGACGTGCTGGCCAACGACGGCCCGGGGCCGGACGCCGGGGAGACGGTGAGCGTGGCCGCGGCGGGCCAACCGGCGCACGGCACCGTGACGCTCGTCGGCGGGGTGGTGATGTACGCCCCGGCGGCCGACTACTTCGGCCCGGACTCATTCTCCTACACCTTGATCGACGGGAACGGGCGTGCGGCAATCGGCACCGTCACGGTCGTCATCACCCCGATGAACGACAGCCCCGTCGCCAACGCCGACGCGGTTGCCGTCGCCGAGGACGACCCGGCAGACGCTCAGCGTGGCGTCCGTCACCCAGCCGGCGCACGGCGCCGTGACGCTCGTCGGCGGGGTGGTGAAGTACGCCCCGGCGGCGGACTACAACGGTTCGGACTCGTTCACCTACGTCCTGTCGGACGGGAACGGCGGGGTGGCCACGGGAACGGTGACGGTGACCGTCATCCCGGTCAACGACCCGCCGGTCACGGTCCCCGACGCCTACCGAGTGCCCGCCACGGGTTCTGCGACGCTCTCCGTGCTGGCCAACGACTCGTTCGCCCCGGACGCGGGCGAGACGCTGACCGTGACGGCCGTGAGTCAGCCGGCGACCGGGGGGACGGCCGCGGTCGCCCCGGGCGGGGGCGGGGTGTTGTTCACCCCGGCGCCCGGATTCGTCGGCACCGCCACGTTCACGTACACCGCGTCCGACGGGAACGGCGGGACGGCCACGGCCACCGTCGCGGTCACCGTCGAGGCATCCGGCCTCGGCCCGGTCCGGCCGGTTGCGGTGGGCGGGGGGGCCGACGGGTCGGTCCGGCTGGTCACGGCCGCCGGCACGACCCTTACCCTCTCGCCGTTCGGGAACACCGGCACGCCCACCCGCACGGCCGCCGCCGACGTGGACGGCGACGGGGTGGCGGACGTGGTGGCCGTCACCGGCCCGCGGACGGCACTCCGGCTGGCCGTCCTCTCCGGTGCCGACGGGCGCGTCCTCCTCGCCCCGTTCGACCCGTTCGGCGGCGACTTCCTCGGCGGCGGGTACGCGGCGGCCGGCGATCTGGACGCCGACGGCCGGGCCGAGTTCGTCGTCACCCCGGACGAGGGCGGCGGGCCGCGGGTCACCGTCTACTCGCTCACCCCGGACGGGACCGCCACCCGGCGGGCCAACTTCTTCGGCATCGACGACGCCAACTTCCGCGGCGGCGCCCGCGCGGCACTCGGCGACGTGAACGGCGACGGGGTGCCGGACGTGGTGGTGGCGGCCGGGTTCGGCGGCGGCCCGCGGACGGCCATCTTCACCGGCCAGAGCGTGCTCGCCGGCGCCCCCGCCCGGCTCGTCAACGACTTCTTCGCGTTCCCGGGCGCGGACGCGGTGAGTCTGCGAAACGGGTCGTTCGTGGCGGCCGGGGACGTGACCGGCGACGGATACGCGGACCTGGCGTTCGGCGGCGGCCCCGGCGGCGCCCCGCGGGTGTTCATCCTGAGTGGGGCGCTCGTGGCCGCCGGCCAGGTGGCCGCGGCCCAGGCCGCGCCGGTGGCGAACTTCTTCGTCGCCGGCGACCTGAGCGACCGGGGCGGGGCGCGGGTGGCCGTCACCAACGCCGACGGCGACGCGAAGGCGGACGTGGCCGTCG
The DNA here is from genome assembly GCA_044220735.1 of Urbifossiella sp. GTDB lineage: Bacteria > Planctomycetota > Planctomycetia > Gemmatales > Gemmataceae > Urbifossiella. The sequence continues at coordinate 18,572 of JBGAQM010000070.1, read as the reverse complement.
GGAGCGGCGCGGGCCGGCCGGGCCGGGTGCGGCTGTACCACGGCAAGGACTTCGCCGGCGGCGGCGAGCCGCCCGCGACCGACCTCGACGTGCTCGGCGGGGGGGTGCTGGCCGACGGGGTGTACGTCGGGTGAATGCGGCCCGATCCGGCCTTCATGGCCGCCCGGTTCAGGGACATCGTCAACAACACGAGTCGCTTCGTTTTCTTCCGCGACAAATCGGCGGCACCGCCACCCCGGACGAGTTCGGGGATTGGTCCGGCAGCGCCGCGCAGGCGACCGGCGACCCGCGACCTTCCGACCCGAAGTGCCAGCCGGATGGTCATCAGCCGACGGGTCCGACCCGAACGCGCGCCGCGGTGTACCACACACTTGCAGAGTCCCTCTGCGTAGGCAAAAATCAGACTCAGCCCCACCTGCCCCCCGCGAGCCTGGTTCCGCTCGCGTGTCCCCGCCCCCGTTTCGAAGGGTTCCGGTGGCAAGTTCCGAAGCCCCCGACACCGACGGAAAGACCGTCGCGTCTCCCCCGCGGAGTGGCCCGTCCCCGTCGGCCGAGACGACGGGCGACTACCACGACACCGACCCCGAGACGACGGCCCCCCCGGCCGGGTTCCCGCCGCACGCGGGTCAGTGCCGGTTGGTCGGCGAGATCGGGCGCGGCGGGATGGGGGTCGTGCTCCGGGGGCGTGACCCGTTCTTCGACCGCGCGCTCGCCGTGAAGGTGCTCCTCGCCCGCCCGGCCGACCACCCCGACCTCGCCCGCCGCTTCCTCGCCGAGGCCCGGCTCACCGGCCGCCTCCAGCACCCGGGAGTGCCGCCGGTCCACGAGCAGGGCTCGCTCGACGACGGCCGGCCGTACTTCACGATGAAGCTGATCGAGGGGCGCACCCTCGACGCCCACCTGAAAGACCGCGCGGACCCGCTCCACGACCTCCCCCGGTTCGTCACCGTCTTCGGGCAGGTCTGCCAGACGGTCGGGTACGCACACTCCCTGCGGATCGTCCACCGCGACCTGAAGCCGGCGAACGTCATGGTGGGGGCGTTCGGCGAGGTGCAGGTCATGGACTGGGGGCTCGCCAAGGAGGTGGGTGCCCGGGGCGAGGATGCCGCGGCTGAGGACCGTGCGTCCGAGTCCGGCGACACGTTCCTCACGATGGCCGGGCAGGCAGTTGGGACGCCGGCGTACATGCCCCCGGAGCAGGCCCGCGGCGCGCACGACGAGCTGGACGAGCGGGCCGACGTGTTCGGTCTCGGGGCGATTCTGTGCAAGGTGCTGACCGGTCACGCACCGTACCGCGGCACGTCCGGCGCCGCGGTGATCGAGATGGCCCGCGGCGCCGACCTGGCGGAGGCCCGTGAGCGGCTGAGCGCGTGCGGGGCCGACCCGGAGTTGATCCGCCTCGCGCTGGCGTGTCTGGACCCCGAGCCGGCCGGCCGCCCCCGCGACGCGGCGGCCGTCGCGGCCGCGGTCACCGCGTACCAGACCGGCGTCGCGGACCGGCTGAAGGCGGCCGAGATCGATCGGGCCGCCGCCCAGGTCCGCGCCCGGGCCGAGCGCGGAAAGCGGCGCCTGACGGTCGCGCTGGCGGCGGTCGTGTTGGCGGCGGGGGCGACCGCCGGCGTCGTGTGGAACCGCCTGCAACAGCAGCGGCGCACGCGGCAGACCCAGACCGTGCAGCAGGCGAGCGAGGCGCTCGGGAAGGCCCGACTCCTCGACGAACAGGCGGCCGCGGTGCCGCTCACCGACCTGGCCCGGTGGCGGGAGGCCGAGACGCTGCGCCGGGCCGCCCTGGCCGCGGCCGAGCAGGCCGACCAGGCGGCCACCGCCGGCGAGCCCGACCCCCAGACGCGCCAGGAGGTGGACGACCTTCTCCCTCGGCTCCGCGGCGAGGCCGAAGCGACGAGCCGCGACCGGGCGATGATCGAGACGCTGCACGCCGTCCGGTACGTCACCACCGACGTGCTCGACGACGACGGCATGGACCGGCACCTCGCCACCCACGGCAACGAGGACGGGATCGTGTCCAACCGGGCGCCCGGGGCCCGGCGGTACGCGCAGGTCTTCCGCGACTACGGCATCGACGTCGAGGCGATGTCCGCGGACGCGGTCGTCGCGGCCGTCGGCGGCCGCCGGATCCGGACCCAGCTGGTGGCTGCCCTGTTCGATTGGCTCCGGCTGACCGACGCCGGCCCCTTGCGGGACAAGCTCCTCCGGGTCGCGCGGTCGGCCGTTCCGGGCGCGGCGACGGACCAGTTCTGCGACGCGATCGCCCGCGACGACGGCGCCGCTCAGGAGACCATCGCCGCCACCCCCGCCGTGGTGAAGCTGCCGGTACCGGCGGTGCTCATGCTCGCCGACGCCCTGTTTCAGGACCACCGGGTGCGCCCGGCCGTCGCCGTGCTGAGGCGGGTCCAGCGGGAGCACCCCGACGACTACTGGGTGAACACCAGACTCGGCGAGTACCTGGCGTTCGTCGGCGGCACCGACGCGCCGCGGATGGCCGAGGCGACGCGGTTCTTTAACGCCGCCCTGGTGGGCCAGCCGCGCGGCATCACCGCCCGCGTCCGCCTCGCCGACGCCATGTCGTTCACCGGCGACTACGACGACGCCGAGGCCGCGTACCGCGGGGTTCTCACCGACCAGCCCGGCCTGGTTTACGTTCGGGTGAAGCTGGCGATCTTCCTGGTCGTCGCCGGCCGACACGACGAGGCGCTGGAGGAGAGCCGCCGGGCCGTGGCGCAGCGGCCGCAGTCGGCGTTCGTCCACGAGGCCCACGGCAGCATCTGCACCATGATCGGTCGGTACGACGACGCCGTCGCCGCGTGCCGCGAGGCCGTCCGCATCCGGCCCGAGATCGGTGCGTACTTCAGCAGCCTGGGCAACGCGCTCGCGTAGAAGGGCGACCCCGCGGGCGCCGAGGTCGCGCACCGCGAGGCGGTTCGGCTGAAGCCGACGGCCCAGACGTATGCGAACCTGGCGCACGCGCTGCTCGCCCTCGGCCGCACGCCCGACGCCCTCGCCGCCGCGCGAACGGCGGTGCGGCTGCAACCCGGACAGCCGCTCGGCCGGGCCGCCCTCGCGGCGGCCACCTCCGCCGACGGCCGGAAGGCGGAAGCCGTCGAGTTGTACCGCGCGGCCGTCGAGCTGGCGCCGCACGACGCGGGGCTGTGGTGGCAGTTGGCGACGTTGCTTCGGTCCGAGAATCGGTACGACGAGGCGCTGGTCGCGATCCGCGAGGCGATCCGCGTCGGCCCGAAGCTGGGGCCGCGGGCGGCGGTTCTCCACAACCAACTGGGGCGTATTCACGACCACCTCCGGCAGTACGCGGCCGCGGCGGCGGCCTACCGCCGGGCGGTCGAACTGAACCCGTCCGACGCGACCATCCGCGAGAACCTCGGCGATTCGCTCCTCGAAGCGGGGGACGCCACGGCCGCCGACGCGTTCCGCGAAACCCTCAAGCTCGACCCGGACCGGTTCGAGGCCCGCGACAAACTGGCGGTGCTGCTCGCCCGCGAGGGGAAGCTCGACGAGGCGTTCGCGCTGCTGACGGAGGCCGGCCCGGGCCACGCCCCCGCCTTCCATCGGCGGGTGCGGTTGTACCAGGAGCGCGGCCGACACCGCGACGCCCTCGACCTGCTCGAGCCGTGGCTCGACGCGAAGCCCCGGGACGCGGTGGCCCGGCATTTGTTGGGCGTGAGCCAGGTCCAGACCGGGCGACTGCCGGACGCGGTCGCGGCGTTCGAGAAGGCGATGGCGGCCCCGCCGACCACCGGACTGGATTACCGCCAACTCAGTCTCGACCTCGGGAACGCCCTCATCACCGACGCCCGACGGTTCGACGACGCGGGGAACCTGGAGGCCGCCGCCGCGGCCGCCGCCCGCGGCCACTCGTACCGGGCATGGTCCTGGAACAAGGCCGGGCGGAAGCACGCGGCCGCGGACGAGGCCCGGCGGGCAATCGCCCTCCAGCCGCAGACGGGGCACTACCACCGGCTCCTCGGAGACTGTCTCCGCGACGTGGACCCCGAGCAGGCACTCGCGGCCTACCGCGCGTCGGCCGTGGACCTCTCCGATCGGTTTCAAGCCGAGACACTGCCGCGGCTCGCCGACCTGCTGACCGACCTGGGCCGGCCGGCGGAGGCGCACGCGGTACTCGCGCCGCTCATCGACCGGGGTCGGGCCGACGTCGCCGCTCACCGGAGCGCCGGCCGCGCGCTCCTGGAATCGGGACAACTCGCCGACGCGGAGGACCACTTCGAGACCGCCGGGGACGCCGCCGCCGAGCGCCGGTGTCGGCGACTGCTGTCGCTGGAACCGGCCCTGGCGGAATTCGTGGTGAAGAAGGGTGTACCGGCCGGGGACGACCTGCTCGACCTCGCCGTGTTGTGTCGGCTGAAAGGCATGCCGCACGCCGCGTCCCAGTTGTTCGACCATGCCGTCGCGGTCGACCTGCTGCGGCCGGAGCGGGTGGAGTTCCACCAGTCCGCACGCGCGTCCGCCCAGGCCGGGGCCGGGCGGGGCGACGCGGCCGGGCTCGGCGAGGCCGACCGCCGACGGCACCGGGACACCGCCCTCGCCCGGCTCCGGGCCGAACTCGCGGCGACGGCGAAGGGCCTGACGACGGCCGCACCCGCCGACGCGGCGATTGCTGCCGGTGTGCTCGCGCGCTGGCAGCACGACCCGGCGCTGAGCGACCTTCGCGACCCGGGCGGCCTGATCCTGTACCTCGAGGCCGCCGAGCGCGACGCGTGGGAGGGGTTCTGGTCGGACGTCGCCGCCGTGCAGCAAGTCGCCCGCAGCCGGACCCGGTAGCGGCGGCGGGGTCGTCGGCACCTCCCGTCGCCGGCATCAACGGCCGCGACAGTATCCAGACCACTGCCGCCGCGAAGAATCTCGACGGCTTCGACGTGCGCGTGGGCCCCGAGCCCGGACTGAACTCGCGATCCGCTGCGGGTCACCTGCCCCCAGACGGTTCTGGGGGGACACTACGGGATGTCAGTAGTCTCGCGGCAGAGACAATGTCATGTTAATCGCCCTAATGTCATCGGGCGGTTCCGAGGAGGTTATCGGAACGATCTTACCCTCGACGACCAGCCCGCGAGTTAACAGGCGCGAGACACCTATTTTTCAAGGCGATCGTGCGGTTCGCCCCTCCGGGGCTGTTAACTGAAGCCTCAAAGCTGTGAACTGACCGCTCGGTTTCTCAAGAGATAGAGAGGCTTTCGGCCTCTCCGACCCCCCAAACGTCCACACCCACACTCCTCGTCCCACCAACCGACCACGCGGTCTAAGACCTGCCCTCGCGTGCCGCAATCCCCAAACCCTTGCGAAATAAGGGCGTGAAACGCGAACACCCCGGGGCGTCTCTCCCCGGGGCGTCGGTGATAACTGATCGGGCTGCGCAAGTTCGCAGCCGTACTTCGAGCTCCCCTGACCGAACAGGTTACAACCGGCGTTCCAAGGGGGTTCGCGCGCGAGATCGACGCGAGATTTCGTCTCGGGCATTTGCGGCGTCGGGGGTTGCGAATTCTCTCGCTGTTGAGCGAAGGCGAGAGAATAGGAGTTCGTGAGCGTTGGTGGGGGATTGGGAAACGACGTTACGAAGATCCGGCTCCCAGTTTTGGTGTATGCCCGTGTAATCTGTCGTGAGGCGGCGCGCCGCCTGGCCGCTACATCGAGGGGGTCATCGCACGCTTCAACCAGGCGCGGGCGAACGCCCAGTGCCGCTCGACTGTGCTCAGCGACACGCCCAGCAGCTCGGCCACCTCGCCGTTCGACAGGCCGACGAAGTATCGCAGCTTCACCACCTCCGCCTTCTCCGGGTCATGGGCCTCGAACCGGGCGAGTGCGTCTTGCATGGCGAGCAGCCGCTCGTCGTCCTCCGGCGGGCTGATGGTGTCGAGGTCGCGGTGCTCGCGGACGCGGTCGCCGCCGCGCTTCGCGGCCTGGCGGCGGCGGGCGGCCTCGATCAGGATGCGGCGCATCGCCTCGGCCGCGGCGGCGAAGAAGTGCCCGCGGTTCTCGAACAGCTGCCCCGCGCCGATCCGCAGGTACGCCTCGTGGACGAGAGCGGTGGCGCTGAGCGTCAGCCCCGGCCGCTCGCCGGCGAGCCGGTCGGCGGCGAGCTTCCGCAACTCGTCGTACACCTGGGTGAGGAGGGCGTGGGGGGCCGCCATGCCGTCAGTTTACGCCGGCTTCTCGATATTTGGCTAACACCGCCTCCCATTTCGCCACCTCCGCCGGCCGGTCGGTCGCGCGGTACACCTCGACGAGCCAGCGGACGACGTGCGCTTCGACGTTGTTCGCGTGCCGCCGGCTCAGGGCGTCGCCCGGGTCACGCTTCGGTTCCCGCGCCGTCAGGTCGCGGAACGCCGCGAGCAGCAGCGATTCGCCCTCCGCCTGCTTCCCCTGCTGGAAGCGGAGCCAGCCGAGCAGGGAACGCGTGCGCGCCTCGCGCCACGCCATCGGGTAGAGCTTCCGGTCGATTGCATGGGCCTCTTCCAGGTACGACTCGGCGGCGAGCACCTGGCCGTTCAACGCCAGCGCCGACGACACGGTGACGAGGACTTCGGCGAACTTGAATTCGGACGGCCGCGGGACGGTGCGGTACGCCGCCACCAGCTTGGCGTACTCCTCGATCGCGGGCGTCGGCCGGCCGGATGTGAGCAGCGTGCGGGCGAAGCACTCGTGGCTGTCGAGGGTGCGCGGGTGGGACTGCCCGAGCTTCGCCTTGCGGCCGAGGTACGCCTGCTCGAACAGCGGCCGGGCGCGCTCCGGGTCGTTGGTGTTCTCGTAGACGGCGGCCAGGTGGTGCTGGCTGTTTAGCACGTCCAGGTGGTCGGCGGGCAGCCGCGCCCGCCGCCGGTCGAGCGTTTCGATCAGCAGCGGGAGGGCGAGGTCCGTCTTGCCCGCGTACCGGTAGCAGGCGGCCGCGCTCGCCATGCAATCGACCGTGGCCGGGTCGTCCGGGCCGAGGTGCGTCCGCATCGCGTCGAGTGTGTCCGCCAGCAGCGGCATGGCCTGGGGAACGCGACCGACGTTGAGAAGGCAGACGGCGTGGGAGTGCCGGCTGCGGAGCGTGGACGGGTCGATCGGCCCGAACGCGGCGGTCTTCCGGGCCAGGATGTCGGCGTACAGGTTGATGGCCTCGCCGCCCCGCCGCGCCCGCTGCAAGGCTCCGGCGAGGCGGTCCTGGGCGTCGAACGTGCGCGGGTTGGTGGAGCCGAGGTGCCGGTTGTACGCCGTCGCGCACTTCTCGAACAGCGGGATCGCCTCGTGCGGGTAGCCGAGCCCCGCCAGGCACTCGCCGAGGCGGAACCGCATCCCGGCGACGGTCAGCGGGTCGCCCACGGCGTTGCCGTCGAAGTGCTTGGCGGTGTCGGCGAGGCGGCGGGCGAGGACCGCCTGCAGCGGCTCGCCGTCGGCCCGGACGGTGCTCGCGTCGAGGTCGGCGAACAGCGCCGTGAACAGGGTGTAGTCCTTCTCCAGCAGCGCGACCTGGGCGCGGGCGGCGGCGGTGGCGGCCTGCTCGGCGGCGGTCGCGGCCTTCGCCTTTGACTCCTCGCCGCGGGCGATGCCCTCCTGCCGCTCGGCGTCGCGGAGGCCGACCGTCGTGCCGACCAGCCCGGCCACGAGCGCGGCGACCACCACGCCCGCGGCGACGACCCCGGCGCGGTTGCGGCGCACGAACTTGCCCGCCCGGTACCACCGACTCACCGGCCCGGCGAGAACCGGCTCGTGGGCGAGGAACCGCTGCACGTCCAGGCACACGGCGTTGGCCGTGGCGTAGCGGCGGTTGCGGTCCTTTTCCAGGCACTTCATCGTGACCCAGCCGAGGTCGCCGCGGAGGAGCCGTGCCCACCGGGCCGGCTCGCCGCCGCGCGTCTCGGCGACCCGCGCGGCCGGCGGCGGCGGATCGGTGTCGCGGATGGCGCGGGCCAGCTCGTCGGCGCTCATCCGCCGGGCCGCGTCGTCGGGGATGGGCGTGGTGCCGGTCAGCAGTTCGTAGAGGATCACGCCGAGCGAGTACACGTCGGCGCGGGTGTCGATGTCGGCGCCCGGGTCGGTCTGCTCGGGGGCCATGTACAGCGGGGTGCCGGCCGCGGCGGAACCGAGCTCGGACGTGACGTTCGGCAGCACCCCGGCCGACAGCGCCTTTGCCAGTCCGAAGTCGATGACCTTGCACGCCGGGCCGCCGTCGCCGTCCGTCACGAGCACGTTGCCGGGCTTCAGGTCGCGGTGAATGACACCCTTCTGGTGCGCATGCTGCACCGCCTGGCACACCTGCACGAACAGCGCGAGCCGGGCCGGCAGGGTGAGCTTGTGGGCGTCGCAGTACTCGGTGAGCGGCCGGCCGGCGACGTACTCCATGACGAAGTACGGCCGCCCGCCGGGGAGGGAACCGGCGTCGAGGACGCGGGCGATGCCGGGGTGATCCATGACCGCCAGCGCCTGCCGCTCGGCCTGGAACCGCGCGAGCACGCGGGCCGAGTCGAGCCCGGGGCGAATCAGCTTCACGGCGACGGTGCGGCGAACGGGGTCGAACTGCTCGGCCCGGTAGACGGTGCCCATGCCGCCTTCGCCGAGTACGTCACCGAGCTGGTAGCGGCCGTCGAGCGTGGTGTCGGCGGGCGGCGGTGTGGAGGCGGCGGCGACCCAGCCGCGGACGCTCGTGGCGGCGAGTTCCACGGCCGGCGTGTCGAACGGGTTGTCCTCGGCGTGCGCCGCGAGAAGCGCTTCGACCTCGCCGCGCAGGGCGGTGTCAGCGCCACACGCGCGGTCGAGGTACGCGGCCCGGTCGGCGTCCGCCAGGGCCAGCGCGTCGGCGAAGATCGCTTCCTCGGTCATGGCGTCGCCGCCCTCCCGCGGCCGGGCCGAGTCATACGGTTTCCGAGAACGGGCTTCCGCCCGCCGTCGTGGGGCCGGTTTCCAACCGGCCGGAAAACCAGGCCGGTTGGAAACCGGCCCCACGACGGCGAGTCGTTCGCGGTACCCGGGTCAGAAGTCGGTGTCTGACCACAGCTCGTTCGCCTTCTTGTCGGACACGTGGTCCAGCACGCCGCCGTTGTCGGCCGACAGGTTGGCGAAGAACCAGTCGATCCCGCTGCCGCCGGCGAGCGTGTCGGCGGAGTCGTCGGTGAACACGGTCTGCGTCGCGCCGTCGTCGCCGATCAGCCGGTAGCCGTTGGCGAGCCCCGAGCCGGTCGTCAGGCTCGCCACCCGGGCCGCGTAGGACAGGTCGGCCGTCCACGCCGCCTGGATCGCCAGCAGGGCGACGCCGTTCTGGTCGAAGCTCGTGGTGCCGGCGATGAGGATGTCCTCTTCGGCGTTGCCCTCGATGCGGTCGGCGCCGGTGCCGCCGATCATCAGGTCGCGGCCGTCGCCGCCGAGGATCAGGTCGTTGCCGGCCTCGCCGAGCAGGATGTCGTTGCCGTCGCCGCCGCGGATGCGGTCGTCGCCGGCGCCGCCAGTAATCCAGTCGCAGCCGGCGCCGCCGCGGAGGTCGTCGTCGCCGTCGCCGCCGCGGAGGGTGTCGCCGCCGGTGCCGGCCGTCAGGTCGTCGTTGCCCGCGCCGCCGTCGAGGAAGTCGCTGCCGCCGCCGCCGCGGAGGTCGTCGTCGCCGTCGCCGCCGTACAGGGTATCACACCCGTGGCCGCCGCGCAGCTCGTCGTTGCCGGCGTTGCCGTACGCCACGTCGTTGCCGAAGCGGGCGTAGACCTTGTCGTCGCCGTCGCCGCCGACGAGGGCGTCGTTCCCGCCGCCGCCGGTGATGCGGTCGTTCCCGTCGAGCCCGTACACCTCGACGACCCGCCCGGCCGCGAGCGGGAACGTGCCGACCGCCTGGCGGTTGATGCGCACCCGCACCTGGCCGGGAATCGCCGTGTGCCGCACGCGGATTTCGTCGTTCCCGCTCGTGCCGGTGACGACCAGGTTGCCGGCCGCGTCGATCACGGCCGTGCCCGCGCCGCCGCCGGTGCCGCCGTCGGTGATGTCGATGGTGTGCGTGGCCGCGGCGCTCGTGACGCCGTCGCGGTCGGTGGCGGTGACGATCACGTCGTAGGCGTCGTCGTCGGCGAAGCTGTGGGCGACGGTGGTGCCGCTCGGGCCGGTCACGGTCTGGTCGGTGACGCCGTCGCCGTCCCAGTCGATGGCGAAGGTGAAGCCGGCGGCCTGGTCGGCGGCGCTGGGGTCGGCGGCCGTGAGGGTGAACGTGTGCGACGTGCCGACGGTCCCGACCGCCGGGCCGCTCACCGCCGCGGTCGGGGCGACGTTCACGATGGTGTAGGTGAACGTCGTCGTGGTCGCGGCGCCGTCGCTGTCGGTCGCGGTGACGGTGACAGTCTGCGTCGGCTGCGGCCCGTCGCCGACGGCCAGCGCCCACGACCACGTACCATTCGCGTTCGTCGTGACGGTGCCGACGGACGCGGTGACGACGACGGTGTCGGTGCTGGGGTCGGCCCAGGTGCCGATGTTGGCCGCGATGCTGCCTTCGTTCACCGTGACGTTCCCGGCCGCGGCGACGGTGGGGGCGACGTTCGACACCGTGACCGAGCGCACGACGGTCGCGGTGGAGGTGCCGTCGGTGGCCGTGAGGGCGACCGTGTAGGCGCCGTTGTTGGCCGGGGTGAAGGCGAAGGCCGCGCCGCTGCCGGTGCTTTCCGGGGCGGAGGCGCCGGCGCGGGTGGCGGTCCAGGCGTAGGTGACGGCCGCGGCGGCGTCGATGACGGTGCTGGTGAACGTGGCCGTTTCCCCTTCGGCGAGCGCCGCCGCGCCGCCGCCCACGAGAACCTCGTAGCGCGTCAGCACCGTGATGACGACGGTGGCGGTGGCCGTGGCGCCGGCGGCGTCGGCGACGGTGTAGGTGAACGTCGCCGGCCCGGTGAACGTGTCGGTGGGGGTGTAGACGAGGCCGCCGTCGGCGGTGAGGGCGACCGTGCCCGACGCGGGCTGCGTGATGCCGACGACCGTGGGCGTCGGCGAGTCCACGTCGGTGTCGTTGCCGAGGACGCCGGGGGCGGCGACGGTGAGGGCGACGCCGCGTGGCGTCGTGTAGGCGTCGCCGGCCGCGACCGGCGCATCGTTCACCGCGGCGATGCTGACGCTCACCGCGGCCGTGTTGCTGTTGAGCGCGCTGTCGCTGGCGCGGAAGGTGAACGAGTCGGCGCCGTTGTCGTTCGCGTTCGGGGTGTAGGTGAACGCCCCGGTGCTGCCGTCTAGCGTCACCAAGCCGCGCGTCGGGGCTGTCACGATCTCGTAGATGAGCGTCGCGCTGTCGATGTCGGCGGCGACCAGCTGGCCGGTCGCGGCGGTGTCCTCGGTTACGGCCAGCGTGCCGGCCGCGGCTGTCGGGGCGTCGTTGACGGGCGTGACGGTGACGAGGAACGTGCGTGTGAACACGTTCACGCCGCCGTCGGCCGTGTCGCCGTCGTCGGTCACGGTCACGGTGATCGTCGCGGTGCCGCTCGCGTTCGCCGCCGGGGCGAACGTGAGGTCCGCCGTGCCGGTCGTCGCGTTGTACCCGGACACGACCGGGTGCGGGATGAGCGCCGGGTTGCTGCTCGTGGCCGACACCGTCAGCGACTGAGCGGCCTCGTTCGCCGGGCCGGCGGTGATGCCGGCCAGGGCCACCGTCTGCGCGCCGGCGTCTTCCAGCACGGTGCGGTCGCCGAGCGCGGCGAGCGTCGGGGCGTCGTTCACCGCGGTCACGGTGACGGTCACGGTCGCGGTCGCGGTGCCGCCGTTCCCGTCGGTCACGGTGTACGTGAACGTCGCGGTGCCGTTGAAGTTCGCCGCCGAGGTGTAGGTGATCGCGCCGTTGTCGATCACGGCCGTCCCGCTCGACGGCGCGGACACCGCCGCAATCGTCAGGGTGTCGCCCTCCACGTCGGTGTCGTTACCGCGCACGGCGATCGTCACGGGCGTGTCTTCGAGCGTCGTCGCCGTGTCGGCGGCGGCGACCGGCGCGTCGTTCAACGCGGTGATCGACAGGTTCACCCGGACGACGCCCGACGTGGACGTGCCGTCCGACACGGAGTACCGGAACGTGTCGGTGCCGGTCGCGTTCGCGTTCGGCGTGTACGTGTACGTGCGGGCCGCGGCGTCGAACGTCACCGTGCCCTTCGTCGGCGCGAGGAACAGGGTGTAGGCGTGGGCGGTGTCGTCGGTGTCGGCGATGGTCACGGTACCGGTGTAGGACGTGTCCTCGTTGAACGGCGGGGCGGTGAACGTCCCCGGGCTGATGACCGGGCGGTCGTTCACGCGGTACACGAAGCCCACGTCGTGGGTGCCGGCGGCGTCGAAGGCGACGGCCCGGATGATGCGCTCGCCCGGGTTCGCCACCTGGAACGTGTGCGGCACCGTGACCGTCGCCGCCGACGTCGTCACGATCTGCTCCTCCGACCCGTCGCCCCAGTTGATCACCCACTGGGTGAGCGACGGCGTCCGCGCCGTGTACTGGAGCTGGAGCGAGAACGATACGCTGTCGTCCTCGTTGACCCGCGCCTCGAACCCGGGCGCGGCGCCGACCACGGTGCCGCTCGCCGCGACCGCCGGGGGTTCGGCGAGGATCGTGACCGCCGCCGATGCCGCCGCCGAGGCGACGGGCGCCGCGGCCGCGGCGGTGATCGTGTAGCTGCCGCCCGCGGCGTAGGTGTGCGTGTACGTCGCCTCCCGCTCGCCGGTGTCGGGGTTCAGCACGGGGTTGAACGCCACCGATTGCGTGGTGCCGTCGCCCCACGTCAGGAGCAGCTGCGTGGTCACGTCGGCCGCGCCGGGGTCTTCGACACGCACGGTGATCGTGTACACGTCCCCTTCCGTCACCGGCGGGCCGGCCAGCAGCACGACCGTCGGCGCCACGTCGGTCACGGTGACGATCCGGGTCACCATCGCCGACACGGCGCCGGAGTCGTCGGTCGCGGTGACGCGGACGCCGTAGGTGGCGCTGCCGTTCGCGTAGGCGTGGCTGAACGTGCCGTTCCCCTCGCTGTACGTCTCCACCGTGCCGTCCTGCCAGTCCACCAGCCACGACACGACGCGGCCGGTGCCGCGGGTGACGGCGGACGCGGAGAGGACGACCGGCGTGCCCTCGTCCACGGCCCCCGGGCCGGTCACGGTCACGACCGGGGCGACCGCGGTGATCGTCGCGGTGCCACTGTTCGTCAGGTACGCGCCCGACTGCGTGACGAGCGCGGCCGACACGGTGTACGCGCCGTCGTCGGCGTATACGTGCGTGGCGGTGTCCGGGTCGCCGCTCACGAACTGTGTGACCCCGTCGCCCCAGACGACGTTCCAGCCGAGGATCGGGTCGGCCGGCTGCACCACGTTCGTCAGCGTCAGCGTGAAGGCGGCGCCCTCCGCGACTGCGGGGCCGGCGGCGATCGACACGGTCGGCGCGACGTCGGCAACGGTGACGAGGACGGTGTCGCCGGCGAGCACGGTGCCGCTCGGGGTCACGGTCTGGACCGTCACCGTGAAGCGGCCCGGCAGGGCGTAGACGTGGGCCGACGAGTTGGTCGCCGGGTTCGTCACCGTCGTCGCCGCGGTGCCGTCGCCCCAGTCGATGACGAGGGCCGAGACGAGGTCGTCCGCCCCCGCGCTGCTCGCCGTTACGGTGGAGATGAGCGTGAACGATTCGCCTTCGCCGAGCGCGACGGTTTCCGGCGTGAGGACGACGGTCGGGGCGATGTTCGTGACCGCCACGGCGACGACGGTGGCGGGCGTGGCCGCGCCACTGTTCTCGGTCGCGGTCGCGCTGATCGTGTACTGGCCCTCGACGGCGTACACGTGGGTCGCGGCGGCGACATTGCCGACGGCCTGCGGTGCCGAGCCGTCGCCCCAGTTGATCGTCCAGCCGGCAATGGTGTCGTTGCTGCCGACAGCGGCGCCGGTGAGGGTGAGCGTGTAAGTGGCGTGCTCGGCGACGCTGTTCGGCCCGGCGATCGCCGCCGTCGGGGCGGCCTCGGCGACCGCCACGGCGTTGGCGGAGAAGTTGACCTCGGTCGTGTCGCCCGAGCTGCCGGTGGCGTAGGCCGTGACCCGCACCCGCGGCGTGAACGTGCCGTTCGCCGGGTAGACGTGCGACGCGGTGCGCACGTTCGCCGCGTAGCTCGTGTAAACCCCGCTGTCGGTCCAATCCACGGCCCAGCCGGTGACGGCGGCGCCGATGGCGTTGAGGTCGAGTGTGTACGGCGAGCCCTCGACCGCCGCGCCGCTGCCGGTCGCGGTGAGCGTGTGGTCGTTCACGGTCTGCGTCCGCGTGGGGGCGGCGTCGGACGTGTTTTCCACGTCGTCGTAGGCGTTGGCGGTGACGGAGTAGCTGCCGCGGTAGGCGTACACGTGCGTCACGCTCGGGGCGGCGGCGGTGTACGTGTCGGTCGTGCCGTCGCCCCAGCTCACCACCCACCGGGTAATCGTGTCCGATGTGCTCGGGTCGGTGGCCGAGAGGTTCAGCGTGAACGGCAGCGTGGCCGTCGCGGTCGCCACCGGGGCGGAAATCAATGCGGTCGGGGCCACGTCGGTGACGGTGAGGGTGCCCGGCGTGACGGCGGTGATGTCCGCCCCGACGCTGGGCCGCGTCACCACCTGCACGGCGACGGTGTACGCGCCGCTGTCGCCGAGGCCGAGCGCGGCCAGCGTGGTCCACGACACGGTCGGGGCGGTGCCGGTCGCGTCGCCGAAGACCCCGTCGCCATCCAGGTCCCACAGCACGCTTTGGATCGTGGCGCCAGATGGCGCGGTGACGGTCGCAGACAGCGTCACCGCCACCCCCTCGGCGATCGTCCGCGGCGCGACGGTCACCGTCGCGGCGGCGATCGCGGTGCGGGTTTCCATCGTGTAATGCGTCACGATGTTGGCCGAGCCCGTCACGCTGATCGTCCCGCCGGCCGTGGTCGCCGTGCCCGTCGTCGTGGTGGTCGCGCTGCCCGGGGCGTAGAAGTTGAGCGTGTCGGAGCCGGCGTCGCCGGTCGCGGTGACATCCCGGCCGAGGCCGCCGCCCATCACCGCGATGGTGTCGTTCTCGCTCCCGCCGGACAGGGTGACGGAGCCCGTGGCCCCTGTCCCAGTGGCCGACAGCATCAGCACGTCGGCCCCGGCCCCGCCGGACACCGTAAGCGTCGCGTCGTTGCCGATCGTGGTCACGCTCACCGTGTCGGCGTCGTTACCGGCGTTCACAACCAGCGTGCTGCCGGCCGTCGTGTTCGAGACGGTCACCGTGTCGCCGCCGGCGTTGGTGTTCACCGTCACCGTGGTCGGGCCGGTCAGCGGGTTGATGGCGACGGCGTCGGCGCCGCTGCCGGTATTCAGCGTCAGCAAGGTCAGGCTGCCGGCGAAGCCGAAGTCGTAGTCGGTGGCAAGGCCGAGCGAGGCGACGAGGTCGAACCGCGCCACGCCGCCGCGGTTCGTGGTGGTGCCGTCGCCGAGGCTCGACACGACGAGTTCGCTGCCGACGAGCTCGATGCCGGTGGGCCGCAGCAGGCCGGTCGCGCCGCCGGTGCCGTGCGTCAGCTTCTGGTACGGCAGCAGCCGCCCGGCCGGGTCGTGGCGGAGGACGACGAGGGTGTTGTCGCTCGTGCTGACCGCGAACACGAACCGCCGCACCGTGCCGCCCGTGTCGGTGATGACGGTGGACGCCAGCCCGACCACGTCGCTCAGGCCGCTCACGCCGCCGAACCCGTTGCGGACGAACTCGACAAACTTCAGGTAGCCGGTGGCAGTGTTCCGCTGGAAGCTGGCGATGCCGGCGCCGCCGGTGCCCGAACTGGCGACGTACACGTACTGCCCGTCCGGGCTGACGATCACCTTGCGAGCGCCGGCGAGGCCGGTCACGCCGCTGGTTCCGTCCTGGTAGGTGAAGGAGCTGGACAGCTCGCCCGTGGTGGTGTCCCGGAAATACCGCACCAGTTTGCCCTCGGCGAGCACGAGGTAGGCGTGCGTGCCGACGGTGGCGAGGTCGGTCGGGGTGCCGCCCACGGCCAACAGCTGCTCGTAGGCGAGCACGCCGGTGGTCGTGTTACGGTCGAACGTGAGGACCGACTGCAACTCGCCGGACAGGCCGTAGAGCGTCTGGTTGTCGGCCGCCACGGCGTAGGTGTCGGTGGCCCGCATCGCGTACCCGCCCGGGTTCGGCAGCGCCTGGCCGGTGGCGAGGTTCACGGTGAGGAGCGGGCTGGTGGACAGGGTGGCGTAGGCGAAGGCGCCGTCGGCGCTGACGGCGTGGGCGACGACGGTGCCGAGGTCGTCGGTCGTCGGCGTGCCGTCGGCGTTCGACACGACCGCCCGGTTGCCCTGTTGGAGCATCACCACCAGCCCGGTGCCGTTCGACTGGGCGGCGGCGAAGTCGGGCAGGCCGTCGTTGTTGAAGTCGGCGGTCGTGATCCGGTCCAGGCCGGCGGCGAAGTACTGCGGGGGGTGCAGCGTGCCGTTACCGACGCCGCGGCTGTACGCGGCCTGCCCCCCCTCCAGGGACACGACGTCGGGGATGCCGTCGCGGTCAAAGTCGGCGACCGCGACGCCCCCGTCGCCGCCGCCGTTCGAGTCCGTGAGGCCGTTGCCGAACGTGCCGTTGCCGTTGCCGAGGAACGTCGACAGGGTGCTCGCGTAGTCGTTCGCCACCACGATGTCGAGGTTGCCGTCGCCGTTCACGTCGGCCACGACGACCTCCTTCGGGCCGCTGCCGGTGGCCTTGGTGGTCCGGGCGGCGAAGGAGATGTTCCCGCCGGCGGTGGCCGTGGTGTTGAGGTGGATGCTGATCGTGTTGTCGTCCCGGTCGGCCGTGACCACGTCCGGCTTGCCGTCCTCGTTGAAGTCGCCCACCGCGACGTAGGACGGCGCCGACCCGGTGCCGTAAACGTTTACCGACCACCACCCGCCCGACACCTGGCGGCGGACGCGGAACGCATCCGCCCCCGAGTCGGTCCCCACGACGATGTCGAGGTTGCCGTCGAAGTTCAGGTCGGCCAGCACCAGGTCGTGCGGGCGGTAGCCGCCGGTGGAGGACACGGACACCTCCTGATACGCCCCGAACACGCCGGGCGTCGCGGTGCCGTAGAGGATGTTGACCGTGTCGTTGTTGATGCCGGTGAACGCCAGGTCGAGCCGCCCGTCGTTGTTGATGTCCCCCGCGTCCACCGCCGTGACGTTCGACCCGGTGGCCCCGACGGTGAGCACCTGGGCCGTCTGGAACGTGCCGTCGCCGTTGCCGATCAGCAGCCGGGCCGTGTTCCCCTGGTCGGCGTTGGGGACGACGAGGTCGGTCTTGCCGTCGCCGTTCAGATCGCGGGCGAACACCGCCCACGGGTTGTTCCCGACGTTCAGCGCGGCCGACGTGGTGAACAGCGCTGTCGGCGTTCGCGGGCCGCTGGCGACGACGGCGCCGGAGTTGGTCGTCTGGAAGGAGTCGTACCCGGTCAGGGTGCCGGCGGCGGCGACGAACGTCGGCGTCGGCGTCACCACGGCCGGGTTCTCGCGGATGCGGACGATGCTGCCGCCGAGCGTGATCGTCTGCGGGTTCGCCGAGGTGTCGGTCACGGCCAGGGTGTTCCCGGTGCTCGACCCGGCGACGAGCCGCACGTTGTCCGCCCCGACGGTGTTGATGATCGTGGTGCCGCCGGCCTGCAGCGCCCGCTCGGCGAACGTCCACGCCACCGCCGCGGCGTACCCGCTGTTGTCGAGCACGAGCGATTCCACGTCGAAAGCCAGCCGTTGGAACCGGGTGGCGGCGGTCGCGTTTGGGGCGGCGTTGCGGATGTCGGCCGTGAGCGTGTCGGTGCCGGCGTCGCCGTTGGCGGTCAGGTTCGCGTCGGCGGTGGTGCTGTTGACTTGCGTGACGACGAACCGGTCGTCGCCGTCGCCGGCGTGGAACGTGGTGTCGAACGCGGCGGTGGAGTTGGTCACGTTCACCAGGTCCGCCCCCGGCCCGAGGTTCACCGCGAGGGTCGACAGGCCGCTCACGTTGATGTTCCCCTGGTTCGCGGTGGTGAGCGTAGCGCCGTCGTAGCCGTAGGTCCGCGGGGTGGCGTCGGCGGCGCGGCTCACCACCGCGTTCCGGGTGCCGGTGCCGCTGCCGGTGATCGTGAGCGTGCGTGTTGCGTGCGTCAGACTGGCGGTCAGGTTCGTCGTCCCGCCGGCGGGTGCGAGCGTGAAGGTGGACGCGGCGGTGAGCGAGCCGACGTTCACCACCACGGTCCCGGCCGCGGCCGTCAGCCCGACGCCGCCGGTGACGGACACGAGATTCACCGTGTCGTTGCCGGCGAGGGTGAGGGTGCTGGCGCCGGACACGTTCGTCAGGGTGAGGGTGTCGGCGCCGTCGCCGGGCGTGACCGCGAGCGCGCCGGTCGCCGCCGTGACGGCGATGGCGTCGTTGCCGCTGCCGCTGTTCACCGTCAGCGCGGCCACGGTGTGCGCGGTGATCGTGTCCACCCCGGTGCCGGTCGTGACCGTCGCCGCCGCGGCCGCGTCCGTCAGCGTCACCGTGCCCGTGCCGTCGCCCGAGTTCACCGTCACCACGCCGCCGATCGTGGTGAGATTCGCCGTGTCGGTGCCGGTGCCGGTGGTCACGCTCGTGGCGCCGGACA
>JBGAQM010000561.1:0-2339 GCA_044220735.1 Urbifossiella sp. | reverse complement strand
CGTTGCCGGTCGCGGGGTCGCGCTGCCGGGCGCGATCCCGCGACCGGCGACGCAACTACCCGACGTACACCCCGTAACTGTGAGCGGGGTCGTTCAGTCCGAACACCTCCGATTTCCCCCCCGCGTACGTCACCGACCGGGTTCCTGTGCCCCCTGCGGTTAGCAGCACGTCCTCGCCACGGTCGCCCCGCAACACGCCCAACCGTGTCCCCCCGGTCACCGGTGCGAAGAAGCTCGCCCGCTGCGTCCCCGTCGCAACGTCGGTCAGTTTGACGTGCGGCGCGCCCGTGGCCGGGGCCGTCGCCACCGCCCGGTTCGCGACGGCCACCACGACCCCGCCGCGGACGCCCACGTCGTAGGCGAGGTAACTGAACGCGGGTCGCGTCTCCCCGAGCCGAAACACGTTTACGACCGGCCCGCCCCCTATGCCGGCCCCCGTCACGATCGCGGGGCCGGCGCCGTCCACGTCGCCGGCAGCGACGTTTACCCCCCCGCGAAAGGACGATTCGTAGGCGAAGAACCGTGCGACCTCGGCGAAATCCCCGCCGCGGTACACGGCCACCGCCGGGCCACCGCCGTCGCCCGCGCCGGCGACCACCTCGGCCACGCCGTCGCCGTCCAGGTCCGCAGCGGCGACGTTCACCCCCGACCGGAACGACGACTCGAACGCGAAAAAGCTCGCCGCCAGCGACCCGTCGGCGCCGCTGATGACCTTCACCGCCGGCGCCCCGCCCAGCCCGGCGCCGACGACAAGATCAGGCACGCCGTCACCGGTAACGTCGGCCGCGGCCACGCGGACGCCGCCGGTAAAGCCCTGGCCGAACGCCAGGAACTGGTCCCGCTGCTTCCCGCCCGCGTCGAACACGGTCACGACCGCGGCCTGTCCCACGTCGCGGCCTGTGGCGAACACGACTTCGCCCTTGCCCAGCGGCGACCACCCGCTCACGCGCGGCACGTCGGCGGGCCCGGTGACTGCGCGCCGGAACCACGCCAACACGTCGAGCGCTTCGAGGTTCCGAACGTTTTGCGCGGCCCCGGTGATGCTCGATCCGTCGCCGTCGGAGACGAGGTGGACTCCGTCCGGGGCGAGCCCGCCGCCGGGGAGCGCGACGAGTGCCCGCCACAGGTTCCACACCGGCAGCTTGAATTCGTCGGCGATGTCGGCGATGACCTGGTTGAACTCCAGCACGCGGGGCGCCAGCACGCCGCCGTTGTAGTTGCTCGGCGGGAGGGTGCTCAGCAGCGGGACGATGCCGTTGTTCACGAGCAGCCGCACGGCGGAGCGAAGTTGGTCGCGGTACGCCTCGGTCGGGTTCCAGAACAGGTCGTTCGTGCCGATCATCACGACCGCGACGCCGGCGTTCGTGCTCGCGATCTCGGGCGGGAGCGTCACCATCATGTCCATGGCGCGGTAGCCCGGAACGGCGCTCGTGGTCGGCCGCACGAACGAGCCGCCCGTGCGGAACGCGTTCAGCGTGTCCACCAGGTCGGGCCGCACGGCGGCGAGGCCGGCCGCGTTGTAGTTCAGGTTCCCGTACCCCGCCAGGAAGCCGCTGTAGTGGCTCCCGATCGCCGTCGAGTTGCTGTCCCCGGCGACGAGAAGCGAGGTCGGCACCCGGCCCGCGAGCTGGCCGCGCGCGGAGATCGCCCGAACGGAGTCAATCACGGCGGGGTCGTCGGCCGGTATGACCGGGAGTGACGCGAAGGGTGTGGCGGGAACCTCGCGAGGTTCGAGCGCTTCAACCGCGAGCGGCGGGCGGGACATGGTGGCGCATCCTGGCCGTGGGCGTATTCCGTCCTCCGCAGTCTGCGCCGCTTCTCGGCCTGGGGCTAATTCCCGTCGTGTCGATCCGCCCGAACGGGCCGGAAGCCGTTGACACGACCCGCAGCGGCGGTATGGTCCGCGGCCTGAACCCGGATTGCCGCCGCAGGGGGAAACTGTACGGCGGCACGCCGGCAAATGCCGATTAACCCGGACAGGCTGAAATGTCGGATGCGACCACCTCGGTGGCAGCGCTGAAGGAGAACATGCGCCGGTTCGCCGAGGCCCGCGGGTGGGAGCCGTACCACTCGCCCAAGAACCTCGTCATGGCTCTGGCCAGCGAGGTCGGCGAGCTGTGCACCGTGTTCCGCTGGCTGACGGCCGACGAGTCGCGGCAGCTGGACGCGACGCCGGGCCTGCGCGACGCGGTGGCGGACGAACTCGCGGACGTGGCCAACTGCCTCTTTCTGCTCAGCGTCCACACCGGCATCGACCTGTCGGCGGCGGTGATGGCGAAGACGGTGAAGAACGCGATCAAGTACCCGGTCCCGCCGCCTTCGGGGGAAGGCGGCGGGGC
>JBGAQM010000069.1:0-20622 GCA_044220735.1 Urbifossiella sp. | reverse complement strand
ACTTTCCCCTCAATTCCCGCACCTCCCCGGCGAACCACCCCGGTGATCGGTTACTTCGCCCATCCCGGCGGGTTCGCCGGCAGGCGCTCCAGGTCCGTTGCCGCTTGCGGCTTTGCGCTTCCCACCGCGAAGCCGCAAGCGGCAACTCAGGTGGTTCGGTTGCCGCTTGCGACTTCGCGCTCCCCTACGCGGAAGGCCGCAACAAAACCTCGACCATCCCGCGTATGATTCCCGCATGGACCTGTCCGCCGCACCCTCGCGGCGGCTGCCGCCAGCCCGCACCACCCGACGGACCTCGCCGACCTCGCGCTCCACCTCGCCCGCGACGAGTACCCCGACCTCGACCCGGCCGTCTACCTCGCCCGCCTCGACGACCTCGCCGACCGCCTCGCCCCGCGCCTCACCGGCCGCCTCGCCGCCGACGCCGCTGAAACCACGCGCGCTCCTGTTCGCCGACGAGGACTTCGCCGGCAACCACGCCGACTACTACGACCCGCGGAACAGTTATCTCAACGACGTGCTCGACCGGAAGGTCGGCCTGCCGATCACGCTGTCGCTCGTGGCCGCGGCCGTCGGCACCCGCGCCGGCCTGACCGTCGAGGGCGTCGGCCTGCCGGGGCACTTCGTGGCGAAGGTGGTGGGCGAGGACGGCGCCGCGGTCTTCTTCGACCCATTCCACGCCGGCCGCTTCCTCGACCCCGCCGCGTGCGAGCAACTGGTGCAGGAAGTGACCGGCCGGCCGTTCGAGCTCACGCCGGCCGCCGCTGCGGCGGCCCCGAACGGGGCTGTCGCCGTACGCCTCCTGACCAATCTCAAGAGCGTCTACTTGAAGACTGCTGACTTCGCCCGCGCCGCCCGCACGACGGAGCGACTGGTGTCGCTTCTTCCGCTTGACGCGGACCAGCGCCGTGACCTCGGAGTGTGCCTGATCCACGCGAACCGCCCGGGTCGGGCCATCCCGCACCTGCGGGCGTACCTCGCCGCGGCGCCGACGGCGGCGGATGTCGAGACGGTGGGTGAGTTTCTGTCGCAGGCGCGGCGCGAGGTGGCCCGCTGGAACTGAGGTCGACGTTCCGACAGTGATTTTTATGAGTCGAAGTGACTTGTTTCCGCGACCCGGTGGGTGGGTCGGCGGAAACAACAATCGTGCTGAGAGGATAAACTGGCGTGGCGATCGTGGCGGCGCGCCGGAATCGGTTCCTGGAGACTTGTAGCGAACGGCTGTGCGGGTTTTGGCTGCCGCGGCCGGGGTCCGGCAGCGGGACAGGGCGCCCAACACCTTTCATCCTCGAAAGGGCTAACCCGCCGCGAGGCGGGGGCGCAAAGCTACGGGCCTCCAACTCCCCCCAATATGGGTTGGAGGTCGCCTGGCTGCCGAAGGGCTGACGTGGTGCAAA
Source organism: Urbifossiella sp. (assembly GCA_044220735.1). Lineage (GTDB taxonomy): Bacteria > Planctomycetota > Planctomycetia > Gemmatales > Gemmataceae > Urbifossiella. The sequence continues at coordinate 19,225 of JBGAQM010000069.1, read as the reverse complement.
CCCCGTTCATCCCCGGGTCGCGTGGCGGACAACGCCGGCGCGTCCTGTTGCACCCCCGGACCGGCTCACGCCGGCCCGCCGCTCTGGTACAGCGACCGGAGGCCGCTCTTTTCCACCTCTCACCGCGTCCCGAACTGTCGGTCCCCCGCGTCGCCGAGCCCCGGCACGATGTAGCCGATGTCGTTGAGTTTCTCGTCTGCGCGGCGAGGTAGAGCGGTACGTCGGGGTGCGCCGCGGTCAGCGCCGCGATTCCCTCCGGGGCGGCGATCAGGCCCACGAAGACCACCCGCGCGGTCCCCGCCTTCTTGAGGATGTCGATGGCCGCGATGGCGCTGCCGCCGGTGGCGAGCATCGGGTCGAGGACCAGCGCCACGTCCATATCCGGCTTTGCGGGCAACTTGTTGTAGTACGTGACCGGCTTGAGCGTGGCGTGGTCGCGGTACAGGCCGAGGTGCCAGACACTCGCTTCGGGTAGCGCTTGCAACATGGCGTCGGCCATGCCGGGCCCGGCCCGCAGCACTGGCACCAGCCCTACGCGGGCCGCGATCTCCTCGCCGGTGGCGTCGGCGAGTGGCGTGCGCACGGGGATCGGGCGCAGCGGCAGGTCGGCGGTTGCTTCGACGAACAGGACGCGCGAGATGGCGGCGACGAGGTCGCGGAACTCCGGCGGCCGGGTGTCGGCAGCGCGGAGCCGGGCGACCTTGTGCCGGACCAGCGGGTGCGTCGAGACGTGGACCCCGGCCATCGCCCGCCCCCTTTACTTCTCGCCGATCGGGAACCGCTTCAGGTCGGCCCCCGCCTTCCGCAGCGCCGTGGCCCGCGCCAGCACCGCCCACCGCGGGGCGCGGCCGCCGACCAGTTCTTTCACTTTCGTGGCCGCCTCGTCCAGCGAGCCGCTCCTGTTCCACACGCCGGCGAACACGTCGGCCGGTAGTTGTTCCACCTGGGTGGTCATGATGTCGCCCCGTTCCCGGCCCGAGGCGCCCCCGCGCCCCGTCCCGGGAGCGTCACTCGCCCCGACCCCCGTAACCCTGCAGCCGGCGTGTAGGAAGGGCCCCGACGCGCGTCCGGCACGCGGGTGGTGCGGGCGGGGTAAACCTTACGGCCGCCCCGGGTGCGTGCGGTACGTCGGCCGCGGCCCCGCGGGCGTGCCGGTGAGCTGCGGGCGGCAGCACGCCAGGCCGTCGAGGTTGTCCGCGCAGCCGCGCCGCGGCGTCGTCCTGGGTGTGGCCGAGGATGCCGACCGGACCCGCGTAGCCGCTCGCGGCGATGTCGCGCGCAACCCGGGTCGAGCGTTCCGACACCGAGCGGAAGGATTTTCTTCCCCAGCTTTTCGCCGTCGGGCACCATCCCGTTGAGGTTCAGCGCCAGCAGGTGCGGCCGCATCGCGGCCAGGTGCTCGGGGAAGCGCGCCAGGTGGTCGTGGCCGTGGTGCAGGTTGTAGACGATGCCGACGTTCGGCAGCTTGAGGTGTTCGACGACCGCGACCTCGTTCGCCGGCTCGCCGAACCAGCCGCCGTGGTTGTAGAGCGCGACCTTGCAGCCGAGTTTCGCCGCCTCCTCGGCGATCGGGCGGATCACCTTGGCGGCGTTGGCGACCTTCTCGGCCTGGTCCTTGCCGCCCGGGTCGCCCATCGTCACCCACAGCTGCGGCGTCACCTTGTGCTTGGCGACGACGGCCAGAAGCGCCCGCGCGTCGGCTCCGAGGTTGGCGGGGAACCAGACCGCGGTCAGCTCGATGTTGTGTTCCTTCAGCCGGCCGACCTCGCGGTCGAAGGTGGGGAGGTGTTCGGCGCGCCAGTCGTAGGCGTACTTCGTGAACCCGAGCTGCTTCAGCATGGCGACCCGCTCCTCGGGGCCGCGCTTTTTGGCGTCGAACGGGACGATACACCACGCGACGAGGTTGGGCGCGTCGAACAGTTTCGCGGGCGGGTCGGTGGCGCGGGCCGGGAGCAGTACGAGCAGGGGGGCGATGGAGAGGACGCGAAGCATGACGGGAACCTCGGAGGGTTCCCTTTGGTATGAGCGAACGGCCGGCGTGAGCCGGCTGGTCGTTGGCGTAGGTGCCTGCCACCCCGACCAGCCGGGTCACGCCGGCCGTTCGCCGTTCAAATGCGGATCACGACCTCGTCCACGGGGAAACGCACCTTCGCGGCGGCGGCGTACTTGTCGTTCTCGCTCCGGTAGCCGGCGGTGGCGATCACCACTGACTTCAACCCCTTCGCGGTCAGGCCGAGAATCTCGTCGTACCTGTCGGGCTGGAAGCCCTCCATCGGGCAGGCGTCGACCCCGAGCCGCGCCGCGGCGCTGAGGAACACGCCGAGCGCGATGTAGCACTGCCGCGCCGCCCAGGCGTGGGCGTCGGCCGGGGTCAGCTTCGCCAGCGTGCCGAGGATGCGGTCGCGGAGTGCGTCGAGGCTCCCGGCCGCTTGCCCGCGCACCACTTCCGCGTTGGCGACGTGTCGGGTCACGTCCGCGACGGTCGGCGGGTTCTTCGCCGCGAAGACGACGAGGTGCGAGGCGTCGAGGATTTGCGGCTGGTTCCACGACGCCGGGTGCAGTTGCTTCCGCACCGCCGGGTCGGTGACCACGACGAAGTTCCACGGCTGGAGGCCGAACGACGACGGCGCCAGCACCGCCGCCTGTTCCAGCGCGGCCCACGTCCCGGGGTCGATCGTTTGGGCCGGGTCGAACGCCTTCGTGGCGTACCGCCACCGGAGCGGGGACAGCACGTCGTCGGGTGAAGCGGTCATCGACTCTCCGGGTTACGCGGGCAGGTCGTTGGCGAGGACGATGCGGTATCGCGCCTTGCCGGCGCGGAGGTGATCGAGGGCGTCGTTCACCCTCGACAGCGGGAACGTCTCGGTCACCGGGGCGATCTTGTGACGGGCGCAGAAGGCGAGCATGTCGGCGGTGGTGACCGGGCTGCCGAGCGGCGACCCGGACAGCGACTTCTGCCCCATGATCATCGGGAACACGGCCACCGGGACCGGCTTGAGCACCGCACCCACGAAGTGCAGCCGGCCGCGCGGGGCGAGCGCCGCGATGTACGCCGGCCAGTTCAACGCCACGTTCGCCGTCACCAGGATGAAGTCGAGGGCGCCGGCCAGCTTCCCGAGCGCGGCGTCGTCCTTCGAGTCGACGACGTGGTGGGCGCCGAGCCGCTTCGCCTCGTCGGCCTTGCCGGCACTGGACGAGAACGCGAACACCTCGCAGCCCCACTTCGCGGCGAACTGCACCGCCAGGTGCCCGAGCCCGCCGATGCCGACGACGCCGACCCGGTGGGTGGGCCGCACGTCGAACTGGACGAACGGGTTGAACGCGGTGACGCCGCCGCAGAACAGCGGCCCGGCGGTGGCGGGGTCGAGCCCGGCGGGGAGCGACGTCACCCACTCGGCGTGGGCGCGGACGGTGTCGGCGAACGCCCCGTGCCGCCCGACGATGGTCTGCTCGGCGGTGGCGCAGAGGTTGTGGTCGCCGCTCATGCACGGGCGGCAGGTGAGGCAGCTGTGCGCGAACCAGCCGAGGCCGACGCGGTCGCCGACCTTGTGCGTGGTGACACCGCCGCCGACCGCGCGGACGGTGCCGACCGCCTCGTGGCCCGGCACGAAGGGGAACTTCGTCATGCCCCAGTCGTTGTCGAGCATCGACAGGTCGGAGTGGCAGATGCCGCAGTGGCTCACGGCGATCTCGACCTGCCCGGCGGCGAGCGGCCCGGGCTCGAACTCGAACGGGGCGAGTGAACCCTTCGCGGCGGTCGCGGCGTAGGCGCGGGTCGGCATGGGAGGTTCCTGGGGGTGACGTGTCGAGCTTATTCCTAGATACGCGGGCGTCGAGAATTCAAGACGGGGCCGCCCACGTGTCACTGGGCGAGCCAGCCGCCGTCCACCGGCAGCGACACGCCGGTCACGAACTTCGCCGCGTCGGACGCCAGGTACAGCACGGCCGCGGCCACCTCCCCCGACCGGCCCATCCGCCCCACCGGGTGCATCGCCGCCAGTCCCTTCGCCTGGTCCGTGTCCTCGCCGCCCACGAACCGCCCCATCATCTCCGTCACGATCGCCGCCGGCGCCACCGCCGTGACGCGAACGCCCTGCCTGGCGTACTCGATCGCCGCCGCCTTCGTCAGCCCCTCGACCGCGTGCTTCGACGCGACGTACACGCTCACGCCGGCCATGCCGATGTGCCCCGCGACGCTCGACGTGTTGATAATCGCCCCGCCGCCGGCCTTGAGCAGCTCCGGGATCTCGTACTTCATCGCGGCCAGCACGCCCCACACGTTGGCGTCGAAGATACGGCGGTAGTCGGCCTCGGTGGCGTCGGTCAGGGCGCCCATCCACTCGACGCCGGCGTTGTTGAACGCCACGTCGAGCCGGCCGTACCTCGCCACCGTCTTCGCCACCAGCTGCCGCACGTCGTCTTCCTTCGACACGTCGGCGCGGACGAACGCCGCCTCGCCGCCGGCCTTCTTGATGGCTTCGACGACGGCGAGCCCTTCCGGCTCGCGGCGGCCGGACACGACGACCTTCGCCCCTTCGGCGGCGAACGCCTCGGCCGCAGCCTTGCCGATGCCGCTGGTGCCGCCGGTGATGAGTACGACCTTCCCGACGAAGCGAGACATGTGTTCTTCCTGAGCGTGACGGGTGACGTGAGCCCGGGGGAGTACCCACCCGCGCCGCGGTGGCTTACACGCCTTCGGCTGAACTTCCCGTCGGCGGCGGGCGCTGTTAGACTTCGACCGACGGGAGGACGCGATGACCCCGATCGCACCCGCCGCCCCACTGTTCGGCCTGTTGGATTGCTGCGCGTGCTCGATCAGGGTGGGTATCGTCGGCGGTGCATTCGTACCCGGGGTGGTGTTGCCCGCGTTCCGTCCCGAATGTGACGGCGGGAACACACCTGCTGTGGTGTTCGATCACCGCCGTCCGGGCGAGCTGACCAGTGAGGTGTTGCTGCGTGTCGGTGGGTATCTTAACACCGGCGTGACAGCGGTCGTTGTCCTCGAACCGCGGCAGCGTGCCGCCGGCGTGTACAACCAGGAACTCGGCTTTGCCGGGCGGGTCACCAACGGCGACGAACTCACGCTCCCCGACGTGCTGCCGGGGTTCGCGGTGCCGGTGCGGCGGTTCTTCGAGTAGCCGCCCGCACAACCCCACCTCCCCGACGCGGCCGTCGGCCCTCACTTCCGGTAGCTTCTACCCCCGCGGCGGGCACGGTGTTAGCATAGCCGGCGTTGCCGCCCGGCACCGTCTCCTCTTCCGAGGCTCGCCATGCGTTCCGTCCTCGCCCTCATCCTCGGCGGCGGCCGGGGTACCCGGCTGTTCCCGCTCACCAGCCAGCGCTCCAAGCCCGCCGTCCCCGTCGCCGGCAAGTACCGCCTCATCGACATCCCCATCAGCAACTGCCTCAACAGCGATCTCAGGCACATCTACATCCTCACCCAGTTCCTGTCCGCCAGCCTCCACCGGCACATCGCCAACGCCTACAAGTTCGACATGTTCAGCCGCGGGTTCGTCGAGGTGCTCGCCGCCCAGCAGACGAACGAGGCCTCCGACTGGTACCAGGGCACCGCCGACGCCGTCCGCCAGAACATCTCGTACATCGAGCGCGAGAAGACCGAGCACGTCCTCATCCTGTCCGGGGACCAGCTCTACCGCATGGACTTCCGCGACCTGTACAAGACGCACGCCGACACGGACGCCGACGTCACCATCGCCGCCATCCCGGTGAAGGAGGAGGACACCGCCGGGTTCGGCCTGATGAGCATGACCGACGCCGGCCGCGTCACCGGCTTCGTCGAGAAGCCGAAGACGGTGGACGAGCGGAAGCCGTACCACGTTCCGGCCGAGTGGATCAGCAGCCGCGGCATCGAGCCGGGCGGCCGGGCGTACCTGGCGAACATGGGCATCTACCTGTTCAAGACGCCGGTGCTCCTCGACATGCTGACCGAGAAGCCGCTGGCCACCGACTTCGGCAAGGAGGTGTTCCCGCGGAACATCGGCAAGCGGCACGTGCAGGCGCATCTGTTCGACGGCTACTGGGAAGACCTCGGCACCATCCGCAGCTACCACGAGTCGAGCCTGTCGCTGGCGCGGGAAAACCCGCCGTTCGACTTCTTCTCGCCGGACGGCGTGATCTACACCCGGATGCGGAACCTGCCGGCGAGCCGGATCAACGGCGCGACGCTTGAGCACAGTCTCGTCGCCGACGGGTGCGTACTCGGGCCGCGGACGCGGATCGAGAACAGCATCGTCGGCGTACGGACCCGCATCGGGTCGGATTGCATCATCCGCGACACGGTGATTACCGGCGCGGACACGTTCGAGAACGACGCCCAGCGTGCCGCGAACGCGAAAGCCGGCCGCCCGAACCTGTCGATCGGGGACAAGTCGATTATCGCCCGGGCGCTGCTCGACAAGGACTGCCGGGTGGGGAAGGGCGTGCGGCTGACGAACGAGGCGCGGACCGAACACGCCGACGGCCCGAACGGCAGCTACTACATCCGCGACGGCATCATCTGCGTCCCCCGCGGGGCGATCGTGCCGGACGGCACGGTGGTGTGACGTTGACGCCCCGCCCGCCCGGTGGTACGGGCGGGCTTTCGGGTACCCCATGCCCTACACCGTCGCCCTCGACGCCTTCCACGGGCCGCTCGACCTCCTCCTCTACCTCGTGAAGCGGAGTGAGGTCGATGTCCTCGACATCCCCGTCGCCGCCGTCGCCGACCAGTTCCTCGACTACCTCCGACTGATGCGCGACCTCGACCTCGAAGTCGCCGGCGACTTCCTGGTCATGGCCGCGACGCTCATGGAGATCAAGAGTCGGGCGCTGTTGCCGGCCGACGCCGCGAACCCCGCCGACTCCGACAAGCCCGACCCGCGGGCCGAGCTCGTCAAGCAGTTGATGGAGTACCGGCGGTTCAAGGAGGCGGCGGCGGCGCTGGAGGAACGCGCCGGCGCCCAGGGCGCCCGGGTGCCGCGGCACGAGCCGCCGGACACGACGCCCGCGGCCGGGCCGGTCGTGAAGCCGGTCGAGTTGTGGGACCTGGTCAGCGCGTTCGCCCGGCTCGTCCGCGAGACGCAGGCGGCCGGCGGCACGGTCGCCGTGGACGACACGCCCCAACACGTCTACGAGGCGCAAATCCGCGACCTCGTGGCGGCCGAGGGGCGGGTGCGGTTCCGCGACGCGTTCCCGCCGCCGCACCACAAGGCGCGACTGATCGGCATTTTCCTCGCCGTGCTCGAACTCATCCGCCACCACGGCCTGGGTCTCGACCAGCCCGACCCCGCCGGCGACATCTGGCTCGTGGCACTCCCGCCTGAAAGTTCGACCGTTGCACCGGGCGAACCGCCCTGCTAGCCTACCGGGAGCGGCCCGGTCTCACGTCTCCGGGCACGGGCGTTGCTTCAGCTCTCCACACTTCCGTCACGAGGGCGACCCATGAGCGAGTTCAGCCGGATCGACGACCACGGGGATGACCGCGGGTTGTGCAAGGGGTGTGCGTTCTGGGACGCCGAACACGACGGCGCCCGGCAGGAGGACGCGGCCGTCGGCCTGTGCATGCACGCCGAACTCACGCACTTCTCGCTCCAGGTGAGCGGCCACAGCGGGTGCAACCGCTACGCCCCGGTCGAGGCCCACGCCGGCGCCGCCGGCTGACCGGCCGGCCGCCGGCGGGTATATCAGCCCGCATGGATCAGGCGTTTCAAGCAGTCCGGTGCGAGTCGCTCGTCCGCTACCTGCGCCGGCACGTCGCCGGCGAGGTGCGGTTCGACGACACCTCGCGCCGCCTCTACGCCACCGACGCCAGCCACTACCAGGTTCGGCCGCTCGGCGTCGTCGTGCCGCGGACGACGGACGACCTCGCGGTGACGGTACAAATCGCGGCCGAGCTCGGCGTGCCGATCACGGCCCGCGGCGCCGGCACCAGCCTGTCGGGACAGGCCATCGGGCCGGGCGTCGTGCTGGATTGCTCGAAGTACCTGAACCGCGTCGGCGAGGTGGACCCGACCGGCCGGCGGGTGACGGTGCAGCCCGGCGTCGTGCTCGACCAGTTGAACCGCGAGGTCGCGCCGTACGGGCTGATGTTCGGCCCGGACGTGGCGACCGCCAGTCGGGCCACGCTCGGCGGCATGGTCGGGAACAACTCGGCCGGCTCCCGGTCGGTCGTCAACGGCCGCACCGTGGATCACGTCCGCGCGCTCACCGCGGTCCTGTCCGACGGAACGGTCGGCACCTTCGGCCCGCTGTCCGCCCGCGAGTACGAGCGGAAGCTGGAACTCCGCACCCGCGAGGGCGACGCCTACCGCGCGGCCGACGCCGTGGTGCGCGAGCACGCCGCCGAGATCGTCGCCCGCACCCCGCGCATCCAGCGGAAGGTCAGTGGGTACAACCTGCTCTCACAGTGCGGCACGTCGCGATCGCTCGCGCCCTTGCTCGTCGGCTCCGAGGGCACCCTCGCGGTCACCGCCGGGGCCGAGCTGAACCTGATCCCGCGGCCGAAGCACCGCGGCCTCCTCGTCCCGCAGTTCGCCACCCTCGCGGCGGCGCTCGACGCGCTCGCCGCGTGCCTCGAACTCGGCCCGTCCGCCGTCGAGCTGATGGACCGGATGCTTATCGAACTCGCGGCGAAGCAGCGCGGGTTGAAGGACACGATGGCCGCCGTCCGCGGCCGGCCCGAGGCGCTGTTCTTGGTCGAGTTCAGCGGCGACGACGCGGCCGACGTGTCGTACCGCGTCCACGAACTTCAGCGCCGGCTGAAGGGCGTGCCCGGCCTGACCGCGGCCGTACCGGCCCTCGACCCGGCGACCCGCGACCCGCTGTGGAACCTCCGCAGCGCCGCGCTGCCGCTGTTGTTCGGCACCGTCGGCGACCGCAAGCCGGTGACGTTCGTCGAGGATTGTGCCGTCGCTCCGGAGCGGCTGCCGGAGTTCACGGCCCGGTTCCGCGACATCCTCCACCGCCACGGGACCGACGGCTGCTTCTACGGCCACGCGTCGGTCGGCTGTCTCCACATCCGCCCGGTGCTGAACCTGCACGACCCGGCCGACGTGCGGACTATGCGCGCGATCATGTCCGAGGTGGTGGCGCTGACGTTGGAATTCGGCGGTAGCCTGAGCGGCGAGCACGGCGACGGCATGGTGCGGAGCGAGTGGAACCGCACGATGTTCGGGCCGGTGGTGTACGAGGCGTTCCGCCGGGTGAAGCGCGGGTTCGACCCCGGGAACGTGCTCAACCCCGGCAAGGTGGTGGACGGCCCGGCGATGGACGAGAACTTCCGCCACACGCCCGGCCGGCCGCTCCCCGACGCGCCGACGGTGTTCGACTACGAGGCGCAGGGCGGGTTCTTCCGCAGCGTCGAGCTGTGCAACGGGGTGGGGGTGTGTCGGAAGACGCAGGGCGGGGCGATGTGCCCGAGCTACCGGGTGACGCGGGACGAACGCGACACGACCCGCGGGCGGGCGAACGCGGTGCGACATGCTCTTGAGAGTGCGGAGTGCGGAGTGCGGAGTGCGGAGTCGAAGCCGGCTGCTTCCCACTCCGCACTCTCCCAGCGCTGGGTGGCGCCGGTGATGGACCTGTGCCTGTCGTGCAAGGCGTGCAAGAGCGAGTGCCCCTCGAACGTGGACGTGGCGAAGCTGAAGGCCGAGTTCCTCCACGCCTACTACGCCCGCCGGGCGCGGCCGCTCGGACACCACCTGGTGAAGCACGTCCACCGGCTGAGCCCGCTTGCGGCACGGTTCGCGGGCGTCGGCAACTGGCTGGCGCGACAGCCGTGGGCGCGGCGGGTGCTGGAGAACCTTGCCGGCATCGACCGCCGCCGCAGCCTGCCGGAACTGCACCGCGACCACTTCCGCGCGTGGTTCGCTGCGCGAACGGCCGGCGTCGGCCGGCCGGTCGGGGTGGCAGGTGCCTCGCGCAACGACCAGCCGGCTGACGCTGGCCGTTCGCCCAAAGTCGTGCTGCTCGACGACTGCTTCACCACCTTCCAGGAGCCGGACATCGGCCGTGCCGCGGTCGGACTGCTGGAGCGTGCCGGGTTCGCGGTCGAACTGGCGGGCGTCTGCTGCGGCCGGGCGATGATCTCGAAAGGCTTCCTGACGGGTGCCCGTGAGCTGGCCCGCGACGGCGTCGCCAAGCTCGACCGCTTCGCGGCCGCCGGCGTGCCCATCCTCGGGCTCGAACCGAGCTGCCTGCTCACGCTCGCGGACGAGTGGCCCGAACTGGTCCCCGGCCCGGCGGCGAAGCGCGTCGCCACGGCCGCGCACCTCGCGGAGGCCTGGCTCGCGCCGCGGTTGCCCGACAGCGGGGTGTCGTTCGTCGCCGAGCCGGGACGGATGCTGTTCCACGGCCACTGTCACCAGAAGGCGCTCGTCGGCACCGCGGGCACGGCCGACGCCCTGCGACTGGTGCCGCACCAGGACGTGACCGTCCTCGACGCCGGCTGCTGCGGCATGGCGGGGGCGTTCGGCTACGAGAAGGAGCACTACGACGTGAGCGTCGCGGTCGCGAACCTGGCGCTCGTCCCCGCGCTGGCCGCGAACCCCGGGGCGACGGTGGTGGCGACGGGCACGTCGTGCCGCCACCAGGTCCGCGACCTGACCGGCCGCCGGGCGTGGCACCCGCTTGAGGTGCTGGCCGCGGCCGCGCAAGACTAATCGCCGTGCTTCCGCCGCAGGCGCGGGGACAGCCGCAGGATCCACTGCACCCGCTCGAACTCATCGAGCCAGTCCTGCACCACCTGGACCCCCACCGGGTCCGTCTTCGACACCAGGCCAGTCGCGCAGCTTTCGCCGCCGAGTTGGGTCGCGAGTTGGCGGTAGCGAGCCAGCGTCCGCTCGCCGTAGCGGGCCACCTCGAACCCGTCCTCCGAGAAGAACACCGCCACCGGGACGCGGTTGCCGCCGTTCACCTGCAGCACCTGCTGCACGTCGGCGTGCTCGTCGCGGTCCAGGTAGCGGACCTTCAGCACCGGCGCCACTTCCGCGAACCGCTCGAACGCCGGGCACTGGGCCACGCAGTCGCCGCACCACGCCCCGGCCAGCACGAGCACGTTCGTCTCGCGCGTGAACCGGCCGAGTAACTGCTTCTGCGCATCCGTTAGCGTGACAGCCGCCTGCGCCGCGGCCCAGCGCGACCGGTCGGACGCGCTGCCGTACTTGTCCAGGAACGCGGGGAGCGGCAGCGCGTCGGCGAACGACGGGAACAGGTTCATCACGACCTCGGGTGTTGCACGGCCGCAAGCGTCGGCGTCACTTCTTGTCCTTGTCCTTCTTCGGCTCGTCCTTCTTGGGCTCGACCTTCTTCGCCTCGACGACGTCCGCTACCAGCGGCGGCGGCGTCACGGCGTAGTCCTTGCCGCCTACCTTCGTCGTCGCGCGGATCACCAGCGGCGCCGGGCCGACGCCGACCGCCGGGGCCGTCGTCACCGCGAGGTCGCCCTTCGTCGCCCCCTTCGCCAGCGCGCCCTTCGCCGCGATCGTCACGTTCGGGGGGGCGAACAGCGGCGCCAGGGTGATGTCGCCGTCGGCCTCCTTCTCGCGCTTCGCCTCGATCAGCAACTTCCCGCCTTTCCCCTTCTCGATCGCGGCCGGGTCGAGCGACACGGACAGCGTGAACGGCGGCTTCACCACGACCGCGACGGCGCACCCGTCCAGGAACTCGAGCGGCGGGTTCGGCATGCCGCCGAACGTCGTCTTCACCAGGTCCGTCAACTGCCCGTAGCGCACGACCTCGCCGGCCTCGCCCTTCGCGGTCGCCTTCACGCGGAACGCCAGCGGCCCCGGCTTCGCCCCGGCCTTCACTAGCAGCGGCACGAACGCCTGCGTCGCGCCCGCCGGCAGCGTCAGCTTGCCGCTCAGGTCGGGGCCGCCGTCGATGCTCAGGTCGATCGGGCCGGCGTAGCCGTTCAGGCGGGCCACGTTCGCCACGGCCACCGCGGTGCCGCCGCCGGCCGGCGCCTCGAAGCGGTCCAGCGCCAGCGTCACCGCGAAGTCCGGCCCGGCCGGCACCACCGACAGGTGGTACACTTCGTTCGGCCCGAACAGGAAGTTCAGGTGCTCGCAGGCGATGACGTAGTCGCCGTCGGCCGGCGGGGTGAACTCGAACCGCGTCGGCACCTTGTTCGCGTCGCTCTTGGCGACCTCGGCCCCCTTCGCGTCGAGCACCCGCACCAGCACCTCGGTCGGGGCGTTCACCTCGTAGGTCAGCGCGGTGACGACGAGCTTCTGCCCCTTCTTCCCGGCGATCTTGAAGTGGTCGAGGTCGCCCTTCGCGCCGAACTTCGCTGACACGCCGCCCGGCACCGGCAGCGGGTTGGCCTTCGCCGGGTCGTTGTTCGGCTCCGCCTCCACGCCCTCCGGGTGGTCGCTGACGCGCACCGGCACCGGCCACCCGCTCGGGCCGCCGGCCCGCTTCGGCGCCGCGTTCACGCCCACGGCCGTGGCCGGCACCTTCAGCGCCACCGGGGGGAGTTCCTCGGCGCCGGGGCCGGCGAAGCCGACCTTCGCGTCCTTGCCGGCCTGCACCGCCAGCGGGAACGCCGTCGTCGCCCCGGGGAAGTCGCCGATGCGCAGCCGGTAGAAGAAGTCGGCCCCGCCGCGGTACGTCGTGTCGCGGACCTCGACGATCACCTCGCCGTCGGCGGCGAACGTGTGCGTCAGCCGGGCGTCGGCCTGGAGGCCGGGCGTGTCGTCGGCGTACTTGTCGATCAGCTCGCGCTTCGTCTGCCCGTCGTGGAGCACGACGATCGGGTCGAGCGGCGAGCCGATACGGCGGGCCAGCACCTCGAACGTCAGCCGCTGGCCGGCGCTCACCTTCAACTTGAAGAAGTCGGACGCCTCGGCGTCGGTGCGGCCGAGCACGACGCACGGCGCCGGCACCAACTGGGCCGCGTCCTTCGTGCGGTTCGCCTCCGTCTCGGCGACCGCGGTGAGGTCGTCCACGACGAACGGCCGGAGGTTCGAGACGCCGTGCTTCGTCGCCGCCCGCAGGCCGTACAGGCCGACCGGGGCGTCGGCGGGGACGGTCAGTTTCACCTTCACCTTGGCCGCGTCCGCCTTCGCGTCGGCCACCACCTCGGCCTTCGCCCCCGGGCACGACACGAGGACGCCGGTGGCGTCGCCGAGGTTGGCGCCCGGAAGGGTCAACTCGGCCGTCTCGCCGGGCCGGGCGCCGAGGTTCGCGGCCGTGGTCAGGTTCGGCGCCTGCGGGGCGACGGGGACGACGAGCGGTTTCGGCTGGCCGGTCACGATCGGGAGGCCGCCGCCGGCGACGACGAGGAACCCGAGCCCGAAGGCGAGGGCGGCGAACGCCCAGACGGGACGGCGGGACATGTCGGACCTCGGGGGAGGAGTGGACCAGGCGGGATGCGGCGATGATACCGCCGCACACGACGGAAGGCGAGGGGGCTTGGGTGTTGAGCCCGGAGGGCGACGGCGTGTAGCCCCGGGTGCAACCCGGGGCGGCGTCGGCGGTGATTCGTGGCGCGGAACCGGTCGGACTCCGCCCCACCCCCCCGGGTTGCACCCGGGGCTACACGCCGTCGCCCTCCGGGCTCTAAACTCCGGATTGTTGCCCGGCCGGGCCGTTCGGCGTAGCATCGTGGTGCATTCTCCCCACGGTCACGCCATGCTCCGCCTCCTGCCACTGTTCGGGCTCGCCGCCGCGGTCGCCGCCCCGTTCGCGTCCGCCGACCCGCCGCCGGCGCTGCCGCCGGCGTCCGCCGCGAAGATCGACTTCGACCGCGACGTGCGGCCGATCCTGGCGGCGCACTGCGTCGGCTGTCACGGTCCCGACAAGCAGAAGGGTGGCTTCCGCCTCGACGAGCGCAAGAGCCTGCTGGAAGGCGGCAACGGCGGCGCCGCGGTCGTGGTCGGCAAGAGTGCCGACAGCCGGCTCGTCCACGCCGTCGCCGGCGTCGGCTCGGACGCGAAGATGCCGCCGGAGAAGAACCCGCCGCTGACCGCGGCGCAGGTCGGCGTGTTGCGGGCGTGGATCGACCAGGGTGCCCCGTGGGCCGGCGGCGCGGTCGTGGCGCGGGCGGCCGGCCCGGCGCGGCCGGCGCACTGGGCCTTCAGCCGCCCGCAGCGCCCCGCGGTCCCCGGGAACGACCCGGACCCGATCGACGCCTTCATCCTCGCGCGGCTCCGCCAGGCCGGGCTGACGCCGAACCCCGAGGCCGACCGCGCCACCCTCCTCCGCCGACTGTCGTTCGACCTCACCGGCCTGCCGCCGACGCCCGAGGAACTCGCGGCCTTCCTCGCGGACCCGGCTCCCGAGGCATACTCGACGGTCGTGAGCCGGCTGCTGGCGTCGCCGCACTTCGGCGAGCGGTGGGGCCGGCACTGGCTCGACCTGGCCCGCTACGCCGACAGCGACGGGTACGAGAAGGACACCGGCCGGCCGTTCGCCTGGCGCTACCGCGACTACGTCATCCGCGCCTTCAACGCCGACGTGCCCTACGACCGCTTCACCGTCGAACAGCTGGCCGGCGACCTGCTGCCGGACGCGACGCAGGACCAGCGGATCGCCACCGGCTTCCACCGGAACACGCTGACGAACAAGGAGGGCGGCGCCGATCAGGAGGAGTTCCGCGTCGCCGCGTGCGTGGACCGGGTGAACACGACCGCGACAGTATGGCTCGGCCTCACGGTCGGCTGCGCCCAGTGCCACGACCACAAGTACGACTCCATCTCGCAGCGCGAGTTCTACCAACTGTTCGCCTTCTTCAACTCCGACCGCGAGGCCGACATCCCCGCGCCGCTGCCGGGCGAGGAGGAGGCGCTGAAGGGCCGCCGTGCCGCGTTCGAGGCCGAGAAATCGAAGCTGGCCGCGGCCGTCGCGGACGGCAAGGCGAAGAATCTCCCCGCGGCGGAGCAGACGAAGCGGCAGAAGGCGCTGACCGACCACGCGAAAAAGGCGCCCGCCCCGACGCCGGCGATGACGCTCGCCCTCGGCCCGACGCGGCCAACGCATGTGATGATCCGCGGCGACTTCCTGCGGAAAGGCGTGAAGGTGGAGCCGGGGTTCTTGAGCGCCGTTGGGGTGAGGGGAGAGGCGAAGACGCGGCTCGACCTGGCGCGGTGGCTCGTCGCCCCCGAGAACCCGCTGACGGCCCGCGTGGCGGCGAACTGGGTGTGGGGCAAGCTGTTCGGCCGCGGGCTCGTCGGCACGCCCGAGGACTTCGGCGTGCAGGGCGAGCGACCGACGCACCCCGAGCTGCTCGACTGGCTGGCGAGCGAGTTCGCGTCGCCGCAACGGGGGGAGCCGTGGTCCCTCAAGGGGTTGATTCGCACCGTCGTCACGAGCGCGGCCTACAAACGCGCCGCGGCGGTGACGCCGGAGATGACGGCCCGCGACCCGCTGAACCGCCTCCTCGCCCGCCAGTCGCGGATGCGCCTCGAAGCGGAGTTGGTGCGCGACAACGCACTCGCCGTGAGCGGCCTGCTGACGCGCACCGTCGGCGGCCCGTCGGTACGCCCGCCGCAGCCGGCCGGCATCTCGGAACTCACCTACGCCAACTCGGTCCGCTGGGTCGAGAGCACCGGCCCGGACCGCTACCGCCGCGGGCTCTACACCTGGTACCAGCGCACCAGCCCGTACCCGATGCTCACCACGTTCGACGCCGCCGACGGGGCCGTGTGTACCGCGAAGCGCGAGCGCTCGAACACGCCGCTGCAGGCGCTGACGGTGCTCAACGACCCGGTGTTCGTGGAGGCGGCGCAGGCGTTTGGGAAGCGCGTGCTGACCGAGACGAAGGGGATGACCGACGCCGAGCGCATGACGCACGCCGTGCGGCTGGCGCTGGGGCGAATTCCGACCGACTCCGAGCGCGACCGGCTGTTGCGGCTGCGGTCGGAGGTGCGGCTGACGGCCGCGGACGCGGCGCGGGTGCTCGGCACGTACCGGCCCGACGGCGTGCCGCCGGCGGACGCGGCAGCGTGGGTGCTGGTGGCGCGGGTGCTGCTGAACCTCGACGAGTTCGTGACGCGGGGGTGACGGCCGGTGTGGGGCCGGTTTCCAACCGGCCGGGCCTGACACGGCCGGTTGGAAACCGGCCCCACACCGGCGGCCGATTCCCACGGGAACTTCGTCCGGCTTGCCCCGCTCGCCGCCGGCCGGGACAATGGCGGTGCCCTCCCGAGGCCCTGCCATGCCCCGCCTGCCGGCGCTCGTCGCCGTCGCCGTCCTCGCCGCTTTCCCCCGGGGCGCGGCCGCCGACCCGCCCGACTTCGACACCGTCGTCGCCCCGCTCCTCGCGTCGCGCTGCCTCGACTGCCACAAGGGCGCGGGCGCGAAGGGACAGCTCGACCTGTCGCGCCGCGACGCCGTGGTCGGCAAGGACGGCGCCGTCGTGCCGGGGAAGCTGAAGGACAGCACGCTGTGGGAGCGCGTCGCGGCCGGCGAGATGCCGCCGAAGATGGGGCTGCCCGCCGCCGAGAAGGCCGTCCTGAAGGAGTGGATCGAGGCCGGCGCGAAGTGGGGCACCGACCCGATCGACCCGTTCCGCATCACGACGAGCGGCCGCGCCGGGTACGACTGGTGGGCGCTGCAACCGCTCCCGGCGAACGCGGACGTCGGGGCGCGGGACTGGCTCGACGGGTTCGTCCGCGCCCGGCTCCGCGACAAGGGGTTGTCACTGTCGCCGCCGGCCGACCCGCTCACGCTCCTCCGCCGCGTCACGTTCGACCTCACCGGCCTGCCGCCGACGCCCGACGAGGTCGCCGCCTTCCGCGCCGACGCGGCCCCCGACGCCTACGAGAAGGTCGTGGCCCGGCTGCTCGCGTCGCCGGCCTACGGCGAACGCTGGGCGCGGCACTGGCTCGACGTCGTCCGCTACGGCGAGACGGACGGCTTCGAGCGCAACAGCCGCCGGCCGAACTCCTGGCCGTACCGCGACTGGGTCGTCCGCGCCTTGAACAGCGACATGCCCTACGACCGGTTCGTGCGCCTCCAGCTCGCCGGCGACGTACTCCACCCCGACGACCCCGACGCGGTCGCGGCCACCGGGTTCCTGGTCGCCGGCGTTCACAACACGGTGCTGGGGAACGACGCGATGCGCGCCGTCGCCCGACAGGACGAGCTCGAAGACCTGGTCGGCGCCGTCGGGCAGACGTTCCTCGGGCTGACGCTCAACTGCGCCCGCTGCCACGACCACAAGTTCGATCCCGTTAGCCAGGCCGACTACTACCGCTTCGCCGCGCTGCTGTCGGGCGTCGGCCACGGCGAGCGCACGCTGCCCGACCGCGCCGCGACCGAGGCGCTAACCAGACTGACGCGCGAGGTCGCGACCGTTCGCGCCGAGCTGGCGGCGATCGAGGCGCCGGTGCGGCCGGCGGCCGGCGGCCCGGCGCCGGTCGCGGCCTGGGACTTCCGCGCGGGGCCGAACGACCTGGTGGGAAGCCTTCACGCGAAGGCCGTCGGCGGGGCGCAGCTGACCGCCGCGGGCGCCGTGTTCGACGGCAAATCGGGCTACCTCCGCACCGCGCCGCTCGCCGCGCCGCTGCGGGCGAAGACGCTCGAAGCCTGGGTGAAGCTCGACAGCCTCGCCCAGCGCGGCGGCGCCGTGATGAGCGTGCAGACGCCCGACGGCGCGGCGTTCGACGCGGTCGTGTTCGGCGAG
Source organism: Urbifossiella sp. (assembly GCA_044220735.1). Lineage (GTDB taxonomy): Bacteria > Planctomycetota > Planctomycetia > Gemmatales > Gemmataceae > Urbifossiella. The sequence goes on along the minus strand of JBGAQM010000069.1, from coordinate 1,602 downwards.
TTGGAGCCGACGAAGTGGATGGCCGGGAGCGACGGGTTCCGCCGCACGAAGTCGTACGCCGGCCTGGCCGAGGCGGAAGCCGATAAGACCGCGGTCCACGTCGCGCTCGTCGTCGCCGCCGACGGCACCGTCACCGGCTACCGCGGCGGCCGGCCCTACGGCACGCCGTTCCAGTCGAGCGGCCCGCAGCCGTTCGACGCCGGCAAGGCCGAGGTGGTGTTCGGCCTGCGGCACGCGCCGGCGGGCGGGAACCGGATGCTCGCCGGCACTGTCGTCGCCGCCCGGCTGTACGACCGGGCGCTGACGCCGGCCGAGGTCGCCGCGTCGTTCGCGTCCGGGGAGCGGCTCGTGTCCGAGGCGGCGATTCGGGAGAAGCTGTCGCCCGCGGACCGCGACCGGCGCGAGCGGGTGAAGGAGAAGCTGCGCGAGCTGTCGGCCGCCGAGGCGGCGCTGCGGGCGCGGGCCGGCGTGAAGGTGTACGCCAACGTCGCGCAGCCGGCCGGCGTCACCCGGGTGCTGGCCCGCGGCGACGTGACCACCCCGCGCGAGGTGGTGTCGCCCGCTGCCCTCCCCGCCGTCCGCGGCCTGCCCGCCGACTTCGGCTTGCCCCCCGACGCCCCCGACGCCGCCCGCCGCAAGGCGCTGGCGGAGTGGGTGGCGTCGCCGAAGAACCCGCTGTTCGCCCGCGTGGCGGTGAACCGGCTGTGGCACCACCACTTCGGCACCGGGCTGGTCGAGACGCCGAGCGACTTCGGGTTCAACGGCGGCCGCCCCTCGCACCCCGAACTGCTGGACCGGCTCGCCGCCGAGTTCGCCGCGAGCGGGTACTCGCTGAAGCACGTCCACCGCCTCATCGTCACCAGCGACACGTACCGCCAGCAGTCGCTCCCGCGGGCGGACGGCGCGAAGGTGGACGCCGACAACCGGCTGCTGTGGCGGATGAAGCCGCGGCGGCTGGAGGGCGAGGCGGTCCGCGACGCGATGCTGAGCGCGGCCGGGCTGCTCGACCGCACCGTCGGCGGGCCGGGGTTCAGCGACTCCCGCGAGCGGAACTTCAACGGCACGGCGTACTTCGACCCGTTCGACCCGGACACGCCCGAGGCTCGGCGCCGGAGCCTGTACCGCTGCCTGCCGCGCGGCGGGAACCCCGGGCTGCTCGAGGTGTTGGACTGCCCCGACCCGGCGAGCGCGGCCCCGCGCCGGGCGGTGACGACGACGCCGCTGCAGGCGCTGTCGCTGTGGAACGGGGCGTTCGCGCTGCGGGTGTCGGACGCGCACGCCGCGCGGTTGGAGCGCGAGGCGCCCGGCGACGTGGGGAAGCAAGTGATCCGGGCGTGGTTCCTGGCGTTCGGCCCCGAGCCGACCGCCGCCGAGCGCGCCGGCGCCGAGCGGCTGGTGCGCGCGGCGGGGCTGCCGGCGCTCGCGCGGGCGCTGTTCAACGCGAACGAGTTCCTGACCGTGGGCTGAGGGCATCGATGACGAGTGTGTGCGTGTTCTGCGGCTCGGCCACCGGAGCGAACCCGGCGTTCGCGGCGGCCGCCCACGAAACTGGAACCGAACTCGCCCGCCGCGGCCTCGCCCTCGTTTACGGCGGCGGCCGCG
>JBGAQM010000560.1:0-2354 GCA_044220735.1 Urbifossiella sp. | reverse complement strand
GAAGACGCGCCGGCCGCGCGCCTCCGCCGTGAGCGCGGCGTGGTCGGCGTCGTGGTCGAAGGCGAGGAGCGACAGTTGGAAGCCGTTCTGCCCGCGGGCCTTGCCGTGGCAAGCCCCCTGGTTGCAGCCGTACCGCGTGAGAATCGGCTGCACGTCCGTCTCGAACGTGGGGGGACCGGCGGCCGCGGGGCCGGCGAGAACGAGCGCACACAAGGTAGCGAGGCGGAACGGCATAAGGCGGGACCGCGGGGAAGGCGGCGGCGGGGTAGGCATATCAAGAATAGCCTGTCGAGGACGGGAACGCCAGAGAGTTCGGCCCGTGGCATCCAAGTTGCGTTCGCCGCGGGCGGACTTTCCATCTCGGAGGACGTGTCATGGCGGAAGGAACGACCGGCACCATGAACTACCCGATGACGCGGCAGGGCGACCGCGACCTGGATCACCTCATCCGGCCCGGCACGGGCGGGGGTGGAGGGGGCGGCGTGAACGTCGGCCCGGCGGAGCGTGCCGCGTCGTCGCTGGGTGGCGCGCTGCTCGCCGGCCTCGGACTCGGCCGTGGCGGCGTGATCGGGCTCTCGTTGGCGGCCGTTGGCGCGGCGCTCGCCTACCGCGGCTACAGCGGCCACTGCTCGGCGTACTCGGCCCTCGGCATGAGCACCAACCGCGGTTGACCGGCGCTGGCACCGGCGGCGTGGCGCGGGTAGACTGACCCCATGCCGACCGCGCGCTACTTCAACCCCGCCGTCCGCCGCCGCGAGTTCCTCCGCGCCGGCGGGTTGAGCCTGTTCGGCCTCGGCCTACCCGAATACCTCCGCGCCGCCGACACGCCGAGTCCGAGGCGCGGCCGGGCGAAGTCGTGCATCGTCCTGTTCATGTGGGGTGGCCCCGCGCAGCAAGACACGTGGGACCCAAAGCCGGACGCCCCGGACGTGTACCGCGGCGAGTTCGGCACCATCCCGACGGCGGTACCCGGCCTGCGCGTGTGCGAACACCTGCCCGAACTCGCGAAGCGGGCCGACCGGCTGTGCCTCATCCGCTCGATGACGCACCCGGACGTGAACCACCTGACCGCGACGCACCACCTTCTCACCGGCCGGGCCGCCCCCACGGGGCCGATCGCGGACGACTGGCCGAATTACGGCGCGGTGCTGGCGAAACTCGGCCGCGGGGCCGGGGCGCTGCCCCCCTACGTTTCCATGATGCCGGTCGTGCCCGACGGGGCGCCGCGGTTCGTGGAAGAGAGTCACGGCCAGGGCGCCGGCCTGCTCGGCCCCGTCTTCAACCCGATGCGCATCGACGCCGACGCCAGTTCACCCGACTACAAGGTCGGCGAACTCGCCCTGTCCGCGGGCGTGGACGCCGGTCGCGTCGGCGGGCGTCGCGGGCTGCTCGACTCGCTCGACCGACAGGTGCAGCGCATGGTCGGGGCCGAACTCGACGCCGCGGAATCGAACCGCCGCCGCGCCTTCGACCTGCTCGCCAGCCCGGCCGCGCGGGCCGCGTTCGACCTGAGCCGCGAGCCGATGGCCGTCCGCGAGCGCTACGGAATGAACCGCCACGGGCAGAGTGTGTTGCAGGCCCGCCGGCTGATCGAGGCCGGAGTGCCGCTCGTCACCGTGTTCTGGCCGAACGACGGCATCACCAACGTGAGCGTCTACTGGGACACGCACAGCCGCAACTTCATCGACCTGAAGACGCGGTTGTGCCCGGTCACCGACCGCGCCTTCTCGGCGCTGCTGGACGATCTCACGGCCCGCGGGATGCTCGACGAGACGCTTGTGGTGTGGACCGGCGAGATGGGCCGCACGCCGAAGGTGGGTCAGTCGGTGCCCGGCGGCGCCGGCGCCGGACGCGACGGCCGCGACCACTGGGGAAAGGTGTTCACGACGGTGCTGGCCGGCGGCGGGGTGCGGGGCGGGGCGGTGTACGGCGCCAGCGACCGCTACGCCGCCGAGCCCGCGAACCTGCCGACGACCCCGGCCGACCTTGCCGCAACGGTGTACCACTGCCTCGGCGTCGACCCGCGGACCGAAATCCACGACCGCCTCGGCCGCCCGCTGACGCTCTGCGACGGCGAGGTGATCCGCGGGATTCTGACCTGATGTCATGGCGTAAGGGCGGAGAAGCGAGGCGGGAGGCGACTGAGTTCGGGGCCGTCGTGTTCGCGGTGGCCGGGGTCGTCGTCGGGTTCGTCTACTTGCCGACGGCGGTCTACTACCACTACAGCGCGGCTTCAGGTCACACCGGCCGGCCCTCGCTTCTTATGCGACGTGGCGGCCTGGGCGTTACGCCGCTGATGGTAGCAGATCACCTCGCTCGTATGCCGGATCACCCCGACGCCCCGCCGCCGGCGG
>JBGAQM010000559.1:0-2355 GCA_044220735.1 Urbifossiella sp. | reverse complement strand
CGGCGACCCGGCCCGCGTGGCCGCCGCGCGGAAGGTGGTGCTGCCGGGCGTGGGGGCGTTCCGGGACGCCATCGCCCGCCTCCGCGAGACCGGCCTCGCGGACACGATCTCGGCGCACGTCCGCGGCGACCGGCCGTTCCTGGGCATCTGCCTGGGCTACGAGCTGCTGTTCACCCGCAGCTTCGAGGACGGCGTGTTCCCGGGGCTGGACCTGTTCCCCGGCGACGTCGTGCGCTTCCCCGAGGTGCCGGGGCTGAAGGTGCCGCACATGGGCTGGAACACGCTCCGCCCGACGCGGCCCGGGTGCCCGCTGCTGGCGGGGCTGCCGGCCGACCCGGCGGTGTACTTCGTCCACTCGTACTACCCGGTGCCGACCGACCCGACGCTGACCGCGGCGGTGGCCGAGTACCCGGAGCCGTTCGCGGCGGCGGTGTGGCGCGGGAACGTGTTCGGGACGCAGTTCCACCCCGAAAAGAGCCAGGACGTGGGGCTGGCGATGCTGCGGAACTTCGCGCGCCTGTAAGCCGTGTTGCCGCTTGCGGCTTCGCGTCGCGGGGCGCAACGCCGCAAGCAGGAACTCACTTCGGCCGTCACTTCCCCAGCGGCACCAGCACCACCCGGCCGCCGTCGAGCGCCGCTGCCACTACCCGCCCGCTGGTCGAGAACGCCAGCGCTCGCACGCCGCCCGGCAGCGTCACTTCGGCCGTCACCTTCCCGGTCCCGGCCGCGAACACCACCAGCCGCCCGCCCGCCGTCCCGACCGCGACCGCGGCCTCGTCCGCCGCCACCGCCACCGCCGACGCCCGCGGCACGCGCGGCCCCCGCCACAGGAACCCGCGCCCGTCGGGCGGCGGTTCGTAGCGCACGTCGGACCGGTCGGCGCCCGACGGGTAGCGGCCCGCCGCCGGCTCGATCCCCGCCAGGTACAACCGCCCGCCCTCCGGCGCGACCACGCCGAGCGGCGGCCCGGTCACCTCGGCCGCCGGCTCGATCACGCGCACCGGCTGCCCCGCGGCGAAGGGAACCACTCGGACTGCGGTCTCGTCGAACACCACGCAGCCCGAGCCGTCGGCGTTGACGTGTACGTCGCGCACGCCGTCCGCGGTCGCGTCCAGCCGCGCGAGGGCGCGCCCGGTGGCGAGATCGACGCGGACCAGTGAGGCGCCGTCGTCCACGGGCACGACCACGGCCGCCTTCCCGTCCGGCGTCACGGCGACGAGCCGTGCGGACACGCCCGATACCTCCACGATACGCGGCCCCCCGCCGACCCAGACCACGAGTCGCCCGGCGTCGTCGATTCCGACCGCGACGCGGCCGTCGGGCGTGACCGCCGCCGCGTGGCCGCCCACCTCCGTCGGAATGAACCGGCCGGTCGGCGACAGTTCCGGAAGCGTCAACTCCTCCGGCGGGCGGCCGGTGCGGGCGACGACGAGCCGCGAGTCGTCGGGCGTGAAGGCCAGTGTGCCGACCGCCGTGCCGGTCCGCGACGCGGGCACGAACGGCGCGCCGTTGACCGGCAGGCGGTCGAGCGGCGACGGGAGCTTGCGCAGGAGCGCCGCGGCGGCGGTCGCGTGCGGGCCGGCGGGGTGCTTCGCGCGGAAGTCGAGCACGCGGCGGCGGACGGCCTCGCGGTCCTCGGCCGAGCCGACCGCGGCGCGGAGGTCGCGCAGTTCCTCGGCCGGCGTCGGCGGGTGTACGACGGCGGGTTCCGGCTCCGGGGCCGGGGTGCGGTTCCGCCCCAGCACGCCGACCAGGACGCCGATCGTCAGCGTGGCGGCCGCGGCCGCGAGCACCCAGCCCCAGCGGGACCCCCTCGGCGGCGGCTTCACCCGCGCCTTCGCCTGCGACTCGGCCTGGTCGATCAGCTGCTCGAACTCCGACTGCCACGCCTCGGCCGGCAGCACCTCCGACGGCGCGACCGCCCCGACCACCGGCTCCGCCGCGGGGGCCACGACCTCCGTCCGGGAGCCCGGTCGCAGCGCGAGCAGGGCGTGGGCCACGGCCGCGGGCGTCGGGTAGCGGTCGTCCGGCTTCTTCGCCAGGAGCTTCGTCACGAGCGCCGCCAGCGGCGGCGGGGCGGGGCCGGCCGGCGTCATCACCGGCGGCACCGGCTGCGTCGCGTGCGCCATCAGCTTGTCGACCGCCGACCCGGTGTACGGCGTGCGGCCGGACAGGAGGAAGAACAGCGTGGCGCCGAGGCCGTACAGGTCGGCGCGGATGTCGGCGCCGTGCGGGTTGCGGGCCTGCTCCGGCGGCATAAAGTCGGGCGTGCCGAGCATCACGCCGTCGGCCGTCAGCATCCCCCCGGCCATCGACGCGGCCCCGTCGCCGGCGCGGACGGCCGACAGGCCGAGG
>JBGAQM010000068.1:0-20844 GCA_044220735.1 Urbifossiella sp. | reverse complement strand
TGGGCAACGCTAAGCCGCAAGCGGCGAAGCCCCGCCATTACGACCGCTTCCTGAAGAACAGCACGAACACCACCAGCGCCGCGAGCACGCCGGCGGCGGGGACGAGCCAGAACGTCGTCCAGTCGGTCACCGCCACCTCGCCGCCGCCGGACTTGCTCACCAACTCCCGGCTCACCCAGCCCTGCCCGGCGAACCACTCGTGGACCGTCTCCGTCTTCGAGGTCACGGTCTCGGTCGCCGGCTGCTTCGTCGTATACTCGCCGAACGCCCGGTTCGACAGCTCGCTCCCGAGCCACATCGCCAGGCCGTAGGTGAGGAACGTGAACAGCGCCTGGGCGCTGCCGCGGATCTCGGCCGGCGCCTCCTTGTCCACGTGGATGAACCCGGCGGCGAAGAAGAAGTCGAAGCAGATGCCGTGCAGGGCAATGCCGAACAGGACCAGGGCGAACCCCACGTCGGTCGCCGGCGCCTGCGAGAAGCAGAGGTAGCGGACGCCCCAGCACAGCATCCCGAGCGCCAGCACCCACTTCATCCCGAACCGCACCAGGAACAGCGGCAGGAACGGCAGGATGACCATCTCGGCGAGCTGGCCGACGATCAGCGTCGAGGCCACGTCCTTGACCCCGTGCCGGTCGCCGATGAACACGCCGGTGTAGTTGTAGTAGAAGGCCAGGACGATCGTGATGAGGAACGACGCCGCGAAGAACACCGCGAACGACGGCTGCGCCAGGAGGCCCACGGCGCGGAGGAACGGCAGCGTGTCGCCAGGCTTCCCGCTCGGCGGCGTGTTCGGCAGGAGGAAGCAGTACAGCCCCAGCAGCGCCGACAGGCCCGCGGCCAGGAGGAACGGCGCGTTCGACGTGGCCGGGCTCTCCACGAACTGCGACAAGACCTTCCCGACGGTCAAACCGACGGCGATCCAGCCGATCGTGCCGAACACGCGCAGCCCGGGGAAGTCGCGCTGGCCGTCCGGGACGTGGGTGAAGGCGACGGTGTTCGCCAGCGACAGCGTCGGCGAGTACACGAGGGCGTAGCCGAGGGCCACGGCGTAGAAGAGGAACGCGGTCGATTCCGCGTCCGCCGGCGTCGCGGCGGGTGCGATCTGCGACATCCAGTAGAGGAGGCCGGCGCCGGCCAGGTGGAGGACGCCCATGAGCCGCTGCGCGGGCACGAACCGGTCGGCGATCTGGCCGAACACCATCGGCCCGACGATCGACCCGAGCGCCATCGTGCCGTACATGCGGCCGATGTACTCGCCGAGACCCATCGCCGCGAGCCGGTTCCCGAGCACGGTGAACCACGCCCCCCAGATGGCAAACTCCAGGAACATCATCACCGACAGATTGATCCGTAACCCGGGTGACAGGGGCGGCGCGGACGAACTGTCGGGGGTCGCGTCGTAGGCCATGAGGGGGCTTCCGTTCGGGGTGGGTTGCTCCCGAATGTAAGCCCCCGCCGCACGGCCGGCAACCGCGAAAGGCGGGCGTCAGTCTTTCGCCGCCGAGAGCGCCACCGTCCGCCGCAGCAGGTCGAGGAACGCCTGCCGGTGGCCGCCGGGGTCGTACCCGCGGGCGGCGTCCGCGCGGGCCAGTGCCGCCGACAGGTTCGCCGACCCGCGGTACTCCGACTGCCGCAGGACCAGCCCCCACTCGGCCACCGCCGCCGCGAACGCGAAGTCCTCGGGCACCGGCCGGCCCGCCGCGCTCTCCGGCAGCGCCGCCGACAGCTCCTTGCCCGTCTCCCCGAGCGGCGCCTTGTAGCGCATCCGCACCGTCAGCCACTCGTCGGCCGGGCCGGCCGGCTGCGGTGGCGCCTGGTACTTCAGCGGGTCCACGCCCGGCACGTCTACCGGCACGCCGACGGGTACGATCTCGTACAGCGCCGTCACCGTGTGGCCGCTCCCCAGATCGCCGGCGTCCACCTTGTCGTTCTTGAAGTCCTCGTCGCGCAGCAGGCGGTTCTCGTAGCCGAGCAGCCGGTACGCCGCCACCCGCGCGGGGTTGAACTCGACCTGGAACTTCACGTCCTTTGCCACCACGCTCAGCGCCGCGCCCTGCTCGACGAAGATGCGGCGGGCCTCCTCCAGCGAATCGATATAGCCGTAGTGGCCGTTCCCCTTGCGGGCGAGCCCTTCGAGCCGGTCGTTCTTCAGGTTCCCCATGCCGAACCCGAGCACGGTGAGGAACACCTGCGAGTTCCGCTCCCGCGCGATCATCTGGTCCAGCGCGCCCGGGCTCACCACGCCGACGTTGAAGTCCCCGTCGGTGCATAGGATGACGCGGTTCGTGCCGCCGCCGACGAAGCTGGCGCGGGCCAGCTCGTAGGCCTTCGTGATGCCGCCGGCGCCGTTCGTGCCGCCGCCGGCGCGGAGGCCGTGCAGCGCCGCCAGGATCACGTCCTTGCGGCTGCCGGGCGTCGGCAGCAGCGCGACGCGCGAGTCGCCGGCGTAGGTCACGACCGACACCTGGTCGTCGTGGCGGAGCTGGTGGACGAGGAGTTCGAGCGACTGGCGGACGAGCGGCAGGCGGTTCTCGGCGTCCATGCTGCCGGACGTGTCGACGAGGAACACGAGGTTCCGCCGCGGCGACTCGCCGGGCTCGAACGCCTTCGCCCGCACCCCGACGCGGACGAGCCGGTGGCCGTCCTTCCACGGGCACGGGGCGAGGTCGAGCGTCAGTGACACCGGGGCGTCACCGGCCGGCTGCGGGTAGCGGTAGGGGAAGTAGTTGACGAGTTCCGCGAGGAACACGGCGTCGCGCGGCGGCAGGCTGCCGTTGGCGAGGTAGCGGCGGACGTTGCTGTAGCTGGCCGAGTTCACGTCCGCGGAGAACGTGCTGAGCGGCGTCGCCTGCGCCAGGCGGAACGGGTTCTCGACGATCGCCGCGTAGGTCTCGCCGGTGTGCTTCGGGTCGCCGGCCTTCGCCTCGGGGGCTGGTGCGGGCGGCGTAAAGTAACCGGCGTCGCCCTTCGTGGGGGTGGCGGCAGCTTTGGTCGGCACGGCCCCCCCGCAACCGGCGGCGGCGAGGCCGAGGACGGCGAGGAGGAACGCGGGTACGTACGGGCGCCACCGCCGGCGCGCGGGGAGGGACATGGGCCACCTCGGACGTGGGAGTGGGAATCGGGCGATCGGATCGGCACACCCCCTGATCCCGCCCCGCGGCCGATATTCCCGGGAACTATGGCCGGTCGGCGGCGGCAGGGGTACAGATGCCCGGTGTCGTCGCGTCCGCCCGGGAGAGCCATGCGACCGTTCCGTGATGTCCGCATGACCGGCTTCGCCGCCCGCACGCCCGTCGCGGACGTGCTCGCCCTCCTCGACGCCCGCGTGCCGCCGCTCCCGCCCGAAACCATCACCGCCGCCGCCGGGCGCGTGCTGGCCGCCGCCGTGACGTCGCCGGTGGACGTGCCCGCGTTCCCCCGCTGCATGATGGACGGCTACGCGATCCGCTCCGCCGACGCCGGGCCGCGCCGGCTCGTCGGCGCGGCGTACCCCGGCCGACCCTTCGCGGGGGACGCGCGGCCGGGGGAGTGCGTCCGCGTCACGACCGGCGCCCCGCTGCCGGCCGGCACCGACGCCGTCCGCATGGCCGAACTCGCCGACGCGGCCGGAGACGTGGTCACGGCGCGGGAAGCCGTGCCGGCCGGGAAGCACGTCGGCCGCGTCGGCGAGGACGTGACGGCCGGACGCGAACTGTTGCGCGCCGGCCGCGTACTCCGCCCGCAGGACGTGGGGCTCCTCGCGGCGATTGGCGCCGGCAGCGTGTCCCTGGTGCGGCGGCCGCGGGTCGCAATCCTGGCCACCGGCGACGAACTCCTGCCGCCGGGTTCGACCCCCGACGGCTCGCGGATCGTGGACAGCAACACGCCCATGCTCGCGGCGCTCGTGGCGCGCGACGGCGGTGTTTGCGAGCCGACGCGCTACCTCCCCGACCACTTCGAGGCGATCCGCGACGCGATCCGCGACGCCGCCGCGGACGTGGTGCTGGTGTCCGGGGGCAGTTCGGTCGGCACCGAGGACCACGCCCCGCAGGCGCTCGCGGAGGTCGGCGAGTTGGCGGTCCACGGCATCGGCGTGAAGCCGGCCGGCCCGACGGGCGTGGGGTTCGTCGGCGGGCGAGTCGTGTTTCTGTTACCAGGAAACCCGGTGTCGTGCCTGTGCGCCTACGACCTGTTCGCCGGCCGCGCGGTGCGGCGGCTCGGCGGTCGGCCGGCGGCGCTGCCGTACCGGTCGGCGGTGCTGCCGCTGGCGGCGGCGGTGGGGTCGGCGGTCGGGCGTGTGGACTACCTGCGGGTGCGCGTCGAGGGCGGCACGGCGGTGCCGCTAGGGGGCGGGGCGTCGAACCTGAGCGGCGTCGTGGTCGCGGACGGGTTCGCGCTGGTGCCGGCGGAGCGGGATGAAGTCGCCGCGGGGGAGATGGTCGAGGTGTGGTTCTACGACGGATAGGGGCTGTGTCTTCGCCGCTTGCGGCTTAGCGATGGGCAGCGCTAATCCGCGAGCGGCGAAGACCGGCTGCCTCAGCCTTCGTCCTTCTCGTCGCCGCGCTCCGGCAGGTGATACGCCGGCAACTCCGGCAGCCCGAGCAACTCCCGCGACGCGGCCACGCGGTTCATCAGCGCCAGCCGGGTCGTCAAGTGCTTATCCAACTCCGCCGCCGGCACTGTCACCGGCAGCGGCACGCCCACGTCGATCGGGCGGCGCAGGTCGGGCCGCTTGTTCTTCGTCGGGTAGCCGCCGCGGTACGACGTGAAGCTGCCCCACGCCCCCTCGATCCAGCAGGTGTAAACCGGCACGTCCGGCCGGGCCGACAGGATGTGCCACACGCCGCGGCCGAACCGCTTCATCGGCCGGTCGTCGCTCCGCCGCAGGTAGCCCTCCGGGAACAGCACGAGGCAGTCGCCGCGGTCCAGCGCCGCGATCGCCTCGCCGATCTCGGCCGGCACCTCCTTCTTCATTTGCTTTTCCTGCACGCGGATGGTGTGGAACACGTTCACCATCAGCCAGCGGATGCCCGGCAGGTCGTAGAACTCGCTCGTCATCATCGGCGTGATCGGCCGCGGCAGCACCCGGCCGAGGAAGATCGGGTCGAACCAGCAGGCGTGGTTGGCGATGACGACGCACGCCCCGGTGCGCGGGAAGTCGGCCAGCCCCGGCCCGGTAACGCGGATGCGGTACATGACCGTGAGCGGCGGCACGACCGCCAATTCGACCGCGGGGCGGATCAGCCGCAGCCACGCGAACCCCGCCGCCGGTACGAGCGCGACCACCGCCCCGATGGTGAACGAGTCGCGCAACCGATCGGCGTCCGCCCACCCGGCGCGCACGGAGACGACCGGCACCACCCCGAGCGCGGCCGCGGCCCAGTAGCCGACGCCGACCACCCACCCCGGCACGTCCGCCAGTGACCCGGCCGGGCGACGGTCGAGGAACGCACCAACGGCGAGCCCGGACCCGACGCCGCCGAGTACGGCGGTGGCGTCGCCCCACCCCCACACCCGTGCGACGACGGCCGCGGCAGCCGCGAGCGTGAGACCGAACGGGGCGTAGCCGAGGGTGTGGAATGGGTGACGGTAGACGAACGTGATGCCGACCCCGGCGGCGAGCGCGGCGAGCCACGCCCAGCGGGGCGGGTCGGCGGCGAAGGCCGGCCAGGCGGTGAGGGCGAGGCCCACGAGCGCGGCCGCGCGGAGGAGCGGCAGGCTGGTGCGGTCGGGCGGCGGGGGTGGGGTCATCGGTGCGACAAAAGCGCCTTGCCGGGCCGCGGCGGGTTGTTAGAATCGGGAGTGTTGCGGGATTGGTATATCGGTTGTGCCCAGCCTTCCCAAGGCTGTGAGAGGGGTTCGACTCCCCTATCCCGCTCTCCCACCACGTCACAAGCCCACCCACTCCAGCGGGTGGGCTTCGCCGTTTACAACCGCTCCACGACCATCGCCACGGCGTTCCCGCCGCCCAGGCACAGGCTCGCCAGCCCGTACCGGCCGCCGCGGGCGCGCAGGGCGTACACCAGCGTCGTCAGTATCCGCGCCCCGCTCGCGCCGATCGGGTGGCCCAGCGCGATCGCCCCGCCGTTCACGTTCACCTTCGCCTCGTCCAGCCCGAGTTGCCCCCCGCAGGCCAGCATCTGCGCCGCGAACGCCTCGTTCAGTTCGAACAGGTCGATGTCGCCGAGCTTCAGCGCGGCCCGGTCCAACACCAGCCGCACGGCCGACACCGGCGCCACGAAGATGTCCTTCGGCGCCACCCCGCTCGTGGCGTAGGCGAGGATTCGCGCCAGCGGCACGGTGCCGATCCGCTCGGCGGCCGCCGGCGACGCCACCACCACCGCCGCGGCCCCGTCGGACAGCTGCGACGCGTTCCCGGCCGTGACCGTACCGTCCTTCTGGAACGCCGGCTTCAACTTCGCCAGCCCCTCGGCCGTGGTGTCGGCGCGAATCCCCTCGTCCTTCGAGATGGTGACCGGCGTGCGTCCCGGCACGGTGACGGGGACGACCTCGGCGGAGAAGTCGCCGCGCTCCCACGCGGCCGCGGCGCGGCGGTGACTCTGCGCGGCGAAGCGATCCTGGTCGCCGCGCGTGACCCCGCACGTCGCCGCGGTGTACTCGGCCGAGTCGCCCATCGCGCGGCTCTCGAACGGGCACCACAGCCCGTCGCGAACGAGCGAATCGACGGCGGCATGGTCGCCGTACTTGAAGCCGGTGCGGGCGCCGGGGAGGAGGTACGGCGCCCGGCTCATGCTCTCCATGCCGCCGGCCACGACCACGTCGGCGTCGCCGGCGCGGACCGCCTGCGCGGCGAGCATCACGGCCTTCAACCCGGAGCCGCACACCTTGTTGACGGTGACCGCCGGGACGGTGTCCGGGAGGCCCGCGCCGAGCGCCGCCTGCCGGGCCGGCGCCTGCCCCTGACCCGCTTGCACGACGGTGCCGAGAATCACTTCGTCCACCTGCCCCGCGGCGACGTTCGCGCGGCGGACGGCCTCGGCGACCGCGAGGGCGCCGAGCTTCGGGGCCGTGAGTTCGGCGAGGCCGCCGAGGAACTTGCCGACCGGGGTGCGGGTGGCGGACAGGATGAGCGGGTGCATGGGTCACCGGGGAATGGGGGCGGAACGACGCCCGCCCGGGCCATTCTACCCGCGGCCGCCCGGCGCGAGCGGCGACGTCGTCTCGGTGAGGTTGTCCACGATCGTCTCGATCGCGTGGTACGCCGACTCGCCGATCCCCTTCTGGTAGATCGGCGGGTAAATCTGCGTCCGCACCGCCATGAACGCGGCCGCCGCGGCCGGGTCGAACTGGCGGCCGGTCTCGGCCGTGATCACCGCGTCGATCTCCAGCGGCGACCGGGCCATCCGGTAGCGGCGCGGCGACATCATCGCGTCCACCGCGTCGGCCACGCCGAGCACCCGCGCCAGCAGCGGGATCGCCTCCCCCTCCAGGCCGTCGGGGTAGCCGCGGCCGTCGTACCGCTCGTGGTGCCCGCGGACGGCCGGCGTCAGCCTTCGGAACGGCTCGATCGACGCCACGACCCGCTCCCCGATGACCGGATGCTGCTTAATCTCGCCGTACTCGGCGTCGGTCAGCCTGCCGTTCTTCAGCAGCACCTCGTCGCGGATGCCGATCTTGCCGATGTCGTGGACGAGCCCGGCGACGAACAGGTCACCGACGACCGACTCGGACAGCCCCATCTGCTTGCCGACCAGCACCGCGATGCGGGCGACGCGCTCGCTGTGGCCGGCGGTGTACGGGTCCTTCGCGTCGATGACCGCGGTGAGGCTGTGGAGCAGGCCGTTGAGCAGGTGCTTGGTGGCGACCTGGGCGTGCGTGCGGAGGCCGACCAGCATCTTCAGCGCCATCCGCGCGACCTCCTCGTCGCCGGCGTCGAACCGGCGGCCGGGGTCGAACGTGACGGCGACGACGCACCCGCCGGCGCGGGCGGTGCGGGCGACGAGCGCGGCCGCGGGCTGGCCCGGGGCCGCGTCGGGGTTCACCCAGCGGAAGACGTCGTGCTCGGTCGGCACGGCGGCGAGGAGCTTGCGGGCGAGGTGGGCGCACGCCTCCGGGGCGAGGCGGGTGTCGCCGGCGGCGGCCACCGCCTTGGCCCCGCCGCGGCCGAGCCAGAACCCGAGGTCGGCATGCGTGCCGTCGCGGACGGCCTCGACCGTCGCCCGCAGCGCCTCGGACGAGTTCGTCGTGTCCGTGAGAGTGCCGAGTAGCCCTTCGAGCACGACCAGGGTGTCGCGGATCTGGACGGCGGCCGGGGCCGCGCTGTCGCCGGTCATGGGCGGCCCTCGCGGGGGGGACGGGCGGACTGCCCCGATTATAGTCCGTTCCCGCGACGCGTGCCGGCGGGGGCGGTCACTTCTGGAGGATGGGGAGGTAGTTGTTCGGGAGCTGGAGCACGATGAGACTCATGGCGGTGGCGTAGGCCTGGCCGAGGTTCGCGGGGTCGGTCCACACGCCGCCGGCGCGGGCGTTGCGGAGGAGTTCGTCCCGCACGGCCGGGAACCACTGCGCCCAGTACTCGCCGCCGGCCGTCCACATCGCCAGCGCGGCGTAGTAGTGGCCGTAGTAGTAGTAGTGGGGCGGGATCTCGCTCATCGTGAACTGCTTCACCGGCAGGAACTGCATGACGTACCGCAGCCCGCGCTCGACCGCCGGGCCGGAGTACTGGCCGGCGCTGAACAGGCCGACCACGCACGCGGCGCTGCGGGCGAACGCCGAGTTCGGCCGCTGCCCGCGGGTGTACCCGAACCCGCCGTCCGGCTGCTGACAACTCTTGATGAAGTCCACGCCGGCGTCGACCACGCTCTTGCGGACGAACAGGCCGGCGTTCCGCGCCGCCCGGAGGGCCATCATCTGCACCACGGTCACGGACACGTCGGCCTGGGGCGGCTGCGGCTCGTACCGCCACCCGCCCTCCTTGTTCTGCGCCCGTACGGTGAACGCCACGGCCTGCTCGAGCACCGCCTTGACGTGCCGCTGCCGGGCCGGGTCGGGGAGCATCCCCGACACCTCGCTGAGGAACAGGGCGGCGAACCCGTGCGAGTACATCGCCTGCTGGTTCAGGCCGCGGAACCCGCCGCGCTGGGCGTCGGGCGAGGCCAGGAACCCGGGGGTCGCGCCGGCCCCGCAGGCGAGGACGTAGTCGAGGACGCGCGAGACGGTGCGGGCGTACCGGCCGCGGCCGGGCTGGTGGCCGCCGGCCATGAGGGCAAGGCCGGCCAGCGCCGCGATGCCGACCGCCGACCCGCCGTTGGCCCGGTCGGACGTGAACGCGCCGTCGTCGAGTTGGTGGGACGCGAGGTAGGCCAGGCCGCGGTCGATGGCGGCCTGAGCCTCGGGGGTGATGAAGTCGGCGCCGGGTTCGGGCCCGCGCGGCGGGTCCTGGGCGAGCGTCGGGGCGTCGGTGGCCCGGCCCAGCCGAGGAGCCCGGCGGCGCCGCCGGCGGCGGCGAGGCGGAAGGCGGACCGGCGGCTGAGCGGGAGGCGCGGGGTCATGGGTGGTACGGGCGGTAGCGCCGCTCGCGGCGGTACAGCGTTGACGCAGCACCGCCGCGAGCGGCGGAATGACTACACCGTCTCGCGGAGCTCGAAGCCGCGGCGGTACTCGCGGAACAGCATTACGTTCGCCTCGGCGGCGCGGGCGCCGGTGAACCGCTCGGTCGCCGGGTCGAACGTCAGCTTCGGGCCGGCCCGGCCGACGACCGTCATCGGGTCCACGTTGTGCTCGCGCAGGTGCTCGCGCATCCGCGCCAGCGCGTCCGTCGCCCCCGGCACGCCGGCGAACCCGGCCACGTCGCCGATCGGCGCCTCGGTCCCGAGCCGGTAGCTGATGTTCGCCAGGTGGCACAGCGCCGCCGAGATGTGCCCCTCGGCGATGTCGCAGTTCAGGTCGGCCACCCGGCGGCTGCGCACGGCCTTCACGAAGTTGTCGAAGTGGTGCTGGTCGCCGCCGCCGCTGAACCGGGCCACCTCGCGGCCGTCCTTGTCGTACTGCACGCCGCCGGCGTAGTTCGGGCACACCACCATCCCCTCGGTGCCGACCCAGATGTTGCCGATGCCGGCCCCCTTGAACAGCGGGCTCTTCATCCCGCGGACCTCGAACACCATCTTCGAGTTGCCGTAGTCGAACAGGCAGACCTGGGTGTTCGGCGTCTGGCCGTCGTCGGTGTAGCCGAACCGGCCGCCGACGCTGCACACGCTGTTCGGCATCCCCTTCCGGAGGCCCCACCGGGCCTTGTCCATCTCGTGCACGCCCTGGTTGCCGAGGTCGCCGTTGCCGTAGTGCCAGATCCAGTGCCAGTCGTAGTGGACGGTGCCGTTGCCGGTCTTCCGCCGCGGGGCGTCGGCCGGGGCCGGGCCGCACCACAGGTCGTAGTCCATCGTCGCCGGCGGCGCCTGCGGGCCGTCCACCTTCCCGATGCTCGGGCGGTTCTTGTAGCACAGGCCGATCGCCAGATCGACGGTGCCGATTTTCGTCTGCACGGCCTCGACCGCCTGCCGCATCCCGGGGTTGCTGCGGCTCTGCGTGCCGACCTGGCAGACGCGGTTGAACCGCCGCGCCGCGGCGGTCATGATCGCGCCTTCCTTCACGTTGTGCGTCGCCGGCTTCTCGCAGTACACGTCCTTGCCGTTCTGCATCGCCCACACCGCCATCAGCGCGTGCCAGTGGTTCGGCGTGGCGATGCTGACGATGTCGATGTCCCGGTTCTCGACGACCCGGCGGATGTCCTTCTGGTACGCCGGGGCGCGGCCCTGGACCTTCTCGATCGACCGCATGGCGTTGCCGATGACTGCCTCGTCGCAGTCGCAGACGGTCGTGATCTCGCAGTTGTTCTTGCCGAGGAACCCGCTGACGTGGCTCATGCCGCGGCCGCGGACGCCGACGACGGCGACCCGCAGCTTGTCGTTGGCCCCGCGGGCGGTGGCGGCGGCGGCGGTGGAGCGGGGCGCGTCCTGGGCGACGGCGGAGCCGCCGAGCGTGGCCGCGGCCGCGGACAGGATGGCGGAGCGGTCCAGGAATTCACGACGACTGAAAATGTCCATGTCGGGCTCCGGGGAGGAGAGGGCGCGAGTCGGGAGGCAGGAATGATTAAACCCGATTCCCCGCCGCGAGGCAAGGAACCGGGTCGGGTGACCGGCAAAGTGCGCGGCGTCAGCGCCCGGCGCGGTAGGCGGTCGTCTCGGGGCCGAGTTCGCTGAACCCGAAGCCCATGCGGGGGAAGGCGCCGCCGGGGAAGTGCGGCGGCACCTCCAGCCGCTTCAGCGCGTCGTAGTTCGGCTGCCCCCAGCCGTCGGCCGCGGCCTTGCCCGCGAGCGTCTGGCCCCCCGCGATCACGACCAGCCCCGGCGGCGTCTTCACCCACGAGTGCTGGTACAGTACTTTCCCCTCGTGCCGGAACTGCACCCGCAGCGGCTGGTGTGTGTACGGTACGTTCGGGAGGTTGGTGTACGCCGTCGTCTTCGCCTCCGCCGGGTCGAGCGCCGCGGAGAGGATCGGCGCAGCGGTCGCGCTCGGGGCGTACCCGGCGGCACGGAGTGCCTGTTCGAGGTCGGCCTTCGCCGTCGCCTGTTTCGCCGCCGGCAGCTTCGACACGTCCACCCTGACCGCCGCGCCGGCCGGCAGCGTGTAGATGCCCGGTCGGACCTTCCCCGCGGCGACGATCTCGGCCAGGTCGCGCGGCAGCGGGTCGTGCGCGCGAACAACGACCGGAATCGGCGGCCCCGACTTCGCCTCCGGCCCCGGCAGCCGCGCCGCCGCCCACACCTGCCGCGACGAGTACCCGTCGGCGTGCGACTGGTGCGACAGGAGCCACACCGGGTACGACACGCCCGGGTCGTAGACCTTGCGGCCGGCCACGAGGAAGCCCGACCCGCACCACGCGAAGTGCTTCGGCTGCATCCCGGGGTCGCCGAACTGGGGGATCATCTGGTCCCACACCTCGCCGGTCGTCAGCCCGAGGAACCGCACGCGGCCGTACTTCGCGCACGCCAGCGTCTTGCCGTCCGGGCTCGCGGCCAGGGCCGTCGGGCCGCCCGGCAGCGGCCACGCCTTCGTCCCCACCGCCACGCACTCGGCCGGGTCGATCAGCACCACCGAGTCGGCGGTGTGGGCGAGCAGCCGCTTCCGGTCCGGGGTGACGGTCGGGGCCAGGCCGGGGGTGCCTTCCAGCGTGCCGACCTTCAGCAGCGTGTCGGCGTTAAACACCCGCACCTGCCCGTCCTCCGACGCCGACGCGACGCGGTTGGTGCCGACGAACCCGGCCCAGCGGACGTTGAGCCCGGCGTCCTTCCCGCCGCCGGCGTTCGGGTTCAGGGCGATGCGGTGGTGCGCCTCGACGGCCCGGACGGACAGCTTGAAGTCGGGCGACACGGTGAACACGGTGAGCACGTTGCTGTGCGAGAACGACGCCTTGACGGCGAACCGGGTGCCGTCCGCGCTGATGTCGAGCGGGGCGTACTGGCCGGCCACCTCCCACTCGCCGAGCAACTTGCCGGCCTTCACGTCGCCGAGGGTGAAGCGGGTGGAGTTGTTGTGCGTCTTGTCCACGCGCCGCCCGAGCGTCTGGGCGATGAGGAACCGTCCCGACTCGGGGCTCACGACCATGTCGTGAACCCCGTGCTCGAGCGCCAGCCGGACGGGCTTGCCGTCCACCGCGGGCGGCGCCGGGGCGAACGCCGCCGGCCACTTCCCGCCGTCCTTCGGGAGGTAAATGTGGTTCGTAAGCGCACTCACCGGCGCCGACGCGGACCGGGGCGGCGCGTCTTCCTCCGCGCCGTCGGACGGCGGGGTGGGGGATGTGGGCGGGTCCAGCGGCACCGAGAACCCGCCGGGGGGAATCTTGACGGCAGCCTTCGGGGCCGCCTTGGCGGTCGGCTTGGCAGGCTTCCCACACCCGGCGGCGACGAGGACGGCGATGAGCAATGCGGTGTGGCGCATGGTGTGGTTCCCGGGCGTGCGCAAGCCTAGCTCACACCGCGCCGATGTACATTGAAGCCGCGACCCGACCGGGCCAACTGCTCCGCCGGCTGACCCCGCCTGACGCCGACGACGGGCCGCTCCTGGCCCGGTTCGCCGCCGACCGCGACGCGGCCGCGTTCGCCGCCCTTGTCCGCCGGCACGGGCCGCTCGTGCTCGCCGTGTGCCGCCGCGTGTGCGGCCACCCGCAGGACGCCGAGGACGCCTTCCAGGCCGTGTTCCTGGTGCTGGCGCGGAAGGCCGGGCAGCTCCGCGACCCCGGCCGGCTCGGCAACTGGCTCTACGGCGTGGCGGCGAAGGTGGCGAGCCGGGCGCGGCGCGCCGCGGCGCGGCGGCGCGTGCGAGAGGTGCAGGCCGTGGACCCGCCGGACCCCGCCGCCCCGGACGCCGCGCCGCCGGACATCGGCCCGGCGCTGCACGAGGAGCTCGCCGCGCTGCCGGCGCACTACCGCGACCCGATCGTGCTGTGCGACCTGCAAGGGGCCAGCCGGGCGGACGCGGCGAAGGCGCTCGGCGTGCCGGAAGGAACGCTGTCCAGTCGCCTGGCGAACGGCCGGAAGAAGCTGGCCGAACGGCTGACGCGGCGAGGGGTGGCACTGTCGGCGCTGGGCGTGCCGGGGGCAGTCGCGGAGGGGCGGGCGGCGGTTCCCGAATCGTTGCTTCAACACACTTGCGGGGTGGTGGCGGCGTGGGCGGCCGGGGCGGCCGTTCCCGCAGCCGTCGTCCGCCTCGCGGCCGGAGGGTTTCCCGTGAGGAGCGTCTTGCTCGGCGGCGTGCTGGCGCTGTCGCTGGTCGCCGGCGTCGTGGCCGCGGGTTCCGGGGCAAACCCGGCGGCCGCGCCAATCCCACAGCCGCCGCCGGTCGTGGCGGTGGCGGAGGAGGCCCAGCCGCCGGCCGACCCGAAGGGGCCGAAGACGAAGGTGAAGACGGCCGGCGTGGGGGCGCCACGGTTGCAGGAAGCGATCGACCTGCCGGTGCGGAACGGCCGGCGCGTCGTGTGGAGCCCGGCCGGCGACCGCTTCGTCGTCACATTCCCGCCCGAGCCGGGCCCCGGCACCGCGATGGGTCCGGGCGGCGACGGCGGCGAGGCGCTGCTGGTGGTGCGCACCGACGGGCAGAACGGGCCGCGCGTGTTCGGTTCGACCCCCGGCCACGCCCCGGATCAGTTCGTCGACTTCACGCCCGACGGGAAGGAGTTGCTGCTGACGCGCCGCGAGTACGGTCTGGTGAGTGGCCGGCACCTGGCGTCGTTCCACGGGTTCGGCGTCGTCGGTCGGCCCGGCCCGGGCGGGCTTCTCAGCGGCCCGCCGGCCGGCCCGGAGGACGGCGAGGGCGGCGCCGGCCCGGCCGGACAGCGGCTGTCACTCGTGCCGTACTCGAAGCGTTTCCCCCTCGACAACGAGCAGACGGACGACTTCGCCTTCGCCCCCGATGGTAAGTGCTACAAGACGCTGGTCGTGACCCGCCGCGACGAGACCGGCATCCGTGAGGTCGAGGTCCGCCGGGTGAGCACCGAGACTGGGAAGTCGCTCGACCCGGCCGAGAAGATCAGCGGCTCGTTCCGCACGCTGCGGCTGACCGCCGACGGCAAGCGCGTGTTCCACACCCACGCGCAGCTGGCGTACTCCGTCGGCTGTGAGGGATGGACCGTGAGCCCGGACGTCTCGCTGGCCGACCCGAGTGAGTCGGCCGCGGGGCAGACGCCGTTACTGGTGCCGTCCCGCGACGGCGGGCGCGTGCTGTACGGGCGATCGATCAGCAAGATGGTCGTACTCGACGGGGCGACCGGCAAGTTACTCCCCGCCCTGGAGGGCGTGGACCTGGTTGACGCGCAGCGGGTGCTCGCCGCGTTCTCGGGCGACAGCCGGCTCCTCGCCGCGTCGTACACCCGCTTCGAGAAGCGCGAGATCGACCCCAAGAACGGGTTCGGCCGACCGCGGACGGAAATCAAGGCCGCCGAGCAGCGCCTGGCCGTGTGGGACACGACCACGGGGAAGCTGATCCGGTCGTGGCCGGGGCGGGTGACGGCGCTGGCGTTCCACCCGTCGCGGCCGGTGCTCGCGGTGCTGGAGCCGAACGGCGCCCAGACGCGGCTCGGGCTGTGGGACTTCGCCGCGGAGTGAACGGCCGGGCCGCTATAACACCCTCCTCTACCGGGAGGCACTTCATGGCGGCGTCCGAGTGGGTGGTCGAGGTGACGGCCGACACCTTCCAGCAGGAGGTCGTCGATAAGTCCCGCGAGGTGCCGGTCGTCGTCGACTTCTGGGCGCCGTGGTGCGGGCCGTGCCGGGCGCTGGCCCCCGTCCTGGAGCGCCTCGCCGCCGAGAAGGCCGGGGCGTTCGTGCTGGCGAAGGTGAACACCGACGAGGAGCAGGAACTGCCGCAGGCGTTCGGCGTCAACGGCATCCCGGCCGTGTTCGCCGTCAAGGACGGCCAGCTAGTGGACAAGTTCGAGGGCGCCCTGCCCGAAGCCCAGGTGCGGGCGTTCGTCGAGAAGCTGCTGCCGGCCGCGGTCCCGGCTGTGGACCCGCGGGAGGCCGAAGCCCGCGACCCGGCCGCGGCGCTGTTCGCGTACCGCGAGAAGTTCGCCGCCAACCCCGACGACCCGGCCGCCCGCGTTGCCCTGGCCCGGGTGCTGCTCGACAAGCCCGGCGGCGAGGCGGAGGCGGCGACCCTGCTGGCGCCGGTCGACAGCGGCGACGACCTCGCGGAGGCGGACCGGCTGCGGGCGATCATGTCCCTGCGCGAGCCGCCGCACGCCGACGCCGACCTCGCGGCCGCGCGGGCGGGCGTGAAGCCGGACGACGCGGCGAGTCGCGTCCCTCTGGCGGTCGTGCTGGCGGCCCGCGGCGAGTACGTTCCGGCGATGGACGAGCTGATCGCCGCCGCCGAGCTCGACGCGGCGGCGGGCCGCGGCCCGGTGCGGGAGTTGATGGTGCGCATCTTCAACGCCATCGGCGCCCGCAGCCCCGAGGCCGACGACTACCGCGGCCGGCTCCGCAACCTCATCTACTGACGGCCTGCGCCATCGCTAGCGGCGGTGCGAGGTGCGCCGGTAGAAGCTCGCCACGTCGGTCCGCTTCACCAGTTCCCACCCCGGCGCGGTGCGGACGTACGCCTCGAACCCGGTGTCGGCGCGGACGAGCGCGTAGTCGAAGCGGCCGTACCGCGACTCCCACGCGGCGACGGCGTCGGCCGTGCCCTCCGAGTCGGCCCGCACGAACGCCAGTAGCCAGTCGCCGCCGAACACCTCGCAGCGGTCGTCCACGAACACCTTGTACCCGGGGGCGTGGTAGATTACGAACCCGCCGTCGATGTAGCCGTTGAACAGGCGGTGCGGGTCGGCCGGCGACCGCGGCTCGTGCGCCCGGAGTTCCGGCAGCAACTCCGTGGGCCAGTGCGTCGGGTCGAGCCGCGCCCAGCCGGCGCCGACCACCGGCACCGCGACGCGGCCGATCTGCACCAGTGCCGCAGCGAGGACGACCACGACCGGCAGCCAGAGGTTCCGCCCGTCTCCGCCCTCGCGCGGCCGGTACACGTCGGGTCGGTGCAGGGCCAGCCACGCGGCCCAGCGGGTGTACGGCCACGCCGCCGCGACCACGACCAGCGCCGCCGCCGCGAACAGCGGGGCGTGGCGGACACGGTCGAGGGTGAGGACGAACCACACCGCCGGCAGGAACCACGACACGCGGAGTTCGCCGCGGGGGAGGCCCGCGAGCACGGCCGCATACAACACGGCGAGCGCGAACACCGGCCACGCGTACGGCGCCGCCGGGTCGAGGGCACTGTGCTCCTGCACGATCGCCTTCAGCGCCGGCTCGCCCATGATGACGTGCCACGTCTTCAGCAGGTCGAGGCCGTAGGGGTTCACGAGCGCGCTCAGCACGCACCCCGCCGCCGCGGCGCAGGCCCAGATGACGTCGGCGCGCGTGCGCAGGGGCCCACGGCCGATCAGGGTCAGCGTCAGCCAGCCGGCGACGGTGACGCCCACCGTCCCCATTCCGGCGAGGACGCCGCCGTGGACGTTCGCCCACGCGACGAACGCCGGCACCAGCCACGCCAGCCGCCGCACCGGGACGCGGCCCGCGTCCACGTCGACGAGCAGGATCACGGTGCCGGCCATGCCGGCGATCGTCGCCAGGTGCGGGCGGACGTGGAAGTGCGACGCCGCCGCCGCGAGCCCGACCAGCAGCACGACCCCGGCGACGACCGGGTTCAGGCCCGTGGCGTGCAGGCGGGCGTAGAGCACCGCAAACGTGCCCGCCAGAATGGTGCAGGCGCCGAGGAGCAACAGGTCGAACCCGCCGGCGCGGTGGGCGAGGCTCATCGCCACCTCGCCGAGCCACTGGTACGGCACCCACCACGTCCCGCCGAAGGTGAACGTGTACGGGTCGGTGCGGAGGAAGCCGTCGGCGAGAATCTTGTCGCCCGTGGTGACGTGCCAGAAGGTGCCGGGGTCGCGGAAGAAACTCGACCGGCCGGCGGCCAGGAGCAGCAGCCACAGCGCGACGAAGGCCACGGCCCCGGGGCCGACCAGGCGCGTCATGCGGGCGCCCCGGCGGGGGCCGGCGACGGGGTTCCGTCGGGGGCGGGTCGCCGCACGCCCGCGGCGTACAGCCCGAGTAGCGCCGGCGCCACCCACAAGAACGGGAACGAACCCGTCTGCGCGACATTCATCGCCAGACACGCCACGTTTACGACCATCAGCCCGGCCACGACCACGCGCGGCGCCCCGGCGGCCAACAGCCGCACCACCGCCGGCAGCAACAGGACGAGGTCGAACGGCCACGCCCCGTAGGGGGCCGTCACGAACGACACGAGCAACAGCAGCGGCAACTGCTCCGCCCAGTCCCAGGTGCGGCCGGCGCGCCGCCAGTGCCACGCGAACCACGCGACGCCCGCCGCCACCGGCACGAACTGCAATCCGAACCGCCCTTCCCCGAACAGCAGCCGCAGTACGCTGCCGAGCGTCGGCGACAGCCACTGCTCGGGCGGCCGGTTCCCCATCGCGTCGGCGTACTGCGCAACCACTTGCGGCGCGAACACGAGCGGCAGCGCCGTCGCCAGAAGGCCCGCGAGCGCGCCGCCTAAGACCATGCGCGTGTCCCGTGCGTCGCGGCGGCACATCCACCGGCACAGAATCGCGGCCCAGACCAGATACGCCAGGTGCGGCTTCATCGCCAACAGCACTGTCGCCGCGCCCGCGAGCCCCGACCACCCGCGGCGCTCGGCTTCGAGGAACACCACCGCCCCGAGGAGCAGCATCGGCCCGATCTGGCCCGATTGCAACGCGAACAGCGTCGGCACGAACCCGAGCGCCGCGGCCCACCCGACCCAACGTCGTGCCGGGTCGCCGCCGTAGCGGAGCCACAGTCGGTCGCCGCACCACCCGGCCGCGACGAGGTTGACCGCCAGCCACAGAAGTTGCGCCTCCCGCGCCGGCAGCAGCCCGAGCGGAAGCACGGCCGTGAGCGACCACGGCGGGTTCCACATCATCACCGCTTCGTCGGTGGCGCGGCCGGCCCCGCGTTGCAGCGGGAGCAGTTGGGCGGGATCGTAGGGGTTACCGCCGGTGAGGGTGAGGCGGGCGGCGGCCCAGTATTCGACGAAGTCGTCCGGCGGCCAGACGCTCGGGTCGGCGAGGAGTTGCCGCACCTGCCCGCCGAGCACCGCGGCGGCCAGCAGCACCCCGGCGGCAGTCAGGAGGCGACGCACGTTCATGCCCGAGCTTAGAACACGATCGGGATGGGGAAAACGAACCGGCCCCGGGGGTTACCCGGGGCCGGCCGCATCGGCTGACGTCTCGCCGCTTAGTTGCAGCAGACCGGGGCCGGGGTGCAGGCCACGCGGACCGGCACCTTGACCGTCGTCTCGTAGGCCACCCGCTCGCAGTACCGCACCTCGACCGTCCGCTTGACGGTCGTCGGGACGCACACCTTGCGGGTGCCTTCCTTCTCGGTCGGCACCAGCTTCGTGACGACGACCTCGCGGTCCACCCACGTCGGGGTGCAGACGACGCGCTCGCCGGTCATCTCGGTCGGCACGCACTTGTGAACGACGACCTCCTGCTCGACCCACGTCGGGGTGCAGACCTTCACCTTGCGCGAACCTTCCTTCTTGACCATCGTGCAGGTGTTCACCTCGACCTCGATCTCCTTGCTGACGACCTGCCGGACCATGACGGTCTTCACGACCGGGGCGCAGGCGTCGGCGCACGGGGCCGGGCACGGGTCGCACGACGGCTTGTGGCACAGCCGGCCGAACAGGCCCTTGCGGCCGCTGTCGCAGGCCGGGGCGGCGGGGGCGCAGGCGACCTGGGTCGGCACGCACACCGTCTCGCACACCGTCTTCTTGACCTTCGTCTTGCCCCACACCGGCTCGCAGTACGTGTACTTCTCGTCCTTCTCGGTCCACACGTTCTGGCAGACCTTCACCTTCTCCTTCACCGCCACCGTCTGGTTGACGACGTACTTGTAGCTCTGCTTGCTCTGGACGAGCTCGCAGACCTTGACCTTCTCCTTGACCTGCGTCGGGACGCAGACGGTGTACTTGTACTTCTGGTCCACCCACGTGTTCTCGACCACGTCCACGTCCACCTTCTTCGTCTTCCACTCGACCTTGTAGCAGGTGACCTTCTGGTCGACGTAGGAGACGGCGGTGGCGCACGGGGTGGCGCAGCCGGTGTCGCAGGTCGGGGCGTCACAGCCCCGGTTGCGCTTGCCGAACGCCGAGGCGTCCTGGGTCATCACGACCAGCGCGGCCGCGACGGCGGCGGCCCCCAGCCCGAACAGGCGACGAGTCGTCATTCTGAGTCTCCGAGGCAACGGTGTAGGAACACGGGTGCGGGGTGCGTCCGTTCGGTTCGCCGGGCGGGGCGGGCGAATCCGGGTAATTCACCCAGTGCCCCTATCCTGCCGCGTCGGCATCAAACTACCTGTCGGCAAGCACGCCGACAACGCAATCTGAGCAGTTTGGGGGGAATTTCTCCCCCGCACGGGTCGGGTTGTACAGGCCGGTCGGCCGGGCTCTGGCCGCCGACACGACAGCCGGGTAGCATCACCCGGCGGCCGAACGCCCGGCCGCCCTCCCCCGCAATCGGAGCGACTGCTGTGCAACCCCTGTTCCGCCCGGCCTGCCTTTCCGGCGCAATCTGCCTGGCCTTCCTCGCCGCCGGCCGGGCCCAGGAGGGCAAGAACTCTGACGGCTGGATGCCGCTGTTCAACGGCAAGGACCTGACGGGCTGGACGACGCACCCCAACCCGAACCCGAGCGCCTACCAGAAGGTGGTGGAGGTGAAGAACGAGTCCGGGGCGGTGGTCGGGTTCAGCGGCGAGACGAAGGACGGGAAGTTGATCCCGCTGTGGCAGGTGAAGGACGGCCTGCTGACCGGCAGCGGCCCGCACAGCCACCTGTTCACCGTGAAGGACGACTACACCGACTTCTACTACCGGGTCGAGGCGAAGATTAACGACAAGGGGAACAGCGGGCAGTATTTCCGCACGCAGCTCGCCCCGGCGTTCCCGCCGGGGTACGAGGCGCAGATCAACGCCACGCACACCGACCCGATCCGCACCGGCAGCCTGTACCCCGACGGGCGTGGCAAACTCGGCGGGTTCCGGGAGAAGATCACCGTGATGAACAAGGCCCCGCACAAGGCCGACGAGTGGTTCGTGCAGGAGGTGATCGCCGAGGGGCCGCACATCCAGATTTTCGTGAACGGCAAGAAGACCGTGGACTTCACGCACCCGGATCAGGTGTTCACGAAGGGCCGCTTCGCCCTCCAGGGCCACGACCCCGGCACCGTCGTGACGTTCAAGAAGATCGAGTGGAAGCCGCTCGCCAAGTAACGGATTCCGCCGCTGGCGGCGGGGC
>JBGAQM010000558.1:0-2383 GCA_044220735.1 Urbifossiella sp. | reverse complement strand
ATGCGGCTGTTCGTGAAGTTCCTGACCCGCAGCGGCAACGACGTGACCGTGGACAACTGACCGGAGCCAACGTGATGCGTATGTGGTTCGGACTCCTCGCGGCCGCGCTGGCCGCGGGGTGTGGCAGCTCGGACGTCTCGGTGGCGGTTCACCCCGTCCGGGGGCAGGTGTACTACGACGGGAAGCCCGCCGCCGGGGTACGGGTGTACTTCATCCCGACCAGCGCGCCGACCGTGCCCCAGGTGCCGACGAACCCGTACGGCGTAACCGGGCCGGACGGCACGTTCGAGCTGTCCACGTACGGCACGAACGACGGGGCGGCGGAGGGCGGGTATCAGGTCGTCCTCAACTGGACCGAACCGGCCCGCGAGGGCGAGGAGCGGGGCAGCGCGGACAAACTGCTCGGGTGGTACGGTCCGGTTCACTCGAAACTCACGGCTCATGTCGTGGCGGGGTCGAACACGATCCCGCCGTTCAAGCTAACCGGGGTGAGCCGCCCCCCGGGCGAGGTGCAGGGGGTGCCGGGGAAGAACTGAGCCGCCGTCAGCTCACCCGTCGCACCGCCCGACGGCTGTTCGGACGGGCGGGAACGAGAGTTTTCCGCTTGCGGCTGCTCCCGCCGTCGGGGAAAAATGAGGGACCTCTTGCCGGCCCCACCGAGGGCCGGGGTCATTCATCAGGAGCGCCCATGTTCCGTGTGCTATTCCCCGGTGTGTTAACTGCGGTCCTCGTCGCTTCCGGCGGCATCACCGCGCAGGACAGCAAGAAAGAGGTCAAAAAGGACGACCCGGTCCCGAAGGCGAAGGGCTTCCTGCCGCCGAACTACACCAAGCTGGGGCTGACCGACGTCCAGAAGCAGGACGTGTACACGATCCAGGCGAAGTACAACACGGAGATCGACAAACTCGAGGCGAAGATCAAGGAGCTCAAGGCCAGCCGGGACAAGGAGGTGAAGGCCGTCCTGACGCCGGAGCAGCGGAAGCGCCTCGAAGAGATTCTGCTGGGCAAGGACAAGTAACGCCACACTCCTGCGGGGCCGACACGATGGGGACGCAGCGCACCGTCCGGTTCGACGCCGGCGGTGCGCCGACCTGGGACGCCGTCCGCGGTCGACTCGCTCGCCTCGGCGTGCCGGTCACGGTGAAGATGATCGACGGCCTCCCGGCGTTCCCGGACGAAGTTCCCGAGCCCGGCTGGCAAGACATCCGCGTCGGCACGCCGAACGGAATGATTAGCCTCCGCTCGGGACCGGACTCGTTGACGAGTGTCGTTTGGGGGAACGCCGACGACGCACTCCGCGCGGACTGGGACGCCCTCTGCTGGGCCTGCGCCGCAGCCGGGGCCGGACGGGTCGAGTCCGCCGCCGGCGATCTCACGGCCGACGAGTTCGCCTCACACACGGGTGTCCGGACCGCATAACCCGCAGCCTCCGCCCACGTCCCACCGCCCGCCCGCATTTCCCGCTGTGCCCCGGCGCGTCGTCCGGCCGATAGAAGCCGACAACCCCCAGCTACTCGGTTGCCCTTGTCCGGGTTGCCGGGTTCCGTTAACTTCCGCCGACCCGGGGGTTCCGGGGGTCTGCGGCTCGCCGGGAAGAAGGGACCCACCGTGACCGTCACCGTCCGACAACTCGCGGAGTGGGTGCACGGGGAAGTCCTCGGCGACGGCGACCTGGCCGTCGAGGACGCGCGGGCGCTGGCCGACGCCCGGCCCGGCGACATCACGTTCGTGGACGGCGAGCGGCACGCCGCCGAGTGGCACGCCTCGCCGGCGGCAGCGGCCGTGGTACCGGCGTCGATCCCGGTGAACGGCCGGCCGCTCATCCGCGTTCACGACCCGCTGCTGGCGTTCGCCGAAATCGTGCGCCACCTCCGGGGCCGGCCGCCGCACCCGGCGGGAACGATCCACCCCACCGCCCTGGTGCACCCGTCCGTCCGTCTCGGCGACGGCGCGTCGGTCGGCCCGTTCGCGGTCGTCGGGGAGGATTCGGTCGTCGGCGCGGGGACGCTCGTCCACGCCGGCGTCGTCGTGGGCCGCGGCTGCCGCATCGGGGCGGACACGGTGCTCCACCCGCGCGTGGTGCTGTACGACGAGTGCGTGATCGGCGACCGCGTGATCGTCCACGCCAACGCCGTCATCGGCGCCGACGGGTTCGGCTACCGGACGCAGGACGGCCGGCACGTCAAGGTGCCGCAACTCGGCTGGGTCGAGATACAAGACGACGTCGAAATCGGCGCCGGCGCGACGATCGACCGCGGCACCTTCGGCCCGACGCGGATCGGCGCCGGGACGAAGATCGACAACCTCGTCATGGTGGGGCACAACTGTCAGATCGGACGGCACAACATCCTCGCGGCGCAGGTCGGCGTCGCCGGGTCGTGTT
>JBGAQM010000067.1:0-20681 GCA_044220735.1 Urbifossiella sp. | reverse complement strand
GTGGTCTGAGACTTTCCCCCGCATCCGGCGATTCGCAAACCCTTGCGGAATAAGGCCCAGAAACGCGAACACCCCGTGGCGTCTCTCCCCGGGGTGGCGTTGTTAACTGATTGGGTGGCGCGATTCCGCAACCGTACTGTCAGCTCCCCGAGTGCAACACTCTTCGTAACAATACTCTCCGAGACGACCGTGCGATCCCGATTAGAACTGAAACGGCGGCGGCACGCAAGCCAAACTTCGTCAAGCAACATCGCAGGCGGTCGAATGAGTGGTCGGTGGCCGAAGCGTGAATTAAGGATATCATTGTCTATAATTCCGCAATCGCGAGAGTTCCTCTGTTGCGCAGGCGTGCCCGAATGGGTTGCGCCTCCCCTCACATTTAAGCAAAGACCGTGATGCCGACACTGCCGAAGCCGCCGGACACGTTCGTCGAGTTCATCACCCGCTTCCCCGACCTCGGGCGGGCGTGGGAGGCGGCCCGGCAGGCCGAGCGGGCCGGCCCGCTCGACGCGAAGGTGTGCCGGCTGGTGAAGTTGGCGGTGGCGGTCGGCGGCCGGTCCGAAGGGGCCGTCCACTCGGCCGCCCGCAAGGCGGTCGCCGCCGGGGCGTCGGCCGCCGAAATCGAGCAGGTGATCGCCTTGGCTGCCACCACCGTCGGGTTCCCGCGGGCGGTCGCCGCGTACACCTGGGTCCGCGAGGTGCTCGCCCCGCCGTCCACCACACCCCCACCCGGCGGCTGACGCCCGCCCACTTTTCGGAGAATGAGATGCGCCTCATCCCGCTCGCAATCGCCACTGTCGCCGCCGTGGTCGCTCCCGCCGGAGGAGTCGCGGCAGCCGACCTGGACGCCCCGCCAATCCGGTACGCCACGGCCGACGCCGACAACGCCGTCACCGCCCTCCAGGCTGAACTGAAGGCGAAACGGGCCGCCCTTAAGCCGGACGACGAGTTCGGATACCTGAAGGCGGTGCTCAAGGCCCTCGACGTGCCCGAATCGTCGCAGGTGCTGGTGTTCTCGAAGACCAGCCTGCAGCGGAGCCGGATCGGGCCGAAGACGCCGCGGGCCATCTACTTCAACGACGAGGTGACGGTCGGGTTCTGCCGGGGCGGGGACGTGGTCGAGGTGGCCGCGGCCGACCCGGACCTGGGCGTCGTCTTCTACACACTCGACCAGGACCGGGCGAAACCGCCCCGGTTCACCCGCCAGACGGAGAGCTGCCTGATCTGCCACGGGTCGTCCCGGAACCAGGGTTTCCCCGGCCGCCTCGTCCGGTCGGTGGCCGCCGATGGCAAGGGGGAGTTGGTCCTCTCCCGCGGGAGCAAGACGGTTGATCACTCCACTCCGTTCGAGGACCGCTGGGGCGGGTGGTACGTCACCGGCACGAGCGGGAAGCAGACGCACCAGGGGAACCAAATCGTCGGTGGTTGGTCGTGGGCGGATAAGGACAACCAGCCACCTGGCGAGAACGTGACTGACCTGAAGCCGTACTTCACGGCGGCCAACTACCTCACCCCGCACAGCGACCTGGTCGCTTTGATGGTCCTCGAACACCAAGGGGAGGCCCAGAACCGGCTGACGCGGGCGGGCTTCCTCACCCGCCTCGCCCTGCACGAGCAGACCGAACTCAACGAGGCCAAACTCACGGAGCCGGTGACCGGCACGTCCGGGTTCACCAAGGAGTTCGCCTCCCGCGGCCCGTTCGATGGGAAGAAACGCTCCCTGCGGGAGTTCGACCTTACGACGCGGATGTTCAAGTACCCGCTCAGCTACGTTATCTACTCCAAGCAGTTCGACGGGTTGCCGGCCGAGGCGAAGGAGCGGATCTACCGGCGGCTGTGGGAGGTCTTGACCGGTAAGGACACGTCGAAGGAGTTCGCCCACCTTTCCCAGGACGACCGGGCGGCGGTACTCGAAATCCTCCGGGACACCAAGCCCGGACTGCCGGGGTACTGGAAGGAGTGACGCCGGGCGGTCAGGGGGCGTCGTCGAACCGGGCGACGACGGCGGTCACGTTGTCCCGCCCGCCGTTCCCGTTCGCCTCGTCGATCAGCCGCCGACACACCTGTTCGGGACACGCCGCCTCGGACAGGACGGCCGCGATCACGTCGTCCGGCACCATGTCCGTCAGCCCGTCGGTGCAGAGTAGCAGGGCGTCGCCGGGGTGCAGGTCGAAAAGGTGGACTTCCGCCCGGACACCGGGGTCGCTCCCGCCGACCAGGTTCGTCAACACGTGCCGCCACGGGTGCTGGTCCTGCTGGGCCGGGGTGAGTAGCCCGGTGCGGACCATCTCGGCGGCGACCGTGTGGTCGGTCGTCAACTGCCGCAGGACGCCGGCGGAGTGCAGGTAGCACCGGCTGTCCCCGGCGTGGGCCACGAACAACCGCCGCCCGGCGACGACCGCCACGGTCAGCGTCGTGCCCATCCCCCACCACTCGGGGTGCCGGCCGACCTCCTCGAACAGTCGGGCGTCGGCCTCCCGCAGCGCAGCCTGGAGTTCCCGGAGGACCGGTTGCCCGTCCGCCGACGGCGCGGCCGTGAACCGGCGGAACGAGTTGAGCAAGAACCCCTCGACGGCGTTCGTGCCGAGACGGCTGGCCACCTCCCCGGCCTCGTTCCCCCCGACCCCGTCGGCCACCAGGAATACGTGCCCGCGGTGTCGGCCGTGGGTCTCGTCCGGCTGCGGGAGGTTGGTGTGGCGGACGAGCAGCGTGCGGGCGAGTTCGCCCGTCAGGAATACGTCCTCGTTGTTCGACCGCACCCGGCCGGGGTGGCTCAGGCCGAAACTTTGTACCGTCAGGGGCTGTGCCGTCGTGGTCGGGACCGGGGTGGCCACGGGAATCCTCCGAAGAGACTGGTTCAGGCCTACCGCCGGGCGTCGGGGGACCGCACTTGCGCGTCTGCCGGCGGGGTCCAGCCGACGAATCGGGCGAACGTACTGGTCTTCAGGAACGTCTCCATCTGCTCGCGGACCTTGAGCATGTCGGTGTGGAGCGGACAGTTCGGGCAGGTGCCGCAGTAGTCCGGGCCGAACGGGCAACTGACGTTCTGGTCCGTCTGTTCGAACAGCGACACCACGTCGTACAGCGTCACGCCCTCCGGAGGGCGGGCCAGCCAGTACCCGCCGCCCGGACCGGGGGAGCCGCTCACGATTCCGGCCTGCGACAGAGTAGTCAGCACCTTGGACACCACCGGTTGCGACAAGTGCCGGTGTCCGGCGATGTCGGCCGAGTTCAGCTTCACCCTCCTCGCCGGGTCGTACACCTCGGCCAGCCGACTGACGGCGGCAATCGCGGTTTGTGCGGTTTTCCCGTACGGGGTCATACGAGGCCGGTGGTGAGAGCACGTGGTGGTGAGAGGCGTGGCCGGTCGATGCACTTTACCAACAAGTTAAGCATGGCGGTCAGAATGAGCAACTCTGGGCCAGCCGGTGCATGCGATGCACGCTATGTCAGGGGAATAGTGTCGGCGTTAACGCCCGCCGGTACTCGCATTATAGCCGGGAAAGTCAGAGTCGGGTTGAATTCTGGATATACTTGTCTATAATTCTGCAATAAGGCCCGTGCCCCTCCCACTCAGCGATTTGGGGACCGGACTCCAGCGGAGCGGATTCATGCCCACGTTCGTCACGACGATTCGGTTCACGGAACAGGGCGTCAAGGAGGTCGGTCAGACCACCCAACGGGCCGCCGGGTTCGAGACGGCCGCGCGGCAGATTGGTGCGAACATCCTCCACCAGTTCTGGACGACCGGGGAGTACGACGGGCTGATCGTGTTCGACGCCCTTGACGACGAGACGGCGACCACCCTGACGCTGCGGCTCGCGGCACAGGGTTACGTCCGGACGACGACTTGCCGGGCGTTCACCGCCGCCGAAATGACTAAGGTACTCGCCGGAGTTTAGCCACGTGACGGCTACGGATCACCGCACCGCTGCCCGGAGACTTGTCGTGCCGAACCCACTCCCTGTTGTGCTCGCCTGTGCCGGCTGCTCGAACGCGGGCCGCCTGTCCTACGACGTGGCCCGAGCGATCGACGCTCAGGGGGCGGCGGAGATGTCGTGCCTCGCGGGGGTTGCGGCCCGCAAGCCGAACTTCATCAAGCAACTCCGCGACCGGCCGGTGTGGGTGATCGACGGTTGCCCCATCGAGTGTGCCCGGGGTGCCTGTGACGCGGTCGGCCAACCGGTCGCGGCCCACATCCGGCTGCACCACCTCGGGGTCCGGAAGCACGACCCGGCACCGCCCCCGACGGCGTTTGAGGAGTTGGTGTCCGCGGCGGTCGGGCTAGCGACCGCCGCAGGGTGTGAAGGCGGTAGCGCCGCCTGACCGCGGGGAGGGACTGGATCATGCCTGCGATTATCGACCGCATCGACGAGACCGTGTCGATCCCGGACCTGCTGCGGGCCGCCCCGGAAGTCCGGTCGGTGCTGGACCGGTACGGGCTGAGGGGCTGCGCCGGGCCGGCCGAGTCGGTCGGCTTCTTCGCCCGCGCCCACGACGTGCCGGTCGGTCAACTCCTCGGCGAACTGGAAGCCGCCCGGAGGAAGCCCGTAGTGTCCGAGCCTCCAACCCGGACGGACGCGATCTACCGCCCGTTCTTCAAGGCCGGAATCGTGGTGGTCCTGACGGCCGGGGCGGTCTGGGGGGCGTACCTGCTGCTGCGGATCGCGTGGACCGGGTCGTTCCGCGCGGCCGGGTTGCACGAGGTGAACGCCCACGGTCACGCCCAGATCTTCGGCTGGGTCGGGCTGTTCGTGATGGGATTCGCGTACCAGGCGTTCCCGCGCTTCAAGCACACCACCCTCGCCCTCGCCCCGCTCGCCTGGGCCAGCCTCGGGCTGATGCTCGCCGGGCTGGTCGGCCGCACGTTCGGCGAGCCCCTCGCGGACACCGTCACCGGGGCGGGCGGCGTGGCGGTCGCGGCGGCGTGGGTGGAGGTCGTCGCCGTCGGGCTGTTCGTGGCCGTGATCCTGGCGACGTGGCGACGGGCGGGGAAGCCGCTGGCGGTCTACGACTACTACATCCTGTCCGCCCTGGGGTGGTTCTTCGTCCAAGCGGTGTTCGAGGCGGTCTACCTCCGGGCGACCCTGGCCGCCGGGTCGCGGGAAGAACTCCTGGCCCTGGTGGCGACGTGGCAGGGGTCGCTCCGCGAGGTCCAGATCCACGGGTTCGCCCTGCTCATCATCCTCGGGGTGAGC
Organism: Urbifossiella sp.; assembly: GCA_044220735.1. Taxonomy (GTDB): domain Bacteria; phylum Planctomycetota; class Planctomycetia; order Gemmatales; family Gemmataceae; genus Urbifossiella. The sequence continues at coordinate 15,483 of JBGAQM010000067.1, read as the reverse complement.
CAGCGGATCCTGCACCACTTCTACGGGCTGCCCGCGCCGAACCGGGCACTCGCGATCGCCGCACTGGTGGTGCTGAACATGGCGGTCGCGGGCGAGGCGACGGCCCTCGTGCTCATGCGGGAGTCCGGCCGGGCGTGGGCCGGGGTGTGGTACCTGTCCACCCTGGCGGTCGCGACCAGCGTCGTCGCCCTCGTGTGGAACTGGAAGGTGTTCGGGCGGTCGCCTGAACCGGACCGGAGCCTGAAGTTCATCCGCGCGGCCTACGTCTGGCTGCTCGTGTCGCTTGGGATGGCGTTGTTCCTGCCGGTCTACCAGTTCGCACTACTCCCGGTACTCGCTCCAGCAAGCGGGGCGGCCCAGATGGGGTTCTCCCACGCCTACTACGGGGCGGTCCGGCACGCGATCACGGTCGGGTTCGTCAGCATGATGATCCTGGGCGTGTCGAGCCGGGTGGTGCCCACCCTGAACGGGGCGGACGTCTCCCGGCTCTCGCGGCTGTGGGTGCCGTTCGTGCTGCTGAACCTCGGCTGCGCACTCCGCGTGACCACCCAGATCGCGACCGACCTCACCGCGTCGGCGTTCCCGCTGACCGGCGTCAGCGGGGTGCTGGAGGTGACCGCGCTGGCGGTCTGGGCGACGCACCTGTGGCGGGTCATGGCCGGTCGCCCACGCTACCGGCTGGATGCCACGACGGATTACGTCCCCGGCTCCCCGATCGAGGGCGGGCACCGGGTCGGCGACCTGCTCGACCGGTACCCGGAACTACTCCCAACCTTCATCGAACTCGGCTTCCGCCCGCTGGCCAACCCGGTGTTGCGGCGGACGGTCGCCCGAACGGTCAGCGTGGCCCAGGCGTGTCGGCACCTGGGCCTCGACCTGTCGCACGTCATCGACGTGCTGAACCGGGCGAGAACCACTCTGCCCGGAACCCTTCGCCCGCTGCCGATAGTGACTCCCTCTTGACTCTCGAACGGGAGGTCTGACGATGAATGCGACCAACACGTTGATGGGCGAGCACCGCGTGATCGAGCAGGTGCTGGCGGTACTGGAGGAGATCGCGGCCTGCGCCGAGCGGGACGGGGTGATCGACACCGCCGCCGCCCGCGACGCCCTCGACTTCTTCCGGACCTTCGCCGACGGCTGCCACCACGCGAAAGAGGAGCGCCACCTGTTTCCGCTCCTGGAGTCCCGCGGCCTGCCCCGGGAGGGCGGGCCGACGGGGGTTATGCTCCGGGAGCACGACCTCGGCCGGGAACTCCTGGCCCGGATGGCCGCCGCGCTGGACGGGAAGTCGGACGAGAACTACGTCGTGGGCTGGCAGCTCAGCGAAGCCCCGGCCGGCGAGGCGTGGGTCGCGGGTTTCGATGTCCCGGCCCGGGCGTACGTGAGGCTGATGCGGGACCACATCCGGAAGGAGGACGAGCGGCTGTTCCGGATGGCCGACCGCCTCCTCGGGGCGGACGACGACGATGCCCTCGTGCGGGCCTTCGACGCGGCCGAACACGCCGACACGGGGACGGGGACGCACGAACACTACCTGGAACTGGCCGGGCGACTGTCCGACCAGTTCGGGGTTCCCAGGTCGAACACTGTCGGCATGTGCGGGTGTTCCCGACACGGGTCAGCGACCGGCACCTGCGGGGCGACGTGACTCCCCGCACTCGGGCGTTTTTTCCTCGCGAATCATAAGGAAGGTGTTACCATGTCCATCCCGCACGCAGCCCCAGGTGAGGCGATCGACGTCCGGCCGCTCGGGTCAGCTCTCCGAGAAACGGTTACGACCGTGCTCGTGAAGGCCGACGAGCTGGAGGTCATCCGGATGGTCGTCCCGGCCGGCAAGGAGATCGCCCCCCACCAGGCGAAGGGGGCGATCACGGTGCACTGTCTGGAGGGGCAGATCACCTTCACCATCGGCGATCAGACCACCGAACTGGCCGCCGGGCACCTCCTCTACGTACCCACCGGGGTGCGGCACGCGGTCCGGGGGTTGGTCGACGCCTCTGTCCTCTTGACCATCCGGTTGTAGCGACCAACCCGACCCGTCTGGGAGGTGCGATGACACGATCGCAATTAAAGGCTAGTGGCTGGGGTTTGGTGACCGCCGGGTTGCTCGGCGTCGGTATCTTCGTCGGGTCGAACAACCTACGGCACATCGACGCCGCCCTGGTCGGGTACACGTTCGCCTGCCTGTTCGCTGCGTTCGGTCTGGGCTACCGGTACTCGATGTGGCTGCAGCGGCCGCCGACCCGCATGTACTGGAAGCGCGGGTGGCAGTCGTTCTTCCGGCCCGGCCACATCTGGGGCAGCCTGAAGGCACTGGTCAGCCGGTTCGTCGGGGTGATCCTGCTGAACCGCTTTATCTGGCGGCGGAACAAGGCCCGCGGCGTCGCCCACCTGCTGATCATGTGGGGGTGCCTGCTGGCCGCCGCCATTACGTTCCCGCTCGTCTACGGCTGGGTGTTCTTCGAGACGGTGCCCGGCGACCTATCCCGGTACCGGACGTTCGCATTCGGGCTTCCCGTTTTCGACTTCGCGCACGAGTCGCTGATCGGGCACCTGCTGTTCCACGGGCTGGTGTGGTCCTCGTTCCTGGTGATCGCCGGCGTCTTGCTGGCTCTCCACCGGCGGTTCAAGGACCACGGGGCGGCCGCGCTCCAGAGCATGCAGGAAGACATCCTGCCGCTGTTCATGCTGTTCGCCGTCAGCGTGACCGGGTTGTTGCTGACGGTCAGCTACACTTGGATGAAGGGGTACGGCTACGAGTTCCTGGCGATCACCCACGCCGTCACGGTCATCGTCCTGCTCCTGTGGCTTCCGTTCGGCAAGTTCTTCCACATCTTCCAGCGGCCGGCCCAGCTCGCGGTCAAGTTCTACCGAGATGCTGGTGGGGAGGGCGAACAAGCGCACTGTGCCCGCTGCCTCCAGCCGTTCGCGAGTCGGATGCACGTCGAGGACTTGATCACCGTCGAGGCCGAGATGGGTTACCGGTACGACATGCCGGGGCATCCGGCGGGACACTACCAGCACGTCTGCCCGGCGTGTCGGCGGAAGATGTTCGCCCTGGCCCAGGCCAGCCTGTTCCCGTTGGCCCTGGACGAAGGAGTCACTGCCGATGGCCGCTGAACCGCCGCTGACGCCCGAACTCCTGGCCGCGTTCGGCCCGCTCCGCTCTTACCCGGCGGGGAACCGGGTCAGTTCTGCCGTAGACCCCGACAAACTGGTCAAGACGCACTGCTGCTTTTGCGGCCAGCAGTGCGGGATCCAGTTGAAGGTGAAGGGGAACGAGGTCGTCGGGTTCGAGCCGTGGGAGGACTTCCCGTCCAACCGCGGGATGCTCTGCCCGAAGGGCGTCCGCCGCTACCTGCAAGGGTCGCACCACGACCGGCTGACGCACGCCTACGTCCGCGACCCGAACGCGCCCGCGGGGTTCCGGGCCGTGGGCTACGACGAGGCGATTCGGCGCGTGGCTTCGGAGATTCAGCGGATCCAGTCGAAGTACGGCAACGACGCCTTCGCCCTGCTCGGCGGAGCGAGCATGACGACCGAGAAGTGCTACCTGATCGGCAAGTTCGCCCGCGTCTGCCTGAAGACGCGGTACATCGACTACAACGGCCGGCTGTGCATGGTCAGTGCGGCGGCAGCGAACAAGAAGGCGTTCGGGATCGACCGGGCCAGCAACCCGCTCGCGGACATTCCGCTCGCCGAGGTGATCTGGGTCGGCGGGGCGAACGTCGCCGAATGTGCCCCCATCACGACCAGCTACATCTGGCAGGCCCGCGACAACGGGGCCCGGATCATCAACGTCGATCCGCGGATCACACCGCTGGCCCGCACCAGTGACCTGGTGCTGCCGGTCAAGCCCGGCCGCGACGCCGCCCTGTTCGCCGGCATCCTTCACCTGATGATCGAGAAGGACTGGCTCGACCACGACTTCATCCGGCAGCACACCGTCAACTTCGAGAAGGCGGCGGAGGTCGCCCGGCAGTGGACTCCGAAGCGGACGGCCGAGGTCACGGGCATCCGCCAGGCCGCCGTCGAGCAGGCCGCCGAGTGGTGGGGCACTGCGAAGACCAGCTTCCTCATGCACGCCCGCGGCATGGAGCAGCACGCCCGCGGGGTGAACAACTGCCTCGCATCGATCAACATCGTGCTGGCCTCGGGGCGGATCGGTCGGCCGGGGTGCGGGTACGCCACCATCACCGGCCAGGGGAACGGCCAGGGCGGCCGCGAGCACGGCCAGAAGGCCGACCAACTCCCCGGCGGCCGCGACATCGAGAACCCCGCGCATCGACAGTTCATCGCCGACTTCTGGGGCGTCCCGGAGCCGGAACTGCCGCACGCCGGGGTCGATTGCTACGAGGTCTTCCGGAAGGTCGAATCGGGCGAGATCAAGGGGTTGCTCTCCTGGTCGTTCAACCCGGTCGTGTCCCTCCCCGACAGCGACTTCGTCAAGCGGATGCTGGGGAAGTTGGAGTTCTACGCGAACATCGACTTCTTCCTGAGCGAGACCGGCCGGTTCGCGGACGTGGTGCTGCCGGGGTCGCAGCACGAGGAGGACGAGGGCGTCGTCTGCTCGACCGAGGGGCGGGTCATCAAGATCAACAAGGCGGTCGAGCCGCCCGGTGACGCGAAGCAGGACTGGCGCATCCTCCAGGACATCGCCCGGGCGCTCGGGCGGGAGCGGGGGTTCACGTTCAGCAACCCCGGCGAGGTCTTCGACGAGTTGTGCCGGGCCACCAAGGGCAGCGTGGCCGACTACTCCGGCATCACCTACGAGAAGATCGAGGCCCAGATGGGGGTATTCTGGCCCTGCCCGTCGACCGACCCGGATGGGCGGCCGGTGGACCACCCGGGGACGCCGCGGCTGTTCGAGCACGGGTCGTGGAACCCGGTCGCGAAGGGGGCCGGGCCGTTCTACTTCCCGGACGGCAAGGCCCGCTTCCACGCGATCGAGTACGAGCCGCCGACCGAGGACGTGGACGCGGACTACCCGGTGATCCTGACCACCGGCCGGGTGGTGAGCATGTTCCTGAGCGGCAACCAGACCCGCCGCATCGGGCCGCTGGTGGACCAGTACCCGGAGCCGCTGCTCGAACTCCACCCGGTGTTGGCCGAGAAGCACGGCATCCGGGACGGCGACTGGGTGACGGTCGAGTCCCGGCGCGGGCAGGTGACCGTCCGGTGCCAGGTGGTCACGACCATCCGGCCGGACGTGGTGTTCGTGCCGTACCACTGGCCGGGCGCGAAGAGCATCAACCTGGTGACGATCTCGTCCCAGGACCCGATCTCGAAGATCCCCGAGTACAAGGTGTGCGCCGTCCGGCTTCGCAAGGCGAACGCCCCGGAATACGCCGGCCGGCTCGAACCCCAACAGTGACCCCGGCGGAGGCGCGACGTGATTGCAGAGATGGAATTCTTCATCGACCCGGCGCGGTGCATCGGGTGCCAGGCGTGCTACCACGCCTGCGCCGAGTGCGAGACGCACAAGGGGCACTCGATGATCCACCTGGAGTACGTGGACCGCAGCCGGTCGGTCCAGACGTTCCCGGTCGTGTGCATGCACTGCCACTCGCCGACCTGCGCGGACGTGTGCCCGGCGGACGCGATCAAGCGGGAGGGGGACGGGCGGGTGATGACGGCCCGCAAGCCGCGGTGCATCGCCTGCTCGAACTGCGTGCTGGCCTGCCCGTTCGGCGTCCCGAAGATGATGACCGAGCTCGACCTGATGATGAAGTGCGACATGTGTTACGACCGGACCTCGACCGGCCGCAAGCCGATGTGCGCCACCGTCTGCCCGAGCCAAGCCCTCTACTTCGGCCCCCGCGAGGAGGTCGAGCGGCTCCGCAAGCGGTCGCGGGTGGTGAACGAGTTCCGGTTCGGCGAACAGGTCGTCGCCACGAAAGTCAACATGGTCATCCCCCGCGAGGCCCCGAGCGACGTGGTGGACGTGACCGCCGCCATGCACGAGCCGCCGACCGGCCGCACCATCGCACTCAACGTCCTGAACCAGAACGGAGGTGGGTGATGTCCGCCACACGCGACGAGTCCGAACGCACCTACCCGGACGGCCGGCCGCTAGCCGAGCAGCCGCAGTGGAAGCGGGACTTCCCGACCGACGTGCCAGAAGACCACGGGTTGGCCCGGAGGGAGTTCACCAAGTTCCTGGTGCTGACGAGCGGGGCTTTCGTCGCCGGCCAGTGCTGGATCGCGGCCATGAGCACGCTCCGGGAAGGGGAGTCATACCCGGAGAAGCGGATCGCCGACGATTCCGCAGTTCCGCACGGCGGGGTGGTCGAATTCCGCTACCCAAACGACGATGAGCCGTGCCTCCTGATCCGCCTGACGGACGGCCGACTGGTGGCGTACAACCAGAAATGCACCCACCTGGCCTGCGCCGTGATCCCGCAGCCGGAGCTCGGCCAGCTCAAGTGCCCGTGCCACAACGGGTACTTCGAGATCTCCGAAGGCCGCCCGACGGCCGGGCCGCCGCGGCGACCCCTGCCAGTGGTGAAGTTGGTGGTTCGGGACGGCGGCATCTACGCCACCGGGGTGGAGTACCGCACCGTATGAAACCCACCCTCACCCGGACCCAGAAGAACACGATCATCAACAGCATCGCCGTCCTGGTCGGGCTGCTCGTTGTTCTTCAGTTGTGGCTGCTCACCGCCACGATGAACGCCTGGATGGGCCGGGACGACTCGATCGTCTGGCCGGCGTTCGTCGCCAGCCTCGTCTGCTTCGCGTTCAACTTCTACCTCGTGCGGCGGCTGAACTTCCTTGCCGGAGGCAAGGATTGACATGACTCAGCCCGGAAGTCGCTTCGGTGTTGCCGGCTTACCCCCGAACATCTTCGCCGTGGTGATGGCCACTGGGATCGTGTCCCTGGCGGCCGCCGGGGCGGGCTACGGGGCGGTGGCGTACGCCCTGTTCGTCCTGAACGCCGTCCTGTACCCGGTGCTCCTCGCCCTGTTCGTCGTCCGGCTGGGGACGGCCCGGGCGGCGGTCGCGTCGGACTTCACCGACCACGCGAAGGCCCCGGGGTTCTTCACCATGGTGGCCGGGCCGTGCGTCCTCGGCAACCAGTTCGTCCTGCTGACCGATCGGCCGGGTGTGGCCGCCGTGCTGCTCGGGGTCGGCCTCCTGCACTGGGTCGTGTTCACGTACCTGATGCTCCCGAACCTGATCACCGCCCGGGTGAAGCCGTCGCCGGAGCGGGGGTTGTCCGGAGCGTGGCTGCTGGTCGTGGTCGGCACGCAGGCGGTGAGTGTCTTGACGGGACTGCTCGTGCCCCGGCTGTCCCCGACCCCCGAGTGGGCGGTGTTCGCCGCGCTGGCGTTCTGGCTGGCCGGGAGCATGATCTACCTGTGGATCATCTCCCAGATCTTCAACCGCATCCTGTTCCTCCCGCTCGCCCCAAATGACCTGACCCCGCCGTACTGGATCAACATGGGGGCGATGGCCATCGCCACCCTGGCGGGAGCCCGCCTCGTCGGGCTGGCCGACCGGTCCCCGCTTCTCGCCGAACTCCTCCCGTTCCTGAAGGGGATGACCCTCCTGTTCTGGGCCACCGCGACGTGGTGGATCCCGATCCTGTTCGCGCTGGGCGTATGGCGGCACCTGACCCGCCACTTCCCGCTGACCTACGACCACGGGTACTGGGCGGCGGTGTTCCCGCTCGGGATGTACACCGTCTGCACCCGGACGATGGTCGACGCCCTCCGCCTGCCGTACTTGGACCCGATCCCGGACGCCTTCGTCTGGGTCGCCCTGGTCGCGTGGGCGGCCACGTTTCTCGGGCTGGTGCACCGACTCGTGGTCCCGCCGGCGAGGTCTTCGAGCGACCCTGCGCCGCCCGGTGCGGGTGTGGCGGCTTGAGACTCCCGTCAGACGCCGTCGGCTCACCGCGGACGCCGCCCACGAACTCCGCACCCCGTTGGCGGTCATCCGCAACGAGGCCGAGGTCGCCCTGCGGCGCGCCCGCAGTGGCGAGGAGTACGGCCGAGTGCTGGAGAATGTCTTGGAGGAGACAATCCGCCTCAGCCGGATGGCGGACGAGTTACTCTTCTTGTGCCGCCAGGATGCCGGGCTGAACCCCCGGAGGGGTGAGCCGGTGGACCTCGCACCCCTGCTCGACGAGGTGGTCGGCAACATGCGGCCGGTCGCCCAGGAGAAGGGTGTCAGTTTGACACTCGACCAGCCGGTTGTTGGGACGGTGGCGGGGGACACCCGGCAGTTCCGGCGGGTCTTCTACAACCTGATCGACAACGCGGTGAAGTACACGCCCGCGGAGGGCCGGGTGCGAGTTGACTGCCGGCGGGACGACGGCGAAGTGGTCGTGAGCGTCTCGGATACCGGCGGGGGCATACCGGAGGAACACCTGCCACGCGTGTTCGACCGCTTCTACCGTGCCGATCCGTCCCGCACCGGGGACGGAAACGGCGCAGGACTGGGGTTGTCGATCTGCCAGTCGGTCGTCCAGGCGGTTGGTGGAAGCATCTCAGTCGAGAGCACGGTGGGGAACGGGACAACATTCCGGGTCAGACTGCCGGCTGGCTCTGATGGCGAATGATTCGAGAGGCCGAGCCGCTCGGTGGGCGACACTCGCCTGCGACCTGATCGGGGAAAGCGGACGATTTGTCAGGACGCTCGCGCCGTGCCCAATGCTTCGAGAACCTGATCCAAGATTCGTGCGGTAGCGAAAACCTCGCTGGCTGCGGCTCGCACCAAGTGACGATCCGTCTGCTGGACGCGCCGAATCCCTTCCACGAACGTCGCCAGTGCCACCTCGTCCGCGTCGTTCTTGACGCACTTCGCGCCGGGCGGTAGTCGTTCGACGAAGACGCCGGTGACGCCGTCCTGGATGAACGGTGCCCCGGTGCGGACGCCGACCACCGGGCAGCCGGCCAGCAGGATCTCCTGGAGCGCGAGCGGCCCGTGGTCGTCGTCGGCCAGGTAGGCGCAGGCCCGCGACCGCCGGGCCGCCTCGAACAACTGGTCCCGCTTGTACTGCCCGTAGTGCAGCACGACGTGCCGGGGGAAGACCTCGCACAGGTGTTCGAGCAGGCCCGGCCGGTGCCCGTTCTTCGAGTAGATGAGCAGGTCGTACTCGTCGGGCAGCGGTTCGCCGGGCCACGGGTCGATGGGGTACGGCCAGGTGACGATGGGCGACGTGTTCGCCGGCCCGCGGTGCTTGGCGATCAGGTCGCGGTACCAGTCGCTGTGGCAGAACATCGCCCGGCAGTTCGCGGCGTCGAGCAGGCCGCGTTCCTCGGCGTCGATCCGCGGCTTCCACGAGTAGGTGAACAGCATGTTGGGGCCTTGCACGAACGGCCGGCCCTCCGAGTCCCACCAGACGGCGTACCGCCGGTCGTCCCAGTGCCAGAACCACGGCAGTGCGCCGTCGCTCGCGGGCAGCGACTTGATCGATAGCCAGTCGAGCCCCGCCGCGATGCGCTTGCGGAGTTCCTTCTGCAGGGCGTACATGCCGTTGGTCGGGCCGTCGCGGCCGGGGGCGAGGACCGGGCCGATCAACTCGACCGTCATCTTACCGTCGCGGTGCGAGACGTGCGGGGCGGTGGTGAACCGCCTGACCACCGGCAGCGTGGTGAAGTCACGCGGCCAGCCGGCTTGGAGCTTGTGCTTGCCCTTGGTGGTCTTCTTGCCCAGGTCGCGGTAGCCGGCGTCGTCGAGGTGGCTCAGGTGGTAGCTGCCGGTGTCCACCCGGTAGTGGTAGAACGGCCGGGCCAACTCGCACGGGTCGCAGGCGGACACCTTGGCCTCGTTCAATCGCCGGGCCAGATCCTGGTCCTCGCCGTTGTTGAGGGCGGCGTAGCCGCGCACCGCGTCGAACGCCGATCGGCGCAGGGCCCAGCCGCCGTGGTACAGGCCGCCGGTGTCGTGCTCCTTCAACCCGTCGCCGTGGGCCAGCAGCACCAGGGACGGCCGCGACCAGTCGGCCCGCTTCAGCGCTTCCGCTTGCGTGGAGAACCAGTGCGGCAGGTAAACGTCGTCATCGTCCGCGACGAGGAACCCCTCGGCGTCGGGTGAAGCCAGCGCGGCACAGGCGTTCCGCTTCTCGCCGAGCGTGCGGAACCGGGCCGGGAGCGAGATCAGCCGCCAGCCCTCGCCCGCCTGGTTCTCGTACTGCCCGGCGTCGTCGAGGATGACCAACTCGCGCAGGTGCCGCGGGTAGTCCTGGCGGAGGAACGACTCGATCAACTGGCCGAGCAGGTGCGGCCGGTGGAAGGTGCAGCAGAGCGCGGCGAGTTTCATCGGCGGGATCACTCCGGGAACGTTGAACAGCGGGAACCGCCGGGCCAGTTCGGCGACGGCGGCCCGTTCCGCCGGCTCGGCGTAGACCCCCTCGCGGCGGTGGCAGAAGACGCTTGAGGTCGGGCGAGCGTCCCACTCCGGGTACAGCACGCGGAGCAGCATCTCGGGCCGGTGCGGGACGGGCAGCGACAGCGGGCCGAACGGGTGCGCGCGGGTCGGCAGCACGTCACCCGCAGGGCGTCGGGCCGCACGTGCCGCCGGGTCGGGGCCAGCAGCAGGAACGGCGTCTGGCTGGTGGAGGCCAGGGCACAGACGGCGTGCATCAGGCTGCGGGCTTCCAGCGCGACCACCAGGTAGGCGGGGAACGCGAACCCGGCGGTGGGCCGGTGGCTGCCGATCAACTGCACGCCGGCGGGCAGGTCGTCGGGCTGCGCCGGCGCGGGGTCGAAGGCGAACGCCCGGGCCAGGTCCTCGCGCAAGAGCGGCCAGTCGATCTCGTAGACGAGCAGGTCCTCGCGGGCCAGGGCGATGCGTTCGTCCGTCTCGTCGCAGACGCCGACGTAGCCGTCCGGGGCGAGTTCGACGACCCGGTAGCGCAGGTGCGGCCGGCGGGATCGCGGACACGGGATCGACAGGGCGAACGCCCCGCGCGGCTGGAGGTACGGTTCCAGCAGCGGGAATTCGTCGCCGGTCGCCGACTGCCACCAGCGGAGGACGCCGGCGGGGCCGGGAACCGCCTCAAGCGCTGGCCAGAGTGCCATGGGCCGCCTCCTCCCGCTGTTCGGCCGTGAGGATGAAGCCCCGCCGCCGCAGCCACTGCTCGATCAGTTCCGCGTCGTCGTCGCGGGTGTACTGGGCGACGTTGGACGGGCGGATGGTGACCGAGCGCGGCCGACGGGAGTCGGTGAACTTGACCTGGAAGACGGCCCGCACCAGCCGGGCGGTTTCGGGCAGCCGCACGCCCCGCTCGTCCATCGCCCGGAAGACGTTGTCGGCCCGGTGGATCTCCACCGCGTGCTCGGCCCCGCCCCAGAAGACGTGGACCTCGCGCAGCCGCACCCACTCCAGTCCGGCCACGTCGGCGCAGACCAGGCTCGGTTCCCCGCGGCGGAGCAGCGGGTCGAGGCTGTACTTCTCGTCGCCGGGGAAGAAGTGCGGGTCGCCGAAGACGTGGTGGCCGAAGTGGGTGCGGTACAAGTCGCGCTCGCGGACGGAGCGGGCGTTGATCCGCAGCTCGCCCACGGCCGGCTCGTAGACCAGCACGTCGTAGCGGAGCGGCCGGTAGCAGACGCTGGCGGTGCGCGGCCCGTCGAGACTCTCCTCGCGCTTGTACGGCTCGCCGTGCCGGACGAGGAACCAGACCGCGTCGTCGCGCTGGTAGGCGAACACGCGCGTGCCCCGGCCGCGGCGGCGCTCCTCGAACCAGTCGTCGAGCTCGCGGCCAGGGCGCGGAAGCGGGCCGCCGGCGGCAGGACGAACGGCGGCACCTCGGCGCGGCCGGTCTGGTAGTACTCGAACGACCGCGGGCGGTACAGGTACTGCTGGGCGTGCTCGGACTCCAGCAACTGCCGGTCGAGCAGCCACACCTGCACGGCGACGTCGGCCGGCGACTGGTCGGGCCGCTCGTCGAGGGCCAGCCGGGCACGGCCGGCGGCGGCGATCAGCGCGTCCATGCCGGGCGGCGTGGCCATCTCGTCGACGAAGAACAGCGCGTCGAGCAGTTCCTTGGGCGGCCCGGCCTCGGGGGCCAGGAACACCTCGACCAGCCGGTCGTGGTCGATCGGCCCGGTGGTGCCGGCCGCCGGCAGGACGACGCCGCGGCCGGCCAGGTAGTCGCGGTAGGGGTCGAGGAACCGGAGCAAGCGCGGCGGGTCGATCGCCTGCAGGATGTGGGGACTGGAGAACCGTCGGAGTCGGAACGTTGCCATGGGTGCGCCCTCGTTGCCTGCGGCTTCGGAGTGGTGGGGCGCGCGACGAACCGACGAAGGCCGCACGCCCCCTACGGATGAGACTAAGTATACATTAGAACACTATCCGCGGCCCGCGGCAAGCCGTGACGGCGAAAGGCAAGACCCGACTTCCAACGAGCGTAACGGTCGCAACGGTTGGCGGGAATGTCCGTTACGTCCCGGCGTCCCGGAGCAGCTCGCGCCACAACGCGCGCTGCTTCCGCCAGTCCGGCACCTGGGCGATCGCCTGCAGCTGCGCCAGGATGACGGCGTCCCGGCCCGACTCCGTGCGCGGCAGGAACAGGATCTCCTCCTGGACGTCCGGGGCCAGGTGCAACAGGTTCATGATCTGCGTCACCCGCGCCCGCGTGACGTGGCCCAGCCGGGCCAGTTCGGCGTAGCTCTCGACCGCCCCGTCGCGGAGCAGCCGGTCGAACCGGATCGCCAGGGCCATGAACCGCGTCACCCGCGGCAGGCGGCCCGGCTCGGCGGGGCGGCGCGGGCCTTCGCCCGGCTTGAGCTCCTTGCGGAAGCCGCGGCCCCGGCGGTCGAAGTGGAACTCGGACTCGATCTTCAGCGGCGTGGTCATGCCCGTTTCTCCTTGCGGCCGCCGTCCAGTTCCTCGGCCAGGGTCTTGATCCCGGCCGGGCGGAAGGTCACCGCCACCTTGCTCTTGCCCCCGTCGTAGTCGATCTGCTGCACCAGCAGGTGGATCACCCGCGCCTGCTCGCGCGGCGTCAGCGTGCCCCAGACCGGGTCGAACACCGACATGGCCCGGGCCGTCTCGTCCGCGTCGAGCAGCTGGTGGTGGATGGCGTGGACCTGCTCGCGGACCTTGCGGACCCGCGTCTCGACCAGGCCGACCCGCTCCTGCAGGTCGGCCAGCCGGCCGATCAGCGGGCCGTTGTCCTCGCCGGGCTTGATCTGCAGCGTCATCCGGCGGATCTCGGTATGCCAGGCAGCCAGGTCGCGCTCCAGGGCCCGCTGTTCACCCTCCAGTTCGGCCGCCCGCGCCTCGTCCTGGCGGCGGGCCTCGGCGAGGACCTCGCGGAGCAGCGCCTCGTCGCGGCCGATGGCCTTGATCTGTTCGACGACGAACTGCTCGATCTGCCCGGCCGGGACCGACTTCGACGGGCAGGTGTGCCAGCCCTTCTTCTGGGCGCTCGAGCAGACGTAGTAGCGGTAGCGCTTGGTCTTCTGCCGGGTGGTGTGGATCGGCGTCATCGCCGCGCCGCAGGGGACGCAGCGGATCAGCCCCTTCAAGAGCGCGCCGAACTTGTTGCGGACCGGGCCGCCGCCGGTGCGGCCGTTGCGTTCGAGGATCGCCTGCACCTTCTGGAAGACGCCGGGATCGACGACGGCGGCGTGCTCGCCGTCGTGGACCTCGTCCTTGTAGCGCACCTTGCCCAGGTAGGCGACGTTGGTCAGCAGGCGGTACAGGGTGGTGCGGTCGAACGCCTTGCCGCCGCGCTCGCCGGCCTTGCGGGTCTGCCACCGCTTGTTCCGCCAGCCGCGTTGTTCCAGTTCCACGACAACCGGCAGCAGCGACTCGTGTTCGAGGTAGAGTTGGAAGATCGCGCGGACCCGCTCGGCCTCCTCGGCGTTGACGACCAGCTTGTAGCCGTTGGCGTCGATGTCGTAGCCGAGGATCGGGTGGCCGCCGGCCCACTTGCCCTTCCGACGGGTCGCGGCGATCTTGTCGCGGGTCCGCTCGCTGATGATCTCCCGCTCGAACTGGGCGAAGGAGAGCAGCACGTTCAGCACCAGCCGGCCCATGCTGGTCGCGGTGTTGAACTGCTGCGTGACGGAGACGAACGACACCTGGTGCTCGTCGAACGTCTGCATCATCCGGGCGAAGTCGAGCAGGCTGCGGCTCAGGCGGTCCACCTTGTAGACGACTACGCAGTCCACCCGCCCGGCCTCGATGTCGGCCATCAGCCGCTGGAGGGCCGGGCGTTCCATGTTGCCGCCGGTGAACCCGCCGTCGTCGTAGCGGTCGGGCAGGCAGGACCAGCCCTCGTGCTGCAGACTGCGGACGTAGGCCTCGCCCGCCTCGCGCTGGGCGTCGAGGCTGTTGAACTCCTGCTCCAGCCCCTCCTCGGTGCTCTTGCGGGTGTAGATGGCGCAGCGCATCAGCCGCACGGCGGCCCGCGGCTGTTCGGTCGGTCGTCGCCTCATCGGTCGTCCCCTTTGCGGTCCAGTCGGAAGAACAGAAAGCCGTTGCAGTGGCTGCCGGTGACCGCCTTGGCCACCGCGCTGAGCGAGGCGTACACCTCGCCCTGGTACTCGAAGCCGTCGGCCAGGACGGTGACCTGCACCGTGCCCCCCTTGTAGGCGCGGGTCAGCACGGTGCCGGGCGGCGGCAGTCGGCCGTCCTGCTTGAACGGCAGCGTCCGCGTCGCGGTGGCGGTCGGCTCGGGCGGGGCGGCCGCCGGGGTGCGGACGCGCGGCGGGCTCATCCGCAGGTCGGCGTCGCAGGCGAGGTCGAGGGCCCGCCGCCGGGCGCGCTCGCTCAGGTCGCCCTCGGCCAGCACCTGCAGCCGCCAGGCGATGCGGCGGACGAGCCAGACCTTGTTGTGGCCGTTGGTCTCCTCGCCGAAGACCTCGACGTACTTCTGTCGCAGTTGCTTGACGGTCAGCCGCTCCAGGGCGGCGACCTCTTTGGCGATGTTCAGGTCCACGGGATCTCCTTTCGTCTCGGAACGCGGTCAACCCGCGTGGACACTGAGCACGGTTTTCGCGGGAACCTCAAGGCAATCCTGAGAGGATTCCGTCGGGGCGGATTCGGCGGGCGGGACGTCGCCGTCGGCGGCGTACAAGACGTGGCGGTCGCGGAGCCGGCGGAGGCCCGCCGCGAGGATCGCGGCGAGTTCCCGGCGGCGTTCGTCGGGGGTCATCCAGGCGGGGTCGCGGTCAGTCGTCACGGGGACACCTCCGGTTCGGGGTGGTGCCCACAGCGGCCTACGCGGCGCGACCGGCGTGCTGTCTGGCGGGGAACAGGCCTCTACAGAAGAGCTTTCCAATCCGCGTCCGAAATGACGCACTCGGGGTGCGAGAGTGACGCGGGCGTTAACTTTCTCGGGGTTGTTCACCCGAGACTCTGAGAGTTTTGGGCGGAGAGGTTCGGGGACCGAGCGTAACCGGCTGGGTTGCGTTCGCACCCCGGGTACGCGGTCTGAAACGGAGAGAGAGGGTCGCCGGCGAGAGTCGTCGCAAATCCCTTGGCGGCAACGGGAAATAGAACACCGCCGGAGGACAGGCC
>JBGAQM010000066.1:0-22402 GCA_044220735.1 Urbifossiella sp. | reverse complement strand
GGCCGAGCGTGCCGTCCGCGTTCACCCGGCGGTAGCTGCCGCCGAGCTGGTGTGTCGTCGCCGTCTGGTCGTTCAGCGTCCCCTCGCCGATGCCCTGGGAGTAGCTCAGCGGCTTGTACAGCACCAGGGCGTTCTCGTAGTCGCGGGCGTACACCTTGTACGTCAGCGACGGGCTCAGCGGGTCCTTCCCCGTGGCGAACTCGCGGTACGCGGCCGTCGGCTTCCCCACGTCCACCCGCACCGCCTCGCTCCAGTGCTGCGTCCACGACGAGGACGGGTTCTCGCCGCCGTAGAACATCAGGAACGTCCGGTCGGCGTCGGCCAGCAGGTAGTAGTACGCCAGCGTCGCCAGCTGCGTCCGGGCGTCGGTCGCGCTGCCGCCGTCGCTCCGGCTGTCGATCACCAGGTACGGCGAGCCGTCGGCCGCGAGGCGGCGCGCCACCAGGTTCGCGGTGTCGCCGAACTCCGTCCAGCTGTGCGACAGCGGGCGGATCAGGAATTCCTCGATCGACGCCGCCGCGCCGGCCGTGATCGCGTCCGCCGACTCGCCGCCGCCGGCCGTGTTCGCCATCACCCACTTCGGCGAGATGGCCCGGTTCACCGCCGCGATCAGCGCCCCCGAGTCGGCGCTGAACGTCGCCGTGGCTTCGAGCACCGGCGTGCCGGCGAACGGCAGCTTGCCGGTGGCGTTGTCCATGAACACGCCGTCGGCGAGCGGGTTGGCGGCGAGCAGGCGGACGTGGTAGTCCGCGGCCCACTTCCGCACCGCCGAGCCGCTCGGGTTCGTGACGAACCGCATCTGCCCGTAGTAGGGGTAGAACAGGCGCGACTCGTACACGAACCGCGCGTCCTTGCCCGCGGCGCGGCCGGCGTACTCGGCGTCGTTCAGATAACCGTCGCCGTCGCGGTCGGCGCCGAAGTCGAACGCGGGAATCACGCCCGCCTGCGTGCCGGCGGCGCGGACGTAGTCGCGGCCGAACACCGTCTTCAGCTGCGCCGCCTGCGCCGCGGTGCCGGCCGTGACGCGGAAGCGGACGTAGTACTGACGATCGCCGCCGCCGACGCTCGCGGTCTTCCAGTCGGCCGGCGGGTCGAAGGTGATGCCGCCGGAGCGCCGCATCGCCGCGGTGCCGTCCTGGATCAGCGTCAGCGGCTTCCACGCCTGCGGGTTCCCGGCCGCGTCCACCGCCGACACGTACTCCCACACGCCGCCCCAGCCCGTCTGCGGCAGCGTGGCGAGCGTCACGTTCAGCTCGCGGAACTTGTCCAGCGACCCGAGCGCCGTGGACCTGCCCGCGCCGCCGAAATTCAGGTTCGTTCCGGCGCCGCCGCGCGACGCCGACGTGACGTTGTTCGCGGTCGCGGTCGCGGCGTCGAACTGGTAGGCGCTCCACAGCCACGTCACCGGCTGCGACGACGGGCTGGTGCCGACGAAGTTCGTGGCCTGCGAGACGTGGTAGAACGCCTGCTCCCGCGGCGCGCCGACGCGGTCGGCGTACTCGAGCCAGTCGGCCAACAGCCCCTGGTACAGGTTCGACACGTTGCTGTAGAGCAGCTGCGGCGTGTCGGGCGACGCCGTGTTGACCGTCTGCATGAACTTCGCGTTCGGCACCACGACGTCGACGCCGGTGCGCAGCAGGCTCTGCTCGTAGGCGCCCATCGGGTTGCCGGTGTACGCCAGCTGCGCGACGCGGACGTGGTCGAAGTTGCGCGGGATCGTCGGCTTCGGCACCGGGTCGTTGTTCGGGTTGTTGACGGTGAACACGCGGTCCACGCTGCCGACGTTCCCGGCGGCGTCGAACGCCCGCACGGTCAGCGTGTAGCTGCCGTTCACGACCGTGGTGGTGTCGAACGTCCACTCCGCGGGGCTGGTCGCCGACGCCGACCGCACCTGGCCGTTCAGCACAAATTCGAGCCGCGTCGGGCTGCCGGCTGCCGCGGCGCGGAAGGCAATGTCCCCGCCGGTGGAGCCGTTCGTGTAGATCATCCCGGTGATGGTGACGACCGGCCCCGCGGCCGCGCTCGCCGGGCGCGCCTCGAAGTCGTCGAACACCACGGTGCCCGAATAGAGCTTCGGGCGCGCCACGCCCGCGCGGCCGGCGCCGGCGATGCTGCCGTCGCGCAGCTCGAGCGCGAAGTCGGGCGTGCCCGACCACGCCCCCGCGGGCGTGAGCCACTGCCGCGTGTCGGCGCGGTACAGTTGCACCCGCAGCCGGTCGCCCTCGGCGGTGAGCCGGACGCGGAGCCACTGCGTCGTGAACCACGTCGCCGACTTCACCGTCCCGAGCGTCGTCTCGACGCCGTTCACCACCTTCACAAGCTTCGCTTCGAGGCCCCGGATCGCGCTCACGGCGTAGTACGACGGCGCCGCCGTGTCGAGGTTCGTGCCGCGGGCGAACACCTGGGCCGGGATGATGCCGTCGAGGTAGAGCGCCGCGGATGCGTCCACGTCGGCCGGGAGGGCGGTGTCGCTCCAGGCGC
This sequence comes from Urbifossiella sp., assembly GCA_044220735.1. Classification (GTDB taxonomy): domain Bacteria; phylum Planctomycetota; class Planctomycetia; order Gemmatales; family Gemmataceae; genus Urbifossiella. The sequence goes on along the minus strand of JBGAQM010000066.1, from coordinate 19,921 downwards.
GGGCGGCGCTGACGGAGCCGCCGGCGGAGGCGAAGCCGTTCGCGGGGCTGTTCGCCCGCGCCGCCGACGCCGCGAACGCGCCGCTGCCGTCGGCCGACCAACTCGACCAGCCCGCCGGCCGCCCCCGCGGCGGTGGCGTCGAAGTTCTGGCTGACGCTCACGCCCGGCGGCGTCGGCGGCGGCGCCGGGGGATGACGGTGAAGTCGTCGAGCGACACGTTCCCCCGCGGTGACGCCGACCAGGCCGCCGCCGCTGACGCTCGTCGCGGTGGTGATGGCGTCGGTCGCGGCCGCCTGCACCTGCGGGAGGTAGGCGCTCGCGGCTGGTGATGGCCCCGTCGGTCGCCGTTACCGTCGCCCAGCGACGCGCCGGACGTGGCGACCGTGCCGCGGACGGTGGCCTTGCCGGCCTGCACGTCCCACACCTCCGCGGTCATGCCGCGCGTGACCGCGGCGGCGACGTAGGTGGGGGCGTTCGTGTCGAGGGCGGTGCCGCGGACGAACACGAGCGTCGGCACGAGCGAGTCGAGTTTGACGCGCACCGCGGCGCCGGTGTCGGCCGACACCACGGCCGTCTGCCAGGCGCGGCCGGCGGTGAGGCTCGTGCCGGTCGAGACGACGCCGGGCGTGCCGCCGACGCCGGCCCCGGCAACGACGGAGAACACGTCGGCGCCGGCGGCCTCGACCCAGGCGGCGCCGAGGGTGGTGCCGGGCGTGTCGAACGTGTCGGTAAGGCCGGCAGGGACGTCGCGCGCTTCGAGCGCGTCAACGACGAGGCGCGTGCGGCTGCTGCCGGCGGCGACGGGCATGGGGGTCGTTCCTCAACGATGTCGGTCTGGCCCGGTGGCCGGGGCCGGCGCGGGCCGGCCCGTCCGTGACGGTACGAGTGCGGGAGTGAGATCGACCGGTCGGACGGCGGCGCGGGACGAATTGCGCGGGGAAGTGGCGCGGGGGGCGGGGGCGGCGGCGTCAGCACCCGGAGGACGGGCGCGACGGGTCGAACGGGAACGGCTTCGCACACACAGAGAATCGGTGGGACCGGCGTCCCGCCGGTCCGGGTCAGACGACCGGCGGGGTGCCGGCCCCACCATTGATTACTTCGGGATGAGCACGTCGCGGACCGCGGCGAGCGCCCCGGCCCGATCGGCGGGGGCGTCGAGGTACACCCAGTCGCCGGTTTCGCCGGTCGTGCCGCCCCGGCGGCGGAACGCGGCCGCGAATTCGTCCCGCGCCGCCGGGTTCGCCGGGCGCACCAGGACGCGGAGGTTGGCGTCGCCGCTGACGGTCAGGCCGGCCGCGACGGCCCGGACCTTCGCCAGCCCCGGCCGCACGTCGTTCAGCAGCAGCGACGCCAGGGGCTTCGCGGCCCAGTCGGCAGAGTCGGTCAGCAGCCACGCCGCGGCGTCGGCCGGCAGCGCCTCGGTCAGCGACGCGCGCATCCGCTCAGAGAGGCCGCCGGCGGCGGGCGTCAGGTCTCGCTCCGTCAGGCCGAACAGCCACACGGCGTCGGCGGCCTTCGTGAGCTTCAGGGGGAAGCCGCCGAACTCGGCGAGGTAGTGCGGCGGCGTGCCCGTCGCGGGGCGCTTCGCCTTTAGCGCGTCGAGGAACTTGGCCTCGTCATGGACCGGGCCGCGGAGGACCAGCGCGACGCCGAGGCGGAAGTCGCCGGCGTCGGGGATGGTGGCGCCGGCGGCGACGTGGTCGATGTTCGGCAGCGCCACGCCGCCCTGCCCCAGCGCCGCGAGCGCGGCCGCGGGCACGCCGGCTTTCGTGAGCACCTCGAAGGGGTTGCCGCCGGTCCGCTTGGCGTACTCGACCACCGGCGACACCTGCGCCGCGAGGACGAGGTTGGCGTCGGCCGGGAGGTAGTCGAGGCCGCGCAGCTTCGCCGGCGCGACGGGCGTGCCGATCGGCGGCGGCGGTGGTGGTGGTGGGGGCGCGGGCTCGGTCCGGTTCAGCGCCAGGTACGCGGCGGCGAGGCCGACGCACACGGCCACTGCGAGCACGACCGGCATCACCAGGCGCTTCGGTGGTTCGGGGACCGCGGCGGGAAGTTGCGGGGCGGATTCGCGGCCGCGGACGGGGACGGTCTCGCCGCAGCGCGGGCACGCGACGCGGCCCTCCGGCGGCGGCTCGAACGAGGCGTTGCAGAAGGGGCAGGATAACCGCGGCACCGGGGGACCTCCGGGGGACACCCCCAGTGTACGCCCGGTGCCGCGCGGCCGATCACGCGAACCCGTGCTGGCGGCGGTGGTACGGCCCCTCGAAATCGATCGTGCTCTTGAACCGCTCGTGCCGCCCGTCCCCGGCCTCCGGCCGCACCTTCGCCAGCAGCGCCGCCAGCTCCGCAGCCTCGAACGGCCGGTACGCGCGGGCGATCCGCAGGTTCTGCCGCAGCACCTCCATCGAGTCGATGCCGGTCACCACCGACGCCACCGCCTGCGACAGCGCGAAGCGGATGCACTCCTCCGCCGTCGCCACCTTGGACTTCAAGATGTTCCCGCCGCCGCCGCCCAGGCTGCCGCCACCCAGGCTCTTCATGCCGATCACGCCGGCGTTGATCTTCTGCGCCGCGGGGATCACCTCCTTGGCGAAGCTGCGGTAGAACTGGTCGCACACGTTGATCGGCATCTGCACCGTCTGCCACTGGTGTACCGGCATCATCTTCAGGTGGATGTGCGGGCTCTTGTGGCCGGTGAAGCCGACGAACCGCACCTTGCCTTCCTTCTGAATCTTCAGCAGTTCTTCGAGCCCGCCCTGCTCCACCACCCACTCGGGGTCGTTGTCGAAGTTGATCTCGTGCATCTGCATCAGGTCGATGGTTTCGGTGCGCAGCCGGCGGAGGCTGTCTTCCACCTGCGTGCGCACGCCGCGGGCGTCGCGGGCGCACACCTTGGTCATCAGGAAGCACGAGCGCCGCCACTTGCCGTTGTCCGCGGCGAGGGCGCGGCCCATGACCTCCTCGGCGCCGCCGTCGTGGTAGTCCCAGCAGTTGTCGAAGAACGTCAGCCCCTCGGCGAGGGCCGTGTGCATGATGCGGACGGCCTCGTTCGGGTCCTTCACGTCGCCGATGTGCCAGCCGCCGAGGCAGATCATCGACACGTTCACGCCGGTCCGGCCGAGCGGCCGGGTGGGGACGCCGGTCGTGGTCGCGGGCTGGCCGCCGGCGTTGGCGGCGAGCGCCGCGGCGGCGGTGGCGGCGACGCCGGCCTGGAGGAAGTCGCGCCGGGTCTCGTCGGTGGGGAGGTCGGCCATCACGGGCTCCGGGTCGGGGAGGGCGGACAGGGGCCAGCATACCGCAACCCCCGGGCCGCGTCACGCGCCGCCGTGGCAATCTGCGCCGGCTGTGCCGGTCGCTCCGCCGACCGCGCCGGCCGCGCCAGCCACTTCGACTCCACCCGCCCGCCGGCGCCGGCCGATCCCACGCGGCGGGCCGGGGCACGGCTCTTGCGGGTGTCGGACCCGCCCGCCGACTCCCGAGACCGTAATGACCCACCGCACCACCCCGCGCCTCGCGCTCGAACCCCTCGACTCCCGCGTCGTCCCCGCGGCCGGCGACCTCGACCCCGGGTTCGCCACCGGCGGCGGCGCCACGCTCGGCGGCGTCCCCGTCGCCGACCTCGCCGTGCAGCCCGACGGCAAGGTCGTGGCCGTCGGCACCCTGGGCGACGACATCTTCGTCACCCGCCTCAACGCCGACGGCTCGCCCGACACGTCGTTCAACGGCACCAGCCAGCGCGCCATCGACTTCGGCGGCGTGGACATCGCGCAGGCCGTCGCCGTGCAGGTGGACGGGAAGATCGTCGTGGTCGGCGGCGCCGACGGGCCGGGCGGGTCCGACTTCGCCGTCGCCCGGCTGAACGCGAACGGCACGCCCGACCTCACGTTCAACCCCGGGTCCGGCGGCCGCTTCCTCCTCGACCTCGGCGGCACCGACTTCGCCACCGCCGTCGTGATCCAGCCGGACACGAACATCGTCGTCGCCGGCAGCGGCGGGGCGAGCGCCGACTTCGCCGTCATCCGCCTCACGCCCGCCGGCGCGCTCGACCCCACGTTCAACCCGACGGGCGTCGGCTTCGGCGCGCAGCTGGTCAACCTCGGCGGCGCCGAGGGGGCGTTCGCGGTGGCGCTCCAGGCCGACAACCGCATCGTCCTCGCCGGCACCGCCGGCCCCGACATCGGCGTCGTGCGGCTGTCGGACACCGGCACCCTCGACTTCCCGTTCGGCGCCGGCGGCGCCGTGGTCGTGGACGCGGGTGGGGCGGCGGACGCGGCGAACGCGGTGCGCGTGCAGCCGGACGGGGGCATCGTCGTCGCCGGCGGGAACGACACCGACCTGGTGGTCCTGCGGCTGCTACCGGGGGACGGGGCGTTCGACCCGTCGTTCGGCACCGGCGGGCGCGTCGTCCTCGGCCTCGGGGCGCTTTCCGTGGCCAACGCCCTCGCCTTACAGCCCGACGGCCGCATCGTCGTCGTCGGCGACACCGACTCCGACGTGTTCGCCCTGCGGCTGGACGCCGCCGGCGGCCTCGACCCCGACTTCGGCACGGGCGGGGCGGTGCAGTTCGACTTCACCGCCTCCGACCTCGGCACGTCGGTGGCGCTCACGCCCGCGGGCCGCGTCGTGGTCGGCGGCGCGGCGGGCACGGACGGGCTGCTGTTGCAGTTGTTCGGCTCGTCGGCCGTGAGCGGGTCGCTGGCCGTCGGCGGGCTCCCGAACGGGCAGGCGCAGCGGTACAGCGCGAACACGTCGACCGGGGCGTTCGTCCCCACGCCGGCCACGATCGGGCCGTTCAACGGGTTCGGCGTCGTGACGCTCCGCACGGCCACCGGCGACGTGGACGGCGACGGCACGCTCGACACGGTCCTCGTCACCGGCCCCGGGGCGCCGCTGCGGGTGGCGGTGGTGAGCGGGGCCGACAACAGCACGCTGCTGGTGGCGCCGTTCGACCCGTTCGGCGGCGACTTCGGCGGCGGCGGGTACGTCGCCGCCGGCGACCTGAACGGCGACGGCCGGGCCGAATTCGTGGTGACGCCGGACGAGGGCGGCGGCCCGCGGGTGACGGTGTTCAGCCTCGCGGTCGGGACCACCGCGGCCGGCGTGCGGGCGAACTTCTTCGGCATCGACGACCCGAACTTCCGCGGCGGCGCCCGCGCGGCCGTCGGCGACGTGAACGGCGACGGCACGCCCGACGTGGTGGTCGCCGCCGGGTTCGGCGGCGGCCCGCGGACGGCGATCTTCCGCGGCCAAAGCGTGCTGGCGGGGGCGCCGGCGCGGCTGGTGAACGACTTCTTCGCCTTCCCGGGCAGCGACGCGGTGAACCTCCGCAACGGCAGCTTCGTCGCCGCCGGCGACGTGACCGGCGACGGGTTCGCCGACCTGGTAGCCCGCATAGGCGGCGGCGGCTCAGCGCCGCGGGTGTTCGTCCTCAGCGGGGCCAGGAGCTGCCGGGAACGTGGCCGGGGCGCAGGCGGCGCCGGTGGCGAACTTCGTGGGGCTGGCTGACGCTGGCGACCGCGGCGGCGTGGGGTGGCGGTGGCGGACGCCGATAGCGACGGCCGGGGCGATCTGATCGCCGGCAGCGCTGCGGATCGCCCCGCACGGGTGCGGGTGTGCCTGGGACGAGCCCGGCGGCGGCGGCGAGCCCGCGGTGTCGCAGGAGCCAGCGCGTCTGGCGGGGCGTTCAGCCCCTGACGGCGTGTACGGGGTGTGAAGGTTGCCGCGTGCGGCGGTGCCAGCGGCGGCACCGCCGCACGCGGCGAAACGGTCACGGGCCGCCGCAGCGCGTACAACCTGAGCCCATCTTCATCACGTACAGCGTCCCGCGGTCAAGGTCAGTCGAGCCACGCCGCCGCGTTCACGCCCTTTCAGCTCCTTCGGCAGCGGCACCGGGGCGACACGCGCGCCGCCGTCGGTGCTTCCACCACCCCGGGCAAGCCGGTCAGCACGAACAGTTGCTCGGCGTCCTTGCGCCGAACACCGGGCCGTAGCGCCGTCCTGACGGCCCCGAGGCCTTGCCCACGTCGTCTTCTCGCGTCGGCCGTCTGTGGACGCCGTCGGCCAGCCAGTACACGCCGTCCGCCCCCGGCCGCGGCAGCGCCGTCGGGGTGAAGTCGGCGACCGGGGCGAACGTGTCGCCGCCGTCGGCCGTGCGGACCACGCCGCCCTTCGGGTTCTCTTTCGTCTTCATCCGCGCCACGACGGCGGTGTTCGCGTCGAACACCCACGCGGGGCCGTGCCCCTTGCCGAGGTCGGTGAACGTCTTGCCGCCGTCGCGCGATCGAAGGAGCAGCCCGTTCGCCTCGTGCTTGAGCGTCAGCAGGAACTTCATCTCCGGGTCGGTCCAGTCGGCGGCGCACCAATCGACGTGCATGGACGCCTTGTCGAGCGCCCGCCACGGACCGGCGCCGGTCGTGCCGACGGCGATCGGGGCGCCGTACACGAGCGGCATGAGGAGGCGCGGCGACTTGCCGGTCGGGTCGAGTTGGAGGCAGCCGGGCGTCTCGGTGCGGCCTTTCAGTGGGCTGTTCTCGACCCGGGTCCAGGTTGCGCCGCGGTCGGCGGACGTGAACAGGCCGCGGTCGCTGAGGTTCACGAACAGCCGGCCGCTGCTCCGCTCGACGACGACGCCGCAGAGCCCGCCGAAGCCGGTCTTCTCGCGCGCCAGCAGGTCGGTGGTAAGCGGCCGCCAGTCGGCGGGGCGGCGGACGCAGACAGGAGTACGACGCCGGCCGCGAACAGGTTCATACGCACGGATTCGACCTTCGGCATCGAGGGGGTCGGGTTTCCGCAACCGGCCGGGTTGAACACGGCCGGTTGGAAACCGTCCTACGACAGCCGCCGGCCTCAATTCTTCGCCCGCACGCAGAACAGCCAGCGCCGGCCCTTCAGGAACAGCGCCCCGTCGGCGACCGCCGGCGACGCCGGGCCGGGGTCGCCGAGGTCGTTCACGGCCAGCACGTCGGGCACCTCGCCGACCTTCAGCACGTAGCTCTTTCCCGCGCTCGCGCAGAACACCCGGCCGTCCGCGGTGGCGACCGGGCTGCACGACGTTTGCACGCCCAGCCGTCGCTCGACGAACACCACCTCGCCGGTCGCCGCGCGGACGCACTTCAGCACATCCGGACTGTGGAGCCGGTACAGCAAGCCGCCCGCCGCCACCGGCGACGAGTAGCCCTCGGGCACCTGCGTCAGCTTCCACTTCACGTGCGACTTGGTCACGTCGCCGGTGCCGGTCGGGTCCACGGCGACGCCGGGGCCGCCGCGGCCGCTGTCGGCGTAGACGAGGCCGCCGGCCAGTACCGGGGACACGGTGTCGCCGCGGGCCTCGCACGTCCACAGCACCTTGCCCGTGGCCGGGTCCACGCCCTGCACCGCGTTCGACGCCGACACCAGCAGTTGCGCCTTCCCGCCGACCGTCGCTAGCACCGGCGTGCTGTGCGCGAACCCGTGTTTGGGCCGCTTCTCCTCCCAGCGCGGCTCGCCGGTCTTGCGGTCGAGCGCGAGCAGCCGCGACTCGCCGCCGAGCTGGTCGAGTTGGAGGATGACGGTGTCGCCGAACACCACGGGGCTGGCGGCGAGGGCCACGTCGAACTTGTACGGCGACAGCTCGCGCCGCCACGCGGGCCGGCCGGCGTGGTCGAGCGCGGCGACGACGGCCGACCCGAACACGACGTACACGCGCTCGGCGTCGGCGGCCGGGGTGGGGGCGGTGTACCCGCCGCGCAGGTCGGACAGGAGCCACGGCCCGGGCGCGACCTTCACGTCCCACAGGAGCTTGCCGTCGGCCGCGGCGTGGCAGGCGACGTGGTGTTCGGGGAAGGCCTTGGGGTCGGCCTTGCCGCCGGGCCAGTAACTCGCCGTCACGAACACCTTGCCGCCGACCACGACCGGGCTCGACTGGTTCTGGTCCTGCCCGGCCTTCGCCTCGACGCCCGGCAGCGGCACCTTCCAGGCGACGTTGGTGTTGTCCTTGCCGCCCCAGGTCAGCGGGAGGGCGCGGTCGGCGGCGTGTCCCATGCCGCCGGGGCCGCGCCAGCCGGGCCAGTCGGCCGCGACCGCGGCCCCGCCGAAACACCCGGCGAGCAGAACGACGAGTCGGCGGGTCATGGCGGGTCCCTGGAAGTCGTCGCCAGTATGCGGCGGATCGGGGCGCGACGCAAGGGAGTGGCATTTCGGTTGCGTCCGTGCGAACCGGTCGCTAGGCTTCACTCAACACTCGTGCCCTGGGCTTGATGCTGCGCTGCCCGCTGTTCCCGGTCCGCGGATGGGTGGTGGTCGTTCTGGCCGCCGCCGCCGTCGCGTCCACGGCCGCCCCCGCGGCGGCCGGGTGCGGGGACTACGTCGTCATCCGCGGCGCGACGGACGCCCCGGCCGCGGACCACCCGGCCGCGCCCGAGCCGTGCCACGGGCCGAGCTGCCAGGGCGCGCCGTCGCGCGACCCGATCGCCCCGGCCGCCCCGCCGACGGCGGCGAGCCCGAAGGACGCCGTGACCCGCGGCGGCGACGACCCGCCGGCCGCCGCCGGCCCGCACTTCCCGATCCCCACCTCCGACCGCTGCCCGGCCGGTCCCGCCGCCGGCGTCTTCCACCCCCCGCGCGCCGGCTGACCGCGCACCCGCGCCGCCCGCCCGCGCCCCCATCGGGGGTGCCCCACTGCATTCCCACGGCCCCACCCCGACGCGCGGGGTGTCGGGCCGTCAACCGCCGTTCGTCGCTAGCCCGAGGCGCTCATGCCCCGCCGTACCCACACGGCCGCGTTCACCCTCATCGAGCTGCTGGTCGTCATCGCCATCATCGCCATCCTGATCGGGCTGCTCCTCCCGGCCGTGCAGAAGGTCCGCGAGGCCGCCGCCCGCGCCAAGTGCCAGAACAACCTCAAGCAGATCGGCCTCGGCATCCACAACTTCCACGACACCAACAACCGCTTCCCGAACGGCGGGCTCCCCATCGCCCCGTCGCCGTCAGGCGTGTTCTCGGTGCTGTCGCAGATCCTGCCGAACATGGAGCAGGACAACGTCTACAAGCTGATCAACTTCAACCTGCCGATCAACGACCCGGCGAACGTCCCCGCCCGCGACACGATCCTCCCCAACTTCCGCTGCCCGTCCGACCGGGCCGACAACCCGACGCCGGCGGCCGGGGCGCCGACGAACTACATGGCGAACACCGGGTCGATGACCTCGTTCGTCATCCCGGTGCCGGCGGCGTCGCTGGCGAACGGGCCGTTCTACGTGAACTTGTTCACCCGCTTCGCGGACATCACCGACGGCACCAGCGGCACCGCGTTCTTCAGCGAGCGGCTGCTGGCCGACGGGAGCAACGGCGTCGTCAGCCCGGTCGAGGACGTGTTCTTCCACCCGGGCGACCCGGCCGACGCGCTCGCGGCGCACAGCACCTGCCTGACGGTGGACACGACCAACCTGGCGAACCAGTTCCCGCTGTTCATGGGCGCCCCGTGGATGAGCCACCAGCACCGGTACCAGCACATCTCGCCGCCGAACGGCCGGTCGTGCGGGTTCTTCGCCGTCGGCAAGTCCACGATGCCGCCGAGCAGCCGGCACACCGGCGGGGTGAACGTGCTGTACGGCGACGGCACCGTGCGGTTCGCCCGCAACAGCATCGACCTGACGGCATGGCGGGCACTGGGGAGCCGCAACGGCGGGGAGGTGGCGAGTGACAACTAGGCGTTTCGCGGCCCTCGCCGTGGTGCTGCTCGCCGGCTGCTCGGTCGGCCCGAAGCTGGCCGCGCCGGTGGAGCCGGACAAGGCCCGCGCCGCCCTCCGCACGGCGCTGGACGCGTGGAAGGCCGGCAAGCCGATCGGCTCGCTGGCCGAGGCGAGCCCGCCGATCGTGGCCCAGGACTTCGACTGGCTCGCCGGCGCGAAGCTGGAGGACTACGCCGTGCTCGACGACAAGGAGTCGGACGCGAACCTGCGGGTGCGGGTGCAGCTGTCCGTGCGCCCGGCGCAGGGCGGGGTGGCGAAGAAGACGGTGGTCTACGTCGTCGGGACGGACCCGACGCTGACCGTGTTCCGCGCGCTGGAGTAGCGTCCGGCAGTTCGGTTGCCGCTTGCGGCTTCGCCGTGGGAAGCGCGAAGCCGCAAGCGGCAACCGAACCACCAGGCGCACCGTCGACCGAATCCGTCCCCGAACCGGAGCCAACCCCGACCGATGCCGCACGTCAGCCTGCCCGGCGGGGAGCCCGGGATCATCGGCCTGCTCGCCGCCTTCCGGGCGTCCGAGCGGCCGCTCAACGACCTCGCCAACGCCGTCCTGCGCGGCCCGTCGTCGCTCACCCCCGCCGAGCGCGAGCTGATCGCCGCCTACGTGTCGCGAACGACTGCGAGTTCTGCACGAACTCGCACGCCGCCGCCCGCCACCTGTACGGCCCCCGCGCCGCCCTCGTGGACGACGTCCTCACCGACCCGGCCGCGGCCGACCTCGACGACGAGATGCGGGCGCTGCTGGCCATCGCCGCGACGGTCCGCCGCGACGGCCGGCTCGTCACCGCCGACGACGTCCGCCGCGCCCGCGACGCCGGGGCCGACGACCGGGCGATCCACGACACGGTGCTGATCGCCGCGATGTTCAGCATGTTCAACCGCTACGTGGACGGCCTCGCCACCGTCGCCCCGACCGACCCGGCCGTGTACGACCAGATCGGGGCACGGATCGCCACGAAGGGTTATGGCAGCACGTTCCGCAACCCCGCCCCCGGAGGCACCCCATGAGAGCGACCCTCACCCTCGCCGCGCTGCTGGCGGCGCTCGCCACCGCCGCCGCCGCCGACCCGCCGCGGGTCGTCCTGCCGCCGCTCGACCCGGCGAAGTACGCCGACCCGAAGGCCGCCGCCGCGACCGCCGCGGAGATCGAGAAGGCGTACGAGGACAAGCGGAAGCCCGAGGCCGTGAAGATGCTCCTGGCGATCCTCAGCGGGTCGCAGATGGGGCCGGGCGAGGGCTGGTTCGGCCCCGCCAAGAGTCGCTACACCTGGAAGTGGCTCGCGGCGAAGCACGACCTGCCGGCCGACGCGAAGGGACTGCCGCGCGACAAGTTCGCCGGCCCGCCCGACCTGTTCGCCCGCCTCGACCGCGACGGCGACGGCGCCGTCACGCCGCTCGACCTCGACTGGTCCGACCGCAACCCGTACGTGCAGCAGGCGGGCATGGTCACGCGGTTCTTCCGCCGCATGGACGCCGACGGCAACGCCAAGCTGACCCGCGACGACTTCGACGCCTTCCTCAAGCGTGCGGGCGGCGGCAAGGACTACCTCACGCCGGAAGACCTGCGCACGGCGCTGCTGTCGGCCGGCCCCGGCGGCGCGTTCATCCCGGGCGACGGCCCGACGATCCCGATGCTGGTGAAGGGGCTGTACGGCAGCGAGGTCGGCTCGCTCCAGGAAGGCCCGGCGGTCGGCGACACCGCGCCCGACTTCACCCTGAAGACGGCCGACGGCAAGGAGAGCGTGACGCTGTCGAAGCTCGTCGGCCCGAAGCCGGTCGTGCTGGTGTTCGGCAACTTCACGTGCGGCCCGTTCCGCGCCATCTTCCCCGAGGCCGACGCGCTGCGCGAGCGGTACAAGGACCGCGCCACGTTCGTGATGGTGTACGTCCGCGAGGCGCACCCGCTCGACGGCTGGAAGATGGAATCGAACACCCGCGTCGGCGTCGCGGTGAAGCAGCCGACGACGACGGGCGAGCGGGCGAAGGTGTGCGAGCAGTTCCAGGACCGGCTGAAGCCCGGGATGACGGTGCTGGTGGACGACATCGCCGACACCGCGGGGAACCTCTACAGCGGCATGCCGGCGCGGTTCTACGTCATCGACACGAAGGGGAAGGTGGCGTTCCAGAGCGGCCGCGGGCCGTTCGGGTTCAAGGCCGGCGAGATGGAGCAGGCGCTGTGCATGGCGCTGCTCGAAGCGGCGCCGCCGAAGGACGCCCGCGGGGCGTGGGAGCGGCTGCCGCCGCCGGCCAGCCCGCCGCTGCCGGCGTGGGCCGTGCAACTCGCCGGCCCGCTGCCGAAGACCACCGCCCGGATGCTGGAACTCGACTACCTCCACCGCGCCGACAACCCGCTCGGGAACGTCCTCGCGGCGCGGGTGCGGCTCGCCTGCGCCGACGCCCTCGGCAGCAAGTACGGCGTCGCCACCGCGACGGGCGACCTCGAACGCGCGGGCGTGACCGCCTCGCCCGGCGCCGACGCGCCGGCGGTGGCGTTCGCCCGCAAGCTCTCGCTCGAAGGGCACGCCATCACCGACTCCGAGTTCGCCGCGGTGCTGAAGCAGTACGGCCCGGAGCGGACGACGGCGCTGGTCCATACCGTCGCCTACTGCAACTTCCACAACCGTCTCGTGTGCGGCCTCGGCACCGAGCCGCGGGCCGACGCGCCGGTGCAGGTGGCGTTCGACGCGGCACAACTCGCCGCGACGAGCAGCCCGGCGCGGCCGCCGTGGGACGACGTGAAGGGCGCGACGCACACCGGCCCGCGGATCAGCCCCGAGTGGTCGAAGGGCGGCGCCGACGCGCTCGGCGCGGCGCTCGCCGCGCAGAAGGACCGCAGCCTCCGCATCCCGCTGCCGGGCAAGGAGCGGTTCGAGGGGCTCGTCGGCCGCGAGCGGGCGCAGGCGGAAGCGATCCTGTGGAACACGGTGAGCAGCGGGTACCAGCCGCGGATGACGCGGGCGTGGTTCGCCTGCCTCGGCGAGTTCTACCAGGAGTCGAAGGTGGACCGCGTGTTCACGAACACGATGTTCTGGGTCGTAACCCGCACCAACGACTGCTTCTACTGAATGGGCCACAGCGAAATGCTGCTCGCGGTCGCGGGCCTGAAGCAGGACGAGGTGGCGGCCCGGGTGCGCCGGCTGGCGACGGGCGACTGGTCGGACTTCCCGCCGGCGGAGCGGGCGGCGCTCGGGCTGGCGTACAAGCTGAGCCGCGACCCCGCCGGGTTCGGCGCCGCCGACCGGGCCGAACTGGTGCGGGTGTTCGGCGCCGACCGGGCCGCCGACCTGACGTGGTACGTGTGCTGGTGCAACTACATGACGCGGGTGGCCGACGCCTTCCAGCTGCCGCTGGAGCGCGACAACGTGTTCACCCCGCCGCCGAAGAAGTGACCAGTTGTTCCGCCGCTTGCGGCTCCGCGTTGCCCGACGCGAACCCGCAAGCGGCAACCGAACTTCGTGTGGAGCATCGACCGTGGCCGCTTCCGCTCGATCGCAGAGTCTGATGCTCCTGGGCGGCGTCGTGGTGCTGGGCGCCGCCGCCGCGTTCGTGTTCCTCCGCCCCGGACCAACCCCCGCGCCGGCGGCCACCACGCCCGCGCCCCCGGCGGCCGAGCACAAGCCGCGGCAGGACATCGAGACGAGCGGCTTCCTCGCCGTGTTCGGCAGCATCGAGCGGTGGCGGCCCGACGCCTCGCTCGACGACTACGCGGCCGCGTACACCAACGCCATCCCCCGCGGCCACTCGTCGCTCGACCTCTACGCCCAGCGCGGGTTCAACCCGCGCGTCGGCATCCAGCGCGCGAACCTGTTCCACGCCGGCGGCGAGCCGACGAACGCGGGCAAGGCGCTCGCCGAGTTGCGCCAGCAGATCATGGGCACGCCGGCCGAGCACGAGTGGCTGTACACCGTCGTCTACTACCAGGGGCTGTCGGCGCTGCGGGCCGGGGAGAACGACAACTGCGTCATGTGCCGCGGCCAGAGCGCGTGCATCTTCCCCATCGCCCCGGCCGCGATCCACACCAACCCCGCGGGCTCGCGCGGCGCCATCGGCTTCTTCACCGAGTACCTCGACAAGTTCCCCGACGACCTGGAAGTGAAGTGGCTGCTGAACCTCGCCCACGCCACGCTCGGCGAGCACCCCGCCGGCGTGGCCGCGCGCCACCGCCTCGCGTTCGACCCGTTCACCCGGTCCGAGTTCGACGTCGGCCGGTTCGAGGACGTGAGCCACCGCGTCGGGCTGCAACGGCTCAACCAGTCCGGCGGCGCCATCATGGACGACTTCGACGGCGACGGCCTGCTCGACGTCGTGGTCACGTCGTGGGCGCCGTCCGAGCCGCTGGCGCTGTACCGCAACCGCGGCGACGGCACGTTCGAGGAGCGCACCGCCCCGGCCGGGCTCGCCGGCCAGCGCGGCGGGCTGATGTGCATGCAGACCGACTTCAACAACGACGGCCACCTGGACGTGTTCATCCCGCGCGGGTCGTGGATGCCGGCGGACCTGACGCAGCGGCCGAGCCTGCTGCGGAACAACGGCGACGGTACGTTCACCGACGTGGCCGCCCAGGCCGGCCTCACCACGCCGACCAACTCGACCAGCGCCACCTGGGCCGACTACGACAACGACGGCTGGCTCGACGTGTTCATCTGCTGCCAGAAGCAGCGGAGCCTGCTCTACCGCAACCGCCGCGACGGCACGTTCGAGGAGGTCGCCCTCCGCGCCGGCATCCCGGCCGAGATGCTCGGCGTACTCGGCGCCGCCTGGCTCGACGTCGACAACGACCGCTACCCCGACCTGTTCGTGAACATCTCGACGGGCGTCGCGGGGAACGCCGGCACCGGCCACGCCCGGCTGTTCCGCAACAACCGCGACGGCACCTTCACCGACGCCACCCGCGACAACGGCATCGACGGCCCGACCTCGGGCTTCTCCTGCTGGGCGTTCGACTACGACAACGACGGCTGGCTCGACATCTTCGCCACCACCACCAGCCACACCACCGACGAGGTCGTGCAGGGGCTGTTGAAGATGCCGTGCGAGCAGAAGTCGCTGGTGCGGCTGTTCCGCAACAACGCCGGCCGCGGGTTCGTGAACGTCGCCCCGGCGGCCGGCCTGACCGGCGTGTACTCGCCGATGGGGAGCAACTTCGGCGACTTCGACAACGACGGCTACCTCGACTTCTACCTCGCCACCGGCGACCCCGGCATCGGCACGCTGATCCCGAACCGGCTGTTCCGCAACGTCCGCGGCCGGCGGTTCGCCGAGGTGACGACGGCGGCGCGGGTGGGGCACCTCCAGAAGGGGCACGGCGTGGCGTTCGGCGACTGGGACCGCAACGGCTCGCAGGACTTGCTGGTCGAGTTGGGCGGCGCGATCCACGGCGACCGCTACCACAACGTCCTGTTCCAGAACCCCGGCCGCGGCGGCAACTGGCTGTCGGTGAAGCTGGTCGGCAAGCAGACGAACCGCGCCGCGATCGGCGCCCGGGTGAAGGTGGTGACGGCGGGGGCCGAGCCGCTGACGGTTCACCGGCACGTCTCGTCGGGCAGCAGCTTCGGGGCGAACCCGCTGGAGGTCCACGTCGGCCTCGGCACGGCGACGCGGGTGGCGCGGCTCGAAGTGTTCTGGCCGACGAGCAACACGACGCAGGTGTTCACCGACCTGCCGGCGAACGGCGGCGTCGTAATCACCGAGTTCGCCCCGGAGTTCCAGACGCGCTCGTGGCGCCCGATCGCACTGCCGGAGTAACGCCGCCGCTCGCCGCTCACTGCGGAGCAGGAGGTGGAAACGAAGAACGCCCGGGGTGACCCCGGGCGTTCGCGTTCGCCGGCCGCGGACGGCTAGATGCCGTACTCGCCGCCGAAGCCGATCTTCCCGCCGCCGAAACCGCCGCCGCCGAACTGCCCGCCGAAACCGCCGCCGCCGAACTGACCGCCGAAACCGCCGCCGCCGAAACCGCCGCCGCCGAACCCGCCGCCACCGCCGAAGCCGCCGCCACCCATGCCGCCGAGGTAGCCGCCGGAAATGGTCGGGAACTGACGGATGTTGCCGCCGGCAGCGCCCCCACCGCCGCCGCCGAAACCGCCGCCGCCGAACCCGCCGCCGCCGAACTGGCCGCCGCCGCCGAAACCGCCGCCGCCGAACTGGCCGCCCCCGCCGAACCCGCCGCCACCGAACTGGCCGCCCCCGCCGAACCCGCCGCCGCCGAACTGGCCGCCCCCGCCGAACCCGCCGCCCTGATTCCCGCCCTGGTTCTGACCACCCTGGATGTTGCCGCCGCCCTGGATGCCGGCGAAGTTCTGGTTGTTGGTCGGCCGCAGTGCGCCGGGCGCCTGGTACGGCAGGAACGACCCGCGGAGGTTGCCGTTCCCCTGGGCGCGAACCGGCGACGGACTCACGACGCCGGTGAGGGGGACGAGCGACGCCAGGCCGAGGCCGAACGCCAAATAGCCGAACGGGCGGTGGAACGACCGGAACATGGAGGATCCTCGGGGCGGTGCGCGGGGAAACCGACCCGGGCGGTCCGTAGCGTCCACGTTACCCGATCGCCGGGCGGAAGCAACCACGGAGTCGGAAGCGGGAACGTCGGACGGACCCGGTTCCGTCCCGGGGGACGGGGGTAGGGGTTACGCCGGCCGGTGAAACGATGCCCCAGCCCGGGCGTCATCCGTACAACGGTCGGGGGCGGCCGGGGTTGGCGCCGCCGGCAAAATTCCCGTCCGCCTCGACCGAATCCCTCTCACAGCGCCCGCCCCGAGGGTTCCCGATGCCACGACTCGCACCCCGGATCGTCCTCCCGGTCGCGGCCTTCGCCGCCGGCCTGCTGCTCCTCCCCGCCGCCGCCCAACCGCCACTCCCGCCCGGCTCGCCGCTGCGGTACGTCCCGGCCGACGCCGCCGTCTTCGTCCACGCCGAGACCGCCGCCCTGTGGGCGAGCCCCGCCGGCGAGGCGGCCCGCAAGGCCGCCCCGAAGGAGGTCGAGGAACTGGCCGCGAAGGCGAAGCAGCTGTTCGGCGTCACCCCCGACCAGCTCAAGACGGTCACCGCGTTCTGGCCGAAGGTCGGCAACCCCGCCGACACGACGCGGGCCGGCGTCGTCCTCACCTTCAAGGCGCCCTACGACCAGGCCGCGTTCAAGCTCGGCGTGCAGAAGACCGTCCCGGAAGGGGCCGCGCTCCAGTTCGTCGCCAAGGACGCGACCACCGCGATCCTGTTGGTCGGCGGGTTGGCGCCGGCCTACGCCGCGCCGCGGCCCGTCGCCGAGACCGGCCCGCTGACCCCGTACCTGCGCGAGGCCGCGACCGGCACGCACGTCCTGGCCGCGGGCGTGACGACGGCGAACCTGCCGGACGAGATTCGCGGCAACAACCTGCCGCCGGACGTGCAGGACTTCAAGCCGTTGTTCCAGGCCGACGCCGCGGCCGCGTTCGTGACCCTCGGCAAGGAGCTCGCGGTGGAACTGCGGGTGAAGGCCGCGACCGCCGCGCGGGCCGCCGCCGCCGAGAAGGCACTCGGGCTGCTGGTGTCGCTGTCCCGCGAGGGGCTGGACCGGATCCCGCCGAGGGAACTGGCCGACCCGGCCGCGAAGAGCATGACCGCGGTGCTGACGGCCGTCAAGGGCGGGCTGAAGGACGCGACGTTCTCGACGACCGGCACCGAGGCCCGCGCCCGGGTGGCGGTGTCGGCCGACCTGCCGGTCGCCGGCGCGGTCGCCGAGGCGACCGGGAAGGTGAAGGACGCCGCCGCCCGCTCACTGTCGTTCAACAACCTCACGCAGATCGCCATCGCGATGCACGCCTACCACGACGTGACGGGGAGCCTGCCGCCGGCCGCGGTCGTGGACAAGGCCGGCCGGCCGCTCCTCAGCTGGCGGGTGCTCGTCCTCCCGTACGTCGAGCAGGAGGCGCTGTACCGCCAGTTCAAACTCGACGAGGCGTGGGACGGGCCGAACAACAAGAAGCTGCTGGACAAGATGCCGCGCGTGTACGCCCTGCCGCCGCAGTTCGCCACCAAGGCCAAGGCCAACGAGACGCACTACCAGGCGTTCGTCGGCAAAGGCGCGGCGTTCGACCTGCTCAAGGGGCCGCGGCTGACCGAGTTCCAGGACGGCACGTCGAACACGCTGATGGTCGCCACCGCGGCGACGCCGGTGCCGTGGACGAAGCCCGACGACATCGCCTTCGACCCGGCCGCGGACATGACGGCGAAGCTCGGCTACTTCCCGGACGTGGCGCACGCGGCGCGCGGCGACGGGTCGGTGACGGCGCTGCCGAAGTCGATCGGCCGCAAGACGCTGGCGGCGCTCATCACCCGCAGCGGCGGCGAGGTCGTCCCCGATTTTTGACGAACGCCCCACGAGCGGCCCGTTACGGCCGGGGCGTACGCCCCGGGTGGAGTAGTCGAGCACCGGGGCGTGTGCCCCGGCCTTCCCTTCACCGGAGACTCCCCCATGACACCGACAGCCGTTCAGCGCCTCGCCCGGCGGGCGACGGCGGCGGCCGTGACCCTCGCCGCCGCCGTGTTCGCGTTCGCCCCCGCGCCCGAGGCCGCGGCCCAGCCGGGCGGCGGCGCCCCGGAGCTGGCGCTCGTCCCGGCCGACGCCGCCGGGTTCGTCCACGTCCGCGCCGCCGACATCTGGAAGAGCGACGTGTTCGCCGAGCTCCGCAAGACGTGGGAGCGCGCCGGCGCCAAGGCGATCGCCGACCTCGACAAGCAGTTCGTCCCCGCCCCGTCGTCGATGGCGCGGGCCACCGGGTTCGTCATCATGTCCGCCGAGAAGGGGCCGATGCCGGTCGGCATCCTCAGCTTCTCGGCGCCGTTCAACCCGGCCGACGTGGCCAAGACGTACCTGCCCAACGGCCGCGCCCGGAAGAGCGGCGGGAAGACGATCTACACGTCGCCGGGCGGCGACAACGTGGCCCTGTACATGCCGGACAACCAGACGATCGTGGTGACCGAGAAGGAGGTCATGACCGACTACCTGTCGCGGCCGGTGGCGAAGGACGGCCCGCTGGCCCCGGCGCTGAAGCTGGCGGCCGCCGGCAAGGCGGTCGTGGCCGCGGCGAACATCGCGTCGCTGCCGATCCCGCCCGGCGCGCTCGGCGACCTGCCGCCGTCGGTCCAGCCGATCCTCCAGGCCGACACGGTGGTGGTGACGCTCGACCTGGGCAAGGACGCGGTGATCGGGCTCAAGGCCGGGTACAAGAACGCCGCCGCCGCGGACGCCGCGCAGGCCGCGGTGAAGGACCTGGTGAAGCTCGGCCGCGCCGAGATCGCCAAGGCCAAGACCGAGATGGAGAAGAAGCTCAACGACCCCGACGCCGACCTGCCGCGCAAGGCCGAAGACCTGCCGGAGGCGATCGCGTCGGTGTTCGCCCTCGGCGCCCTCGGCCGGGCCGACGACTTCCTCGCCGACCCGACGCTGGTGACGCGCACCGGCAACGACCTGTCGGTGAACGTGACGGTGCCGAAGGAGTTCACCGGGATCGGCGCCGTGGGGGCGGTCGGCGTCGGGTTCGCGCTGCCGGCGGTGCAGAAGGTCCGCGAGGCGGCCGGCCGGGCGAGCAGCTCGAACAACCTGAAGCAGATCGGCATCGCGGTCCACAACTACCACGACGTGATGGGCAAGTTCCCGGCCGACATCAAGGACAAGACCGGCAAGGCGATCCTGAGCTGGCGGGTCGAGATCCTGCCGTACATCGAGCAGGAGAACGTGTACCGGATGGTGAAGCGGGACGAGCCGTGGGACTCGCCGGCCAACAAGGAGATGGCGAAGGTCCAGATCAAGACGTTCATGAGCCCGAACGCCACGAACAACCAGGTCGAGGGCGGGTACGGGGTCACGCACTACCGCGGGGTGAAGGGCAAGGGCATGGCGTTCGACCCGACCGTCAAGCAGTTGCGGTTCCAGGACTTCACCGACGGCACGTCGAACACGATCATGGTGGTCGAAAGCGGCGACCCGGTGGCGTGGATGCGGCCGGACGACCTGACGATCCCGGAGAAGGGGCCGCTCCCGCGGTTCGACGTGCCGGGCCGGCCGGGGCAGTTCAACGCGCTGTTCGCGGACGGCTCGGTGCGGTGGATCAACCGCGCCAACCTGAACGACGCCGACCTGCGGGCGTACTTCACCCGGAACGGCGGCGAGGTGGTGCGGCCGTAGGCTCGTCGTGGGGCCGGTTTCCAACCGGCCGTGCCTC
>JBGAQM010000065.1:0-20879 GCA_044220735.1 Urbifossiella sp. | reverse complement strand
AAGCCGGCCCCACGAATCACTTCACTACTAGCACCGGCTCGCCGAGCACGTCCGGCCGCGGGCGGACGCCCAACCCCGGCGACGTCGGCGCCGCCAGCCGCCCGTGCGCCCGCTGCGGCGCGCCCTCCGCGACCGACACCGTGACGTAACTGTTGAAGTCGGTCGCGGTGAACAGGAACTCCGTCGGGCAGCTGTGCGCCAGGTGCGCGATCGCGGCCGTGACGATGTCGCCGCCCCAGGTGTCTTCGAGCGTCATGGCGACGCCCAGCTCGACGCACAGGTCGCGGGCCTGCCGCGTCTTCGTGAGGCCGCCGAGTTTGCTGATCTTCAGGTTCACCACGTCCATCGCCCGGTCGGCGTGGCCGCGGACCAGCATCCCCACGTTGTCCACCACCTCGTCGAGCACGAACGGGTGGTCCGTCGCCCGCCGGACGCTCAGGCACTCCTCGTAGCTGAGACAGGGTTGTTCGATGTACACGTCCACGTCGCGGACGGCGCGCACCACGCGGACGGCTTCGTGGACGCGCCAGCCGGTGTTGGCGTCGGCGACGAGGCGGTCGCCGGGACGCAGTTCGGCGGCGACGGCGCGGATGCGCTCGATGTCGGTGTCCGGGTCGCCGCCGACCTTGAGCTGGAAACGGCGGTAGCCCTCGGCGCGGTACCCGGCCACCTTGCCGGCCATGTCGGCGGGGCTCTCCTGCGAGATGGCGCGGTAGAGGTGGAAGTCGTCACCGTAGCGGCCGCCGAGGAGTTCGCACACGGGCATGCCGGCGTGCTGGCCGAGGATGTCCCAGCAGGCCACGTCCACGGGCGACTTCACGTACGGGTGCCCCTTCAGGGCGGCGTCCATGCGGCGGTTCAGCTTGGTGAGTTCGAGCGGGTTCTGGCCGAGGAGGTGCGGCGCGAGTTCGGCGAGGCCGCTGCGGACGCCGGCGGCGTAGGCCGGCAGGTACGCCGGCCCGAGCGGGCACGACTCGCCCCAGCCGACGAGCCCGGCGTCGGTCTCGACCTTGACGACGGTGCTGTCGAAGACGGTGACGGCGTTGCCGCCGGACCACTTGTAGGTGCCCTCGTGCAGCGGCAGCCCGACCCGGTACGCCGACACCCGCGTGATGCGCATTCGATTCTCCCTTGTTTCGCCGAATCACTCTGCCGCGTACACGGTGCGACCGCCGTCAACGGGGAGGCACACCCCGGTGACGAAGTCGTTGTCGAGAAACGACAGCACCGCCAGCGCGACGTGCCGCGGGCTCCCCTCGCGCTTTACCAGCGTGCCGCGCACGGCCTCCGCCTTCTCGGCGTCGCTCAGCTCCGGCGGCAGCATCACAGGGCCGGGCAGCACCGCGTTCACCCGCACGTTCGGGTTGCGGCTGCCGAGCTCGACCGCCAGGCAGCGCGTCAGCGCCGTTACCGCCCCCTTGCTCGGGAAGTACGCCGCGTAGTTCAGGTACGGCCGCACCTCCGCCCAGTCGCCGACGCACACGATCAGCCCGCCCTCGGGTTGCTTGACCATCGCCAGCCCGGCGTGCTGCGAGCACAGAAAGGTGCCCAACACGTTCGCGTCGAAGTGGAACCGCACGTCGGCCGCGGTCACGTCTTCGAGCCGCTTCGGCTGCCACACGGCGGCGCAGTTCACGAGTACGTCGATCCGGCCGAAGCGCGAGAGAACCTCGGCCACCATCGCCTTCACCGCGGCCTCGTCGCCCAGGTCGGCGCGGTAGGCTTCCGCCTCGACGCCGAGCCCGCGCAACTCCGCCACGGTGTCGGCGGCCTCGGCCTCCGACGTGCGGTAATGCACGGCGACGGCGTACCCCCGGCGCGCCAGTTCCTCGGCGACCGCGGCCCCGACGCGCCTCTTGCCGCTCCCGGTGACCAGCGCGACCCGGCGCATGCGCAATCCTTCCCCCGCGGTGATAGAATCGGGTGGCCGCGGTGTACCCGATTGTAGCCGCCGCCCCGGAGCGCCGACCCATGTGGCTTCGCGTGCTGCCCGTCGCCGTCGTCGCCGCGGGTGTTGCGGTTGTCGTATTCTCCACCACCACGCACCGGGAGCCCCCGCCGATGCCGAACGACCTGCCGACCCTCACGGCCGACGAGATCGGCCCCGACCCGGCGCCGCCGGGCACGACCGAAACCGCCACCTTCGGCACCGGCTGCTTCTGGTGTACGGAGGCGGTGTTCCAGCAGATCCGCGGCGTGAAGCGGGTGGTGTCGGGGTACACCGGCGGGCAGCGGCCGAACCCGACCTACGAGGAGATTTGCACCGGCAGAACCGGCCACGCGGAAGCGATTCAGCTCACCTATGACCCGGCCGCGGTGAGCTACCCGGAGTTGCTGGAGGTGTTCTGGCGGTCGCACGATCCGACCACGCTCAACCGCCAGGGTGCCGACGTGGGAACGCAGTACCGCTCGGCGATCTTCTACCACACCGAGCGGCAGCGCGAACTCGCCGAGCGCTACAAGCAGAAGGTGAACGAGGCCGGCGTGTTCGCCTCCCCAATCGTGACGGAGATCACCCCGGCGGCGACGTTCTACCCGGCGGAGCAGTATCACCAGAACTTCTTCAACGACAACCCGCGGCAGCCGTACTGTCAGGCGGTCGTGGGGCCGAAGGTGGAGAAACTGCGGCAGGTGTTCCGCGGCAGGCTGTTGGCGGAATGATCCGTTGCCGCTTGCGGCTTCGCGTAGGGCAGCGCGAAGCCGCATGCGGCAACGCAACTAGCGCGCCCCCGCCAGCGCCTCTGCTCCCAGGTCGAGCCGGTACAGCACCTGGTTGTAGTCGTACCGCGGCACCCGGTCGGGGTTGCCGCTGAAGTCGTGCGTGAACGTCCCCTCGAAGTGGATCGTGCGGCCGCCGTCGCGGTCGAGGATCGCGTGGTGGACGACGTTGTAGAACGTCTGCCGCTCGTGCGTCGCCACCTTCACCGCGGTGCGGAACGGCCCCGTCGGCTCGTCCGCCTCGGCGTACCACACCTCGCCCAGGTGCGACGTGCCGCCGACCTGACCGGCGAGCATCACCCAGCGCTTTCGGTACTCGTTCCACTGCACCGACCCGCTGTGTAGCTCCACGCGCTCGGCCGACTTCGCCGCGTCCGCGGGGCAGAAGCGGGCGTGTTCGGCCTTCAGCTTCCCGGCCTTCACCCACCCGAGTTCGGTCTTCGAGTCGGTCGGCGGGCGATCCTTCTGCCAGCGCCAGGTGGGCGTGCCGTTCTCCAACTCGCAGGCGAACGCCTCGTAGCGGTCCGGGTCGCACACCGCCTCCAGCGTCGCCGGCACGCGGACATTTGGCGTCGGGCTGCCGAACAGGAGGTAGGCTTTGCCGCGGTCCGAATATGGGATCGGGTGCCCGCTCGGCCGCCGCCACTTCTCGCTCAGTGGCAGTTGCTTCACCGGCACGAAGATGTCCTTCGCGTCGTCGTACAAGGCGATGCCGTGTTCGAGTTCGTCGACGAGCCCCTTGCGGCGGGTGTAGTGCGTGACGAGGCGCTCGGTGCGGGTCGCGTCCGGGACGACGCACATGCAGAACACCCACACCACGCCGTCGGGCCGCTCCGGCAGCGGGATCATGGCGCGGGCGAAGCCGGTCTTCGGGTTCACGAAGTAGTCGTAGGGGAGGCCCGCCGACGGGTCGAACGCGGGCGTCGGGATCGGCGTGGTGGCGCCGGCGGTGCGGTAGAGGCCGAGGGGGTAGTCGTGGCGGTTGGTGTCGCCCCAGAACCAGAACGCCTTGCCGCGGTAGATCGCCGACTGCACGCTGTCCTGCCCCGCGATCCGCCCGGGGTTCGGGCTCGCCGGCAGTGGCGACGGGTACCCCAGCAGCTCGGTGTCGCGGAACCGCCCCTCGCCGGTCAGCCGGCACAGCCGTTCCGCGGGGACGGCGCGCGACACCTTGATCTCGCTCACCTTGCCGGGCTGCGGCGTCACCTTCGCGCCGGCGAAGCCGAAGCCGTCCTTCTTCACGCCGTAGCCGTGGCCGCGGACGGTGAAGTACACCTCACGCCCCATCGTCTCCGGCTCCTGATACGCGACGCGGCCGGCGCTATCGGTGACGAAGCGGTCGCCGTGGACGGTGAGGAGCTCGACGAGCGGCACGCCGCGACCGGTGGCGGTGTCGGTGACGCGGACCTCGGCCCACGGGGCGTTCGGCGGCGCGGCGGGGGCGAGCAGCAGCGCGGCGACGACGTGGGAGAGCAAGGCGGACTCCGGGTCGTGGGGCCGGCTTCCAGCCGGCCAAGTTCAGGCCGGCTGGAAGCCGGCGGCTTCCAGCCGGCCAAGTTCAGGCCGGCTGGAAGCCGGCCCCACATCAGTCGGCGAACACGAACTCGTTCAGGTTCAGCACCACCCGGCACGCCGCCGGCAGGCCGTGTGCCGCGACGTAATCGCCCAGCGTCCGCCGCTCGTCGGCCGTCGGCGACCGCCCGACCGCGATGCGGAACGCCGCCGCGGCCCGGCCGGCGTCGTCGGCGGCCAGCGGCCGCACCCGGTCCGCGAAGTGACCGGCCATCGTCACCGCCAGCCGGTTGTTCAGCAGCGCCAGCGCCTGCTGCGGGGTGATCGTCTGGTTCCGCCGGTCCACGGCGAGCGAGGGGTCGGCGCAGTCGAGCGCCGCCATGAACGGCTGCTGCTTCGACCGCACCACGAACCGGTACACCGCCCGCCGGTGGCTCGCCGGGTCGTCCGGGTCGTGGAGGTGGTACTGGTAGTGCGGCGAGTGCTCGGGCCGCTCCACCACGAAGTCGCGGAAGCTCGGCCCGCCCATCGTGCGGTCGAGCTTCCCGGCCGCCCACAGGATCGAGTCGCGCACCGCCTCGGCCTCCAGCTTGCGCCGGTTCTGTCGCCACAAGTAGCGGTTGTCGGCATCGACCCGCGCGAATTCCGCGTTCGTCGCCGAACTCTGGCGGTACGCCGAACTCGTGACGATGAGGCGGTGCAGGTGCTTGAGCCGGTCGCGGTCGCGCAGTTCGGACGCGAGCCAGTCGAGCAGTTCGGGGTGCGTCGGCAGCGAACCCATGCGGCCGAAGTCGTTCGGCGTCTCGACAAGCCCGCGGCCGAAGTGGTACTGCCAGACGCGGTTCGCGGCGCTGCGCCACACCAGCGGGTTCTTCGCGTCCGTCACCCACCGCGCCAGCGCCGCGCGGCGGTCGCCCTCGCGGTGGCCCGGCGGCAGGTCGAACGCGGCGGGAAGCCCCGGAATCTGCGACAACGGGCCGGGCTCCACCACGCGGCCGGGCTTGGTCACGTCGCCGCGCGGCAGCAGGTGGATCGGCCGCGGGTCGCCCCCCTTCGCGCCGGTGCCGACGAAGTTGCCGCTGCCGGAGTGAACGGCGCCGACGTAGGCCGTGCGCTGCGTCGGCGGCAGCTTCCGCAGTTCCAGGTCGGCCTCGGCGCGGTCGGCGACCGCGGCCCGCAGCGCGACCGCGTCCGCCGGCGCGAGGGCGTCGTCGAACAGTTTGGCGCGGCGGGTCGTTAGCGCCGTCACGTCTTCCGTCGCGGCGCCGGTCGGGAACTTGCCGTCGGTCAGGTTGGAGCGACGCCACCGCGGTGCGGCCTCGATGCTGTCCAGCGACGACACCTCCTTCCCCGCCGCGCGGTTCACGCCGGCCGCGTCGAGGGCTTCGAGCTCGGACACGGCGAGGATGTAGTCCGTCGGCATGCGGCTGACGAGCCGCGTCGCGGTGAGCCGCACGTAGCGCCCCTTCGCGCCGTTCGCCGGCAGCCGCACCGCCGTCAGGCCGGGGTTGGCGAAGTCGGCCGCGGTGTGGTCGGCGACCAGCGCCGGCCGCGCGAACGCGGCGTCGTCCGACACTTCCACCTTGAACCGCACCGGGAAGCCGAACCCGGCGCCGATGCCGTTGAAATCGTCGTGACACGGCCGCAGCACGACGCGGTCGAGCGCCACGGCCTCGCCGAGATCGACCTGCACCCACTTGGCCCGGTCGGACTGCGCCTCGATGTTCGAATGGTAGCCGTGCTCGGGCGGACGGGCTCCGGGCTGCTTCGCGGCGGCGATCTGCATGTCGAGCTCGGCCAGCGCCGGGCCGGCCTTCGCCGCCGCGGCCGCCTCGATGCGGCTCGCGCGCTCCTGTGCCGCGGCGCGGCGGGCGGTCAGCGCGGTTCGCCGTGCCCCGGTCGCGGGGTCGGGATCATACGGCCGGTCGGCGCGGTCGATGGCCGCGAACACGGCCTGCAACCGGTAGTAGTCCTCCTGCGGGATCGGGTCGAACTTGTGGTTGTGGCACTGGGCACAGTGCGCCGTCAGGCTCAGGAACGTGCCCACCGTGTTCGAGACGAAGTCGTCGCGGTCCAGGTGGCGGGCGACGCGGCCGTCGATCTTCGTCTCCGGGAGTTCGACGTGGCCGATGAAGTCCCACGGCCCGGCCGACAGGAAGCCGAGCGCCTCGAAGCCGTCGGCGGTGCCGGGGAACAGCACGTCGCCGGCGATCTGCTCCTGCACGAATCGCGAGTACGGCTTGTCGGCGTTGAACGCCCGGATGACGTAGTCGCGGTACGGCCACGCGTTCGGCCGCGGCTGGTCCTTGTCGTACCCGTGCGTCTCGCCGAAGTGGACCACGTCGAGCCAGTGCCGCGCCCAGCGCTCGCCGAAGTGCGGCGACGCCAGCAGCTTCTCGACCAGCTTCTCGTAGGCTTCGGGGTCCGCGTCGGCGGCGAAGGCGTCGATCTCCTCCGGCGTCGGCGGCAGGCCGATGAGGTCGAAGTAGAGCCGGCGGATCAGCGTGCGCTTGTCGGCCTCGGGCGACGGCGCGAGGCCGCGGGCGCGTAGCGTGGCGTGGACGAAGGCGTCGATCGGGTTGCGGATCGGGAACGCGGTGGCCGCGGGCGGGGTCGGCACCGGCGGCCGGGCGAGCGGCTTGAGCGACCACCAGTCGGCGGGGTTGGCGACGGCCGAGCCGTCGTCGGGCCAGCGGGCGCCGCCTTCGATCCAGGCGCGAAGGGTGGCGACCTGCGCGGCGGTGAGGCGCTCGCCGCGCGGGGGCATCACGTTGTCGGGGTCGGCGCCGCTGACGAGCTTCAATAGAGGGCTGTCGTTCGGGCTGCCGGGAACGATCGCCTTGCCGCCGTCGCCGCCGCGGAGTGCGTCGGCGCGGCGGTCGAGGCGGAGGCCGCCCTTCTGCTTCTCGGGGCCGTGGCACGTCACGCAGTGGCGGTCGAGGATCGGCTTCACGTCCTTGGCGAAGTCCACGGGCGCGGCCGTCGTCGCGGGCGGGCTGCGCGCCGAGGTGGCCGGCCGCGAGGACGCCGGCGGCGGCGAGCACGGCCGCGGGTCCGGCGAGGCGGCGGAGCATGGACGGCCTCGGGACGGGGAACGGGTTCATATTCGATTAGGGTACATGATCGTGGACGCCGCCGCACCGGGGCTTCGGGAGTGGGGTCGGCTTTCAGCCGGTCGTGTTCAGCCCAGCCGGCTGGAAGCCGGCCCCACACCCGAACTATCATGTCCCGATGCCCGCCGACCCCCCGCCGCCGTGGTGGGCGCTCCCGAACGCCGCCGCCCTCGACGCCCCGGTCGTGGCCGTCGTGTGGCAGCGGTTCCTGGCCGACCGGTTCGGCGTGAGCGTGCCGTGGGCGGCGACCGCCGCACTCGCCGCTGCCGTGTGGGCCGTCTACCTCGGCGACCGCTGGCTCGACGCCCGCCGCGGCGCCCGCCACACCGACCGCCACCTCGTCGCCGCCCGATATCCCCGCCGTTCGCCGCCGCCGCGATCGCTCTCGCCGCCGGCTCGCCGCCGTCGTTCGCGGCGACGATGCTTCCGACCCCGTACCTGTGGTGCGGGGCGTGGGTCGCGCTCGGCGTCGGCGCGTACCTGGCACTCGTCCACGCCGCGGCGGGCGGCCTACGGCGGGCACCGGGGGCGAAGGAATTCGTGGTCGGCGTCGGTTTCGCCGCGGGGGTGGCCGTACCCCTCATGGCCGAGGGGCCGCCGGCGGGCGCGTGGCTTCCGGCGGCCGCCGCGTCGCCGGCGTGTGCTGGATGAACTGCCGACTCATCGACCGCTGGGAGGCCGCCGCCCCCGGGTCGGCGTGGCCGGACGCATCTACTCGCCGCCGCCGTCGTCGCCGGGTCGCTCGCGCTGCCGGCGGCGGTCGGGGCCGCGGTCGTCGGCGCGGTCGCCCGCACTCACGCTCGTTCACGTCGCCTGTCGGAACGCCCCGCGTACCGCCCGCGTGCTGGCCGACGTCGCGCTCCTCACGCCCCTCGCGGGGCAGGTGCTGGCGTGACGCCGCCGCGGTTCGACTGGCTCGCCCCGCACTACGCCTGGGTCGAAGCCGTCACGTTCGGCGGGCTCCTCCAGTGGTGCCGCACCGCACTGCTGCCCGACCTCGCCGACGCCCGCCGGGTACTCGTCCTCGGCGAGGGCGACGGCCGGTTCCTCGCGGCGTTCCTGGCGTCGAACCGCGCCGCGAAAGTGGACGTGGTGGACAGCAGTGCCGCGATGCTCGCCCTGGCCCGGCGGCGGGTGGCGAACGACGGGCCGTGCGCTGGCACCTCGCCGACGGCCGACGGTTCGAGCCGCCGGCCGCGGCGTTCGACCTGATTGTCACCAACTTCTGGCTCGACTGTTTCCCCGCCGCGGACCTCGCGGTCATGGTGCCGCGACTGGTCGGCGGGCTGGCGCCGTGCGGGCGCTGGCTCGTGGGGGACTTCGCACTGCCGTCCGGCGGGCTGGTGCGGCGCGCCGACCGCCCGCGCGCGCGCGTGGCGGGGATGTACGCCGTGTTCCGGCTGACGACGCGCATCCCGGCCGGCCGGCTCGCCGACCCTGCAACTGGTGTTAGGCAGGACTCGAAGTCGTGCGCGAGGAGCGGCGGCTCGGCGGGCTCCTGACCGTGACGTTGTGGCAGAATGCCTCGAACTCTCCGTAACCGGTTGCCGTGGCGTCGGTTTCGCATCAAGGATTGGGGTCGCCGAACCGTCAGCCTGACGACGTTGAATGTTTCCGCGACCCGGACACACACACGCCGGAAACAATCATTTTCGCTCCCGCAACGCGACCGCCGCCTGGCCGAGCGCCCGACCGATGCCGAGCAGCGTCCGCGGGCTGCCGAGGTAGTGGTAGGGGAAGTCGCTGCCGACGCGGTTCCACGCCTCCAGGTTCTCGCGCCAGCCCTTGCGGAAGATTGCGTCCGCCTCCGTGTCCCAGTGCACGTCGGTCTTCACCAGCACGGCGTTTCCCTTGAACTCGGGCTTGTCCAGCCCCGCTGCCTGGGCCGCCTTGAAGCGCTTCACGCCGTCGTTCGCTTTGTCGCCGTCCACGCCCATCTCGCCGACCACGACCGGCAGCTTCGAGTCTCCCAAATCCTTCCGCACGTCGCGGATCAGGTGGCCGAGGTTCGCCGCGTACTCGGCTGTGGCCTCCGCCGAGATCATGTCGTTCCACCCCTGGAACCAGATGAACCCAGCCAGTTCCGTCTTCTTGCCGGCGAGCGTCGGGAAGTGCGTGCCCAGGTCCTTCATCGTGTTGCGGTACTCGTCCAGCATCGCCGGTACGACGCGCCGAACGGCGCCGTCACGTCCTGCTCGGTGGCGTTGGGGTTGCGCTTCTTCAGGTCGGCGAGCATCTTGTCGAGCGCCTCGCGCGGCGGGAGGCCGGCCGAGGGCGGGCGGAAGTCGCGGTACAGGCTCTTGCCGCCCCACGCCGCCTTGATGAGCAGCACCGGCTGCGGGTAGCGGTCGCCGAGCACCTGCCCGAAGCCGAGCTCCGGCCCGATGCACTTCGGGGCGCCGAAGCCGACGGTCAGCTTCCCTTTGCGGTCGAGGAACTTGACCAACACGTTCTCGCGTTCGACCCACGCCGAGCCGTGGCGGAACGGCGCCCATAACTCGCGGGTGGCCGGCTGCGTCGCCTGGTAGTCCATCACGCTCACCTTCGCGTGCCCGACCATGTTCGACTGCCCGGCCAGTAGGCACACGAGTACGGGCGCGTCCTGGGCGTGCGCGGCGGTAGGTGCGGCAAGGAGGGCAAGCGCGGCGAGGAGGCGGGGCATGGCGGACTCGCGGGAGAGTGTCGCATCGGCGACCGGGGAAGGGCGGTCAAGCGCCGAATCGCCCTCAACTTCAGTCGTTTTCGCTTGACCGGCCGGAATCCCGCGGCTATGCCCGGCCCGCTTTCGCACACACTCTCGACGCGGGGACCTACCACCCCGTGCCCCCGGCCGACCGGCCGGGGCGGTTCGCGGCCGGCGTCGGGGGACGCCGGTCGGACCGCGGTGCGGGTTCCTCGGGGAGGGGAAGGAGGCCATGGTGTTCCAGGCTACGACGACGCGCTGGAGGCGGTTCGCGGCCCGGCTGCTGCTGGTCCCGGCGTTGGCCGGGGGAGCCGCCGCCCTGGCCACGGCCCAGCCGCCCCGCCCCGGCGCCCAGATGCCGGCGCCCGCGGGCGACTCGAAGTCCATGCTCAAGGCCGGCCGTGAGGCTTTGAAGAACGGCCAGTTCAACGACGCCCGCGACCTCGCCCAGCGGGCCGAGGCGTCCAACCCGACCGGCAAGTGGGGGCTGTTCGAGGACACGCCCAACGCGCTGCGCCGCGACATCGAGGCCGGCCAGACGAAGGCCAAGACGGCCGAGATCGAGAACCTGACGAAGCAGGCCAAGGCGCTGGCCACCCGCCCGGCCTCGGGCGACGCCGAGAAGGCCCGCAACATCGACCAGGCGCTGCAGTTGGCCCGCCGCGCCGACCAGCTCCACGGCCCGAGCTACGGCGTCATGGAGTTCGGCGACCGGCCCGACCGCATGGTCAAGGAGCTGGAGTCGGCCTGCGCCAAGCTCGGCCCGGCGATGACGCTGCCGCCCGCGACGCCGGCCCCGACGCTGGCGGGCGGGAACAAGGCCGCGACGCCGGTCCGCCCGACCCTCAGCAGCGCCACCCCCGGCTACAAATCCGGCGTGGTGCCCGCCGCGGGCACGGCGAAGGGGCCGGCGCAGGTCACCCCGGCGGCGGTCGCCCCGCCCGTCGCGCCGACCGCCCGCGTGCCGGTGGCGCCGACCACCCCAGTCGCCGGGCCGCTCAGCCCGATGGCGCCGCTGAGCCCGATGGCCCCGGTCGGCGTGGCCCCGGTCACGACCGACGCCAAGAAGCAGACCGCGCAGCGGCTCATGGCCGAGGCCAAGCGGATGGCCGACGGCGGCGACTTCGCCGGCGCCCACACCAAGCTCGCCGAGGCGGTCCGCGTCGGCGCCGAGTTCGCGGCGAACGAGCCGAAC
Source organism: Urbifossiella sp. (assembly GCA_044220735.1). Classification (GTDB taxonomy): domain Bacteria; phylum Planctomycetota; class Planctomycetia; order Gemmatales; family Gemmataceae; genus Urbifossiella. The sequence continues at coordinate 9,658 of JBGAQM010000065.1, read as the reverse complement.
CCGGGCCTCGCCATCCAGGACCTGAACGTCCGCGGCGCCGCCGCGATCGACCGGCTGGTCCGCGAGGCCGCCGCCAAGACCGCCGCCCGCGACTTCGTCCGCGCCGAGGCGGCGCTCGACGCGGCCGGCGAGGTCGCCAGCGCGTTGAGCCTGTTCGCCCGGCCGATCGACGAGGCCCGCACCGCCCTGCGGACGGCTTCGAACGGCGCCGCCGGCAACCCGACCCCGGGGGTCGTCACCCCGGCCGGCGGCCCCGAGACGCTGGTGCGGGCGCCGACGCCCCGGCCACCGGGAGCGTCACCGGCCGGCAGCTGATCGACCAGGCGACGCTGGCGTTCCGCCAGGGCGACTTCGAGGCCGCCCGCCGCATCGCGCTGCAGGCACAACGTCGGCGGCGTCCAGGCGGAGGCGCGCGGGCTCCTCAACCAGATCGACACGGAGGTGTTCGCCGGCAAGCAGCGGACGGCCGCCCGGTCGCTCGACGCCGCCGCGACCGCCGTCCAGAACAAGGACCACGGCCACGCCCTCGGCGTGCTCGTGCTCATCGACCCGAACCTCCTCCCGGCCGACGGCAAGACCCGCCGCCAGGAGCTGATCGACAACTGCAAGGCGGCGGCTCGAGAAGACCGGCGTCGTGGCCGCGGGCGCTCAGATGCCGGACGTGTCGCCGATCATCCCGCCGGCGGGTAGCCCGACGGGCACCACCCCGGGCGTGGCGCGGATCGGGCCGGACGCGACGAAGGGCGGCGAGCTGGGGCAGGCCGACGCCATGCGGAAGGTGACGTTCCAGAAGCTCCGCTCCGACGGGCTGAAGATCCAGGCCGACGCCCAGGCCGCGTTCGGCCGCGGCGAGACCGACCTCGCCATGCAGTTGCTCACCGACTACACGGCCCGCGTCCGGGCGGCGAACCTCGGCACCGGCGACACCGCCCTGCTGCTGCGGCCGGTGGACAGCCGGCTGGAGATGTTCCGGGTGATGCGCGGGCAGGCCGAGGCGCTGGCCCGCGAGAGCACCAGCCGCCGCGAGGCCCGCGAGCTGGTCACCGGCCGCGGCCCCGCCGAGGAGCAGCGCAAGGCCGAGGTGCAGCGGCTCGTCCGCCAGTACCACACGCTCGTCCAGCGCAGCGACTTCGCGGCCGCCGAGCGCGTCGCGCTGCAGGCCAAGCAGCTCGAGCCGGACGACCCCGGCGTCGCCGCCCTGGCCCACATGGCCAAGATGACGCGGCGGGTGCGCGAGGCCGAGCAGATCCGCAACGACAAGGAGTCGCTCGTCCTCACCGGCCTGAACGCCGCCGAGAAGCAGGGGCCGTTCGTGGACGTGGACAACCCGGTGGCGATGAAGATCGACCGGTCGCTGATCTCGAAGAAGCGCGGCTCGCTGGACGACTCGTACCTCCGGACGCGGAGCCCGGCCGAGTACGAGATCGAGGTGAAGCTCGACCGGCCGGTGTCGCTCGACTTCGTGCAGACGCCGCTGTCGGAAGCCGTGGAGGGCGTGCGGGCGCTGACCGGGCTGCCGGTGTCGTGGGACACCGACTCGATCAGCAAGGCGGGGATCAGCACGGTGATGCCGGTGAGCGAGCGGATCGGCTCGATCTCGGCCCGGAACGCGCTGAACATCATCCTCGACAACGCCAAGCTGTCGTACGTGATCGAGTTCGACACCGTCCGCATCACCACCCGCGAGAAGGTGAAGGGGCGGCTGTACACGAAGGTGTACGCGGTGGCCGACCTGGTCACCCCGATCCCGAACTTCGCCATGCCCGACTACGCCGACTTCGGGAAGATGATCAACAAGAACGCGTTCAACTCGGGGAACGTGGTGATGCCGGGGCTCACCAGCCCGGCCGGGCCGGCGAACGTCCGCGGCGGGCTCGGCGGCGGTAACCCGGTCAGCGGCTCGCAGGCCAGCATGCCCGGGATCGCCGGCGGCCAGGTCATCGGCAACGAGAAGGGCACCCTGCAGAACGAACAGCTGTTCGGGTCGGCCGGGTACGCCTCCGCCGGGGTCACCCGCGAGGAGCAGCTGATGAAGCTGATCCGGTCGCTCGTCCACCCGAACAGCTGGGACGGGGCGGCCGGCGGGAACGGCAAGATCGAGTACTTCGACATCGGCCACGCCCTGGTGGTGAACCAGACGGCCAACGTGATCCAGGAGATCGACGACCTGCTCCGCTCGCTCCGCCAGCTGCAAGACCTCGCGGTCGCGGTCGAGATCCGGATCATCTCGCTGTCGGAGACGTGGTTCGAGCGGATGGGCGTGGACTTCCACATGAACGTGAAGACCCACAACACCCGGTTCGAGCCGGGGCTGACGACGAACCAGTTCCGCCCGGAGCCGTACATCAACGACATCAACAGTCGCGGGGCGACGGTCGGGCTGACGCCGGCCGGGACGTTCACCCCGGACCTGGACGTGCCGCTGCGGGCCACCAGCTTCAACTACGCCATCCCCGGGTTCGGCGGGTACCCGAACAACCCCGGGGCCAACGGCGGCGTGAGCCTCGGGCTGGCGTTCCTGAACGACATCCAGGTGTTCATGTTCATGGAGGCCGCCCAGGGCGACCGCCGGGTGAACGTGATGCAGGCGCCGAAGATCACCCTGTTCAACGGCCAGACGGCGAACCTGGCCGTGCAGGACACGCAGTTCGTGGTCACCAACGTGTCGGTGTTCTCGGTCAACGGGCAGATCGTGTTCGTCCCGCAGAACACCCTGCTGCCGGCCCAGCCGGTGCAGGACCCGACCGGGCAGATCGGGCTGGCGAACGTGGCCATCTCGGTGCAGGCGGTGGTGTCGGCCGACCGCCGGTTCGTCCGGCTGAACCTGCCGATCACCATGGTCGCGCAGTCCGGGGCGACCATCCCGCTGTTCCCGTTCACGACGTTCGTGACCCCGATCTTCGAGGGCGGCAGCCAGGGCCAGCCGATCCCGTTCACCCAGTTCCTACAGCAGCCGGCGTTCACCACCCTGGCCGTTCAGACCACCGTGGTCTGCCCGGACGGCGGCACGGTGCTCCTCGGCGGGCTGAAGACGCTGGGCGAGAGCCGGAACGAGTTCGGCCCGCCGTTCCTGAGCAAGATCCCGTACCTGAACCGGCTGTTCAAGAACGTGGGCATCGGGCGTGAGACGCGGCACATCATGATCATGGTGACGCCGCGGATCATCATCAACGCCGAGGAAGAGTACAACCAGACCGAGGGCGGCGGCCCGCTGGGCAACCGCTGACCGGGGTGGGTTGAAACGCGGACGCCCGGGGGAAACCCCGGGCGTTTTGCGTTTCGCCGTCGTCATTCGTCATTCGTCGAAGCGCTGACAGGGTAAGGATACCCACGGATGTCGATCGCCGACTGACGACTGACGACTGACGACCCAGTCACTTCGCCGCCTTCTCGAAGTACGCCTTCGACTCCTTCACGCCCGGCTTGATCGTCGCCGCGCCGGGCTTCCAGTCCGCGGGGCAGACCTCGCCGTTCTTCTCGAAGAACTGCAGCGCGTCGAGCACCCGCAGCGCCTCGTCCACGCTCCGGCCGAGCGGCAGGTCGTGGATGGTGGCGGCGCGGACGACCCCCTGCTTGTCGAGGAGGAAGGTGCCGCGCAGGGCGATGCCGCCGTCGAGCAGCACGCCGTAGTCGGCGGCAATCTTCTTGGTCAGGTCGGCGACGAGCGGGTACTTCAGCCCGCCGAGGCCGCCGGTCGCGCGGGGGGTTTGAATCCACGCGAGGTGGCTGAACTGGCTGTCGATGGAGCAGCCGAGCACCTGGCAGTCGCGCTTCTCGAACTCGGCGATCCGGTCCGAGAACGCGACGATCTCGGTGGGGCAGACGAAGGTGAAGTCGAGCGGGTAGAAGAACAGGACGACGTACTTCCCGCGGTAGTCGGACAGTTTGACCTGCTTGAACTCCTCGTTCACCACCGCGGTGGCGGTGAAGTCCGGGGCTTCCTTCTGGACCTGGGCCGGCATCGGTTCTCTCCTGGGGTTGGGCCAACGGTGAATGATTAGGGACGGGGGGCCGGCTTTCCACGGGGCGCCGGGAAGCGGCGCCATCGGCCGGGCCGATGCCGGACAACGAACGCTGAACTTCACCGTTGACCCTTCACGCGAGCTTCATGTATTCTGATCGATGTAATCGACCGGCGGGCGCGCGCTCTTACTCGACCCTCCGGTATCCCTCCTCATTCCACTCTCCCGAGGATCCGATGCGTGCCCTGCGCCGCCGGTCCGGCTTCACCCTCATCGAATTGCTGGTGGTGATCGCGATCATCGCGATCCTGATCGGGATGCTCCTCCCGGCCGTGCAAAAGGTCCGGGAGTCGGCCGCCCGGACGAAGTGCGCCAACAACATGAAGCAGATCAGCCTGGCCTGCCACAGCTTCCACGACGTGTACAAGATCACCCCGCCGACGCGGGTGGCGTCCGGCGGGTTCCCGCGGCTGGACGTGCCGGCGAACGCCTACCAGGGGTGGGCGGTCTGGCTGCTGCCGTTCATCGAGCAGGACAACGTGCGGAACGCCTACAACATCAAGCTCCACTTCGGCGACGCGGCCAACGCGACGGCGGTGCAGACGAAGATCAACGTGTTCATCTGCCCCTCGGGTCTCAACCCGGACCGCAAGGCGCCGACGTTCACCCACACCGTCGGTAGCACGACCTACACGGTCAAGAACGCCGGGGTGGCCGACTACACGGTGATCCGCGAGGTGGGCACGGGTGCGAACGACGCCCTCGGCGCGCTGGCCCAGACGAAGGCGTCGCCGGTCGGCCCGCACTCGTTCAACTCCGGCGCCACCACGCGGACGTTCGGCTTCAACGCCTGCCGCGACGGCCTGTCGAACACCCTGTTCTACGTCGAGATCACCGGCCGGGCCGACCGCTGGGGGCCGGGCGGCAAGGAAGTCTCGACCAACACCATCGGCGGGTCGGCGTGGTGCGACGAAGCGAACGAGATCACCCTCAACGGGTGCGACCCGGCCGGGGACTCGGGGAACGGCCTCTCGGGCGGGGCCGAGCCGATGAACTGCACCAACAGCGGCGAGCCGTACTCGCTCCACACCGGCGGCATTAACGTGTCGATGTGCGACGGGTCCGTCCGGTTCGTCCGCCAGACGGTGTCGATGCAGGTGTTCGCCGCCAGCGTCACCGCCCTCGGCCGCGAGGTGGTCACCCTCGACGACTGACGCGATCGGATGAGCTTCGGAGCCGGCCCGTGAGGGGTCGGAGTGCCACACGCGGCCCGGCTCGCCTTGCTCAGTACTCCCGCACCAGCAACTCGCCGTCCGCCGCGAACCAGCCCAGCCCGTCAATCTGGTACACGCCGTCGGTGCGGGCCGCGAGCAGCCGGCACGCCGCGGTCAGTAGCTTCTCCAGCGCCACCTCGTCGTGTGCGTCCACCGGCTTGCGGATCACGATCAACTGCTTGGTCAGCGCGACGTGCTCGACGAGCGGCGCCGCGTTTGGGCTGTAGTCGCACGTTTCGAGCTCGGCCGCGTGGGCGTTCAACTCGGCGCGGATGTCGTCTTCGGCGGTCAGGTAACGGTCGAGTGATACCGGCGTGTTCAGGCCCGGCAGGCGGAGTTCGCCGGCGGTCCAGCCGAGGTCGTCGCCGCGGAAATGCGGTTCGACGGCCAACCCGACCGCGTGGAGCTCCGCGGCGAGGTCCGACGGCGGAACCTGTGCGTCATTTCGCCCGAATACCCGGTGCCACATGAACTTCCGCCCCCGGTTGAAACCCGGAGGTCATGCTACGAAGTACAACTGACGGCCGACCGGCCTGTTCCTGGGTCGGCGACCGAGACTAAGATCACACCATCCCGCCCACCGCTGGAGCCGCGATGACGCCGACCGTGAACGGGGAACTCGTCAACCGCGTGAAGGAGCTCCGGCTCGACGGCCAACTCGGCACCCAAACCGGGTCTGGCCGCAGCGGGTCGTGGGTGCCTTGGCTGCTGTGCGCGCTGCTCGCCGTGAGCTGGGTCGGCGTCGGCGTGCGCTACTACCGCCAGTCGAGCACCGCCCGCCCGGCCGACGGCGGCGAACCGGCCGCGAAGGCGTCCGGCGCTTCGGCCGCGCCAACCGCCGCCGGCCCGGCCGCGGCGCCGGGCGAAGTACTGCTGCCGCTCAAGGGGAGTCTCATCCCGTTCCTACAGATCGCGGTCAGCCCGCGCGACGTGGCCGGGGAGCTGACGAGCATCACGTTCTGGGAGGGGAAGCAGGTGAAGCAGGGCGAGACGCTCGCCACCCTGCTGAACTCGCAGTACGCGAACAGGTTCAAGACGGAGGAGGCGTCGGTGAAGTCGGCCGAGGCGCAGGTGGCGAAGGCCGAGGCGGGCGAGGCGGCGGCGGCGGTGCGGGTGGCGAAGTCGAAGTCTGCGCGGGCCGCCGCCGAGGCCCGAGTGACGCGGGCGCTGGCGGTGCAGGACCGGGCGACGAAGGACTTCGAGCAGGCCCGCCAGCAGCGCGCGGGCGGCGGCATCTCGGCGCAGGAGTTCCAGAAGTACGACGCCGACAAGCAGGTGGCCGACGCCGACACCGTGGCCGCCCGCGCCGACGTGGAGGCGGCGATGCGTGAGGTCGAGGCGACGGAGGCCGAGCAGACGACGAGCAAGGCGCACACCCGGGCGGCGCGGGCCGAGGTGTCCGCCGCCGAGGCCCGCCGCGACGAGTCGAAGCGGCTGCTGGACAACTGCACCATCGTGGCCCCGATCGACGGCACGGTGCTGACCAAGAAGGCCGACCGCGGCAGCCTGGTCAGCCCGGCGGCGTTCAATGTGTCGGCCAGCCTGTGCGAGATCGCCGACCTGGCGAAGATGGAGGTGGAGCTGGACGTGCCGGAGCGGCAGATCATGCGCATCCGCCCGGGGCTGGAGTGCCAGCTAATAGCCGACGCCGACCCGACGCGCACTTACCGGGGCATGCTGCACCGGGTGATGCCGATCGCCGACGACAGCAAGAACGTCATCAAGGTGCGCATCCGGGTGTACCTGCCGCGCGGCGAGCAGGCCGGGTCGTTCCTGAAGCCGAAGATGAGCGTGACGGCGATGGTCATCAACCGCCCGTTCACGCCGAACGCCGGGGATCAGACGTGGGAATAGGGGGCCGGTACCGCCAACCCGTCGCGACGCGCGGGCCTTCTATACTGACCCCTTCACCACATCAGGTCTCGAAATGCCGGCCATCGTCGAAGTCCGCGACCTGCACAAGTCGTTCACCCGCGGCACCGAGACGATCGAGGTGCTGCAGGGGCTCACGCTCGACGTGGGCGAGGGGGAGTTCCTGGCGCTGATGGGGCCGTCCGGGTCGGGCAAGACGACGCTCCTGAACCTCATCGCCGGCCTCGACCGGCCGACCGCCGGGACCATCACCGTCGGCCCGAACGCCATCTCCGCCATGTCCGAGAGCGAACTCGCCCGCTGGCGGACGCGGCACGTCGGGTTCGTGTTCCAGTTCTACTACCTGTTACCCGTCCTCACCGCGTACGAGAACGTCGAGCTGCCGCTCCTGCTGCTGCCGCTCACGAAGGCGCAGCGGCGCAAACAGGTGGAGACGGCGCTGGACCTGGTCGGGCTGACGGACCGGATGACGCACCGGCCGGGCCAGCTGTCGGGCGGCCAGCAGCAGCGCGTCGGCATCGCCCGGGCGCTGGTGACCGACCCGACGCTGATCGTTGCCGACGAGCCGACCGGCGACCTCGACACGAAGAGCGCCGACGCCATCCTCACGTTGATGGAGGTGGTGCGGAGCCAGCTGAACAAGACGATCATCATGGTGACGCACGACCCGAAGGCCGCCGCGCGGGCGCAACGCATCCTCCACTTGGAGAAGGGGCAGTTGGTGCTCGACACGGCGGCCGTCTAGCCGAGTTGCCGCTTGCGGCTTGGCGTCGCCCAACGCGAAGCCACAAGTGGTAACTCAACCACTTCGCCAACTTGCGGTTGCACCCCGTCCCCACAATCGGGCACAATCCCTCGCCCACCCGGGGGAAGGATTCCGCCATGCGCCCGCTCCGCGTCGCCGTGCTCGACGAAGAACTCCCGTTCCCGCTCACCTCCGGGAAGCGCATCCGCACGTTCAACCTCCTCGCCCGCCTCGCCGACCGCCACCGCGTGACAGTCCTGTGTCACAAGAATCCCGACCGCGACGAGGCCGCCGCCGCCGCCGCCGCGTTCCGCGGCATCGGCGTCGAAACGGTCGTGGTGGAGCGGACGGTGCCGCCGAAGTCCGGCCCCGGGTTCTACGCCCGCCTCGCGGGGAACCTCCTGTCGCCGCTGCCGTACTCGGTCGCCACGCACGCCAGCCCGGCGCTCGCCGCCGCGGCACGCGACCTGGCCGCGGCCGGCCGCGTGGACGTGTGGCACTGCGAGTGGACGCCCTACGCCCAGGTGCTGCGCGACGCCCTCGGCGACGCCGACCTCGCCGCCGCCCGGTGGGTGGTGATGGCGCACAACGTCGAGTCGCTGATCTGGCGGCGGTACGTCGAGGCCGAGCAGAACCCCGTGAAGCGCTGGTACGTCCGCAAGCAGTGGCACAAGTTCGAGCGGTTCGAGCGCTGGGCGATGGCCGCCGCCACCACGTCCGTCGCCGTCAGCCCCGACGACGCCGCGATGATGCGCGAGCGGTTCGGCGTCGAGTCGCCGGCCGTGGTCGAGAACGGCGTCGATACGGCGTACTTCCGCCCGCAGCGCGACGTGGAGCGCGACCCCGGGCGAATCCTGTTCCTCGGCAGCCTCGACTGGCGCCCCAACCTCGACGGCGTGAACCTCCTGCTGAACGACATCTTCCCCGCCGTCCGCGCGAAGGTTCCGACGGCGACGTTGTCGCTGGTCGGCCGTCACCCGCCGGCGTGGCTCCGCGCCCGCGCCGCGGCGATGCCGGGCGTAGAGCTGTTCGCCGACGTGCCCGACGTGCGGCCGTTTCTGGCGACGTGCGGGATGCTGGCCGTGCCACTGCGCATCGGCGGCGGCTCGCGCCTGAAGATCCTCGAAGCGCTCGCCACCGCGACGCCGGTGGTCAGCACCCGCGTCGGCGCCGAAGGGCTGACGCTGACCCCCGGCCGCGACCTCGTCGTGACCGACGGCCCCGAGGGGCTGGCGGCCGCGATCGTGGAGGGTATCCGCCGCCCGGACGAGCTCGCGGAGCAGGCCGAGCGCGGCCACGAGGAGGTGTTGGAGCGGTACGACTGGGCCCCGCTCGCAGCCCGGCTCGACGCGGTGTGGCGCACCGCCGTCGGTCACGAACTCGTAACAACTCGCCAACGCGGGAGAGGCGCCGCGGCTTGGCCCGGGTAGAGTGTGGCCGCGGTGCCGGCCGGCGCCGCTATACTCCCCGAGGGTTCGCCATGCTGCGCCGCAAGCTCGTCTGGTCCGTCCCCCTGGCCGGCGCGATCGGGGCCGGCGTCGCCGCCGACCGGTGGCTCGCCGCCGAGGCACTCGCCGACGCCAAGCAGGACCTACGCCCCGCCGTCACGCTGCCCGTCACCCGCGTCGTCATGTTCAACAGCGGCGTCGGCTACTTCTCCCGCAGCGGCGAGGTGGACGGCGACGCCCGCGTCGACCTGGCGTTCCAGGAACTCGACATCAACGACCTGATCAAGAGCATGGTGCTGGAGGACTTCGGCGGCGGCCGCGTCGCGGCCGTGTCGTACGACAGCCGCGAGCCGATCG
>JBGAQM010000557.1:0-2404 GCA_044220735.1 Urbifossiella sp. | reverse complement strand
CGTTGCCCGGCGCGAAGCCGCAAGCGGTTGGTTGTTCACATGACACTCGACGTCCCCGACCTCGCCGCCACCGAGGCGTTCGGCCGCCGCCTCGGGGCGCTGCTGTTCCCCGGCGCCGTCGTCGCGCTCGTCGGGCCGCTCGGCGCCGGCAAGACGCACCTCACCCGCGCCGTCGCCGAAGGCCTCGGCGTCCGCAACCCCGCCGCCGTCACGTCGCCGACGTTCGTGCTCATCCAGGAGTACCCGGCCCGGCTGCCGGTCTACCACTTCGACGCCTACCGCCTCGCCGGCCCCCGCGAGTTCGCCGACCTCGGCGTCCACGAGTACTTCCACGGCGACGGCGTGTGCGTCGTCGAGTGGGCCGACAAGGTTGAAGTCACCCTGCCGGCGGATCACCTGCGGATCGAGATCACGCCGGTGGACGAGAACCGCCGCCGGTTCGCGCTGGCGGCGCACGGCCCGCGGCACGCGGCGGTGCTGGCGGCGCTGTAGACTGACCGCATGTCCGAACTCCCGCCCCCGCAGGTCTTCCACCACGCCGGCACCGTCACCCGCGCCGACCGCGCCGCGCTGCTGAGGCAGACCGGCGCGACCGTCTGGTTCACCGGCCTGAGCGGTTCCGGCAAGAGCACGATCGCCACGGCCGTCGAGCACGCCCTCGTGAGCGCCGGGCACGCGGCGTACGTCCTCGACGGCGACAACGTCCGCTTCGGGCTCAACGCCAGCCCGAAGATTCTCGCCGACGCCCGCGGCTACGACGCGGCCGCGGCCGGCCGGTTCGGCCTGGGGTTCGCCGCCGCCGACCGGGTCGAGAACGTCCGCCGCATCGGCGAGGTGGCGAAGCTGTTCGCCGACGCCGGGCTGGTCGCGCTGACGAGCTTCATCAGCCCGTACCGGGCGGACCGCGACGCGGCCCGGGCGGCGCACGCGGCCGCGGGGCTGCCGTTCGTGGAGGTGTTCGTGAACACGCCGATCGAGACGTGCGAGCGGCGCGACCCGAAGGGGCTGTACCGCCAGGCGCGCGCCGCGGTCGCGGCCGGGAAGGCGGCCGGGTTCACCGGCATCGACGACCCCTACGAGCCGCCGACGAGCCCCGAACTGACGCTGGATACGGCGACGCAGTCGGTCGAGGAGGGCGTCGCCGCGGTGGTCGGGTACCTGACGGCGCGGGGGGTCATCCGGTTGTAGCGACTGGCACGGTTCTGCCCGGTACGCCGCGTCTCCGGGCGCGGCGGCGCGGAATTCGCTCCCCAATCCGCCCGCCTTGTTGACCCTCCCCAGGTTATCCAGTCCAGTGACAGTACCCAGGCGGAGCAACCGGGCGCCGCGGCGCCGAATCCGACGTGTTCGACTCAAGTTGCGGCCGCGGTCGGCTTGAAAGGCCCGGACCGCGAACGTAGAGTTGTCGCGGATTCGACCCACTCGCCGTCGATCCACGACCCAACCGGACCACACGGGTTGCCCATGACGGACGCCACGCAGACCCACTGGCGACTCGACCGGCCGGCCGAGGGCGTTTACGCCACCGAGCTGCCGGCCCGCCCGGACCGCCCCGTCCGCACGTTCCTGCCGACCGACTACCAGCCGCGCTACCCGTACCCGCTCGTCGTCACCTTCCACCCCGCCGGCGGCACGGAAGACTCCGGCGCGAAGCTGCTGCCGCGCGTCAGCCGCCGCAACTACATCGGCCTGACTCTCCGCGGCCTCCACGCCGACGGCCGCGGCTTCGGCTGGGCCGACGCCAGCGCCGACGACGTCACCGACTACCTCCTCGCCGCCGTCGAGCAGACGCGCCGCACGTACCACGTCCACTCGGAGCGCGTGTTCCTCCTCGGCGTCGGCGACGGGGCCACGGCCGCGTACCGCGCCGGGCTCCAACTGGCCGACCGCGTGGCGGGCGTGATCGCGCTGAACGGCCTGATGCCGAAGCCGGCGGGGAAGCCGCTGTTCGACCTGCGAACGGTGCGCGGGCTGCCGGTGTTCATCGGTCACGGCGTGTCCAACCCGGTGGTGCCGTATTCGACCGCGGAGCGCGACTTCCGCCTCCTCTACGCCGCCGGCGCGGACGTGCGGCTGACCGGCTACCCGACGGCGCAGAACGTTCACTCGCACATGCTGCGCGACGTGAACCGCTGGGTGATGGGCGGGGTGACCGCCGGCCGCGGGCTGATGGTGCGTACCGGGGTGTAGGTGCGCGTCAGAGAAAACCAGGAACCCGAGCGACCGCTTGCGGCTTGGCGTTGCCCGACGCTAAGCCGCAAGCGGTCGGACTACTTGTTGTCGGCAGTTTTTCGTTTCACGCGCCGCCCCGCGCGGCGACATGATCGGGGCTTGATGCCTAACCCGGGCGGGTGTGGGGCGGGTTACAAGCCGGCCCCACGGAGGACGCCATGACACGGTTGAA
>JBGAQM010000556.1:0-2417 GCA_044220735.1 Urbifossiella sp. | reverse complement strand
CCCCGCCGCGCGGCGACAATCGCTCCTCTCACGGAGCCACCCCATGCGTTACGCACTCGTCGCGCTCGCGCTTCTCACCCCCGTCGCGGGTTTCGCCGCCGAGTCCGTCTGGGTCGAGGCCGAGCACCTGGCCGGCGTGCGCGGGCACTGTTTCCCGGACATGGGCGGCAAGACACAGGGCCACTGGTCGCTCTCCGGCCCCGGCATCGCCCCCGAGTGGACGCAGGGCGGCGAGAGCGGCTGGCTCAGCATTGCATGCGGCCCCGACGACGCCACCGCGAGCGCCTTCACCGACATCGAGCTGCCCGAGGCCGGCGAGTGGACACTTTGGGTGCGCTACCGCGACTGGCGCGCACAGAGCGAGCTGTTCGCCGTCACCGTTGAGCAGCCCGGGAGCCCGCCGCGGCGCGTCGTCTTCGGCGAAAAGCCCGGCCCCGACGTGGACGACGACGACGAACTGAAGTTGCTGTGGAAGTGGGCGTTCGTGTGGGACTCGCGGCCGATCCCGCTGGCGAAGGGGCCGGCGAAGCTGACGCTGCACGCCCACGCGAAGCAGCCGGGGCACCGGCAGATCGACTGCTTCTGCCTCACCACCGACAAGAGCTATCACCCCTACCACCGCGACAAGCCCGCCCGGCCGACGTGGGCGTTCCTCGAATCGCTGCGAACGAACCCCAAGGTCGCAGCGGAGCCGCTGTCGCCGCTGGCCGGTTCCTTCGCGCCGCCCACAGCCTGGAAGCCGGCGACGTTCCGCGACAAGGGTTTTCTCTACCTGTGGAACGTCGGCAAGGCGTGGGAGGACGAGTTGGCCTCCGCCGACCCGAAGCGGATGCTCGTGCCGTTCCACACCGAGCCGGCGTTGCTGGCTGCGTTCAAGAAGGAGTTCGGCGGCCGTGCCGACGTGCCCATCTTCTCCGACCCGCGCATCGTGCCCGCGTTCCACGGCGGCGGCCCGAACGTGCTCGACAACCCCGCCGTGGCCGCGTGGCTCGACGCCAACCCGACGCGGGCGTTCGCCAACATGGGCAACTACATCGACGCCAAGGCGCTAACCCCGCGGGCGAAGGAGAACTGGGCCAAGTACCGCGACCGCTACGTCGGCGCCATCCAGGGCGAGAGCCTCGGCCACTCCGTCCCGCTCGACGGCAAGGCGCTGACGGAGAAGCTGAAGGCCGCGAAGACCCGCGCCGAGGCGCTGGCCGCGCACGCCGAGCTGTTCCGCGCCGGCGTCGCCGCGAAGCAAACGGCCGTCTTCGGCGAGCCTGGCGTGATCCCTTACGAGCTCTACATCCCGTGCCAGTCGGCAGAGATGACCGCGTTCGCGCACACCGCACGCGAGTGGGGCGCCCGCACCGTCGGCTACGAGAGTTCGACCGTGCTGCCGGGGCTGGGGATGCGGCTGGCGTTTCTCCGCGGCGGCGCCCGGCAGTACGGCGGCTCGTGGGCGACGTACCGCTCGTCGAACTTCGGCGACGCCGCGACCATGTACTCCGAGCAGGGCACCTACGCCCACCCGAAGCACGTCTACGACAACTACTACGACGCCTTCGCCGGCGCCGGGAGCACGTGGTACAAGTTCGACCTGTGGCACGAGTACATGTCCGGGTCCGCGCTCTTCTACCACGAGCAGGGCTTCGACGAGTTCTGGACCCCCGGCGGCGGCTCCACCCCGCGGCAGCCGATCCAGCTCTCGCCGAAGGGCCGTCTCGTCGAGCAGTTCCTCGCCGTGACGAAGGCCCACCCCGACCGCGGCACGCCGTTCACGCCGATCGCCTTCCTCCTCGACCACACCCACGGCTGGGATCCGAACGGTTATCAGCCGGCGTACTTCGGCTTCGACCCGGCCGCGAACCCGGACGTGCTGCGGTTCGGCCGGCATGCGCGGATGTTGAAGGAGTGGTTCGGCGTGGCCTACCACCCCTACGGCCCGAAGGAAGCGGAGCCGAACACTGCCCTCAACCAGAACTTCCTCCCCGGCGTGTTCGGCAACGTCTTCGACGTGCTGGTCACGTCGCCGACGAAGCGCGACGCGGTGGACCAGTACCCCGTCGTGGTGCTGGCCGGCGAGGTGACGCTGAGCACCGAGTGGGGCGAGAAGCTGGCCGCGTACCTCGACGCCGGCGGCACCCTGGTCGTGAGCGACGGCCAGCTGACAGGCCCCGGCGTCGCCGAGCTGAAGCTGCCGGAGCTGGGTTCGGTCGCGGAGGACGCCGCACTGACGTGGCTCCCGACGGGCGCCGCCGTGCCGACGCAGCGCTACCGCTACCGGTCGATCGTCGGCGGCCGGCCGCTGGCGACGGCCGGCAGCGGGGGCGCGGTGGCGAGCGTCTTCGACCGCGGCAAGGGCAGGCTCGTGGTGCTGTCGGTGCCGCTCGGCCTCGGCATCGACGGCGCCGCGACGCCGCTGGTGGGGCTGG
>JBGAQM010000064.1:0-21152 GCA_044220735.1 Urbifossiella sp. | reverse complement strand
TGGGGTATGGGTAGCCCGGGGGCGGGCCGTAGTACGCGGCCGGGTCGAAGTGCGGCGGGGGCGGTGCGACGCCGCCGGTGTCGGGGTCGAACGGGTTAAACGCCGCCGGGCGCGAAGTGTTCAGCCCCGCGAATTCGTTATCGGGCGGGAGTTCGAGCGGGGGCTGCGCCGGGGCGGGCGTGTCGGCCGGGGCCTTCGTGCGTACCACGGCGCCGCACTTCTTGCACTTCACCGCCTGCCCCGCCCACTTGGCCGGAATTTTCAGGCCGGCGCTACAACTCGGGCAGGTCGCGCGAATCGTCGCGTCCATCCGTGTTCCCCTCAGGTCTCTCTTAGACACGATTCTAGCAGATGAAGTTCCCGATGCGAAACCGCGGCCCGGACAACCGGCACAATCGGGTTCCCCGGACCCGACGGGTTGCCGACCCGCGGGGCGGTCGGCATGCTGTAGTTGACACCCGCCCGCGGAGGCCGTCCCGTGCAAGTGGTCCTGATCGACGGCGACGGGATCGGCCCCGAGGTCACCGCCGTCGCCTGCCGGGTGGTCGCCGCCGCGGGCGTGCGGATCGACTGGGTCCGCGCCGCCGCCGGGGCCACGGCCGTGGCCCAATACGGCGACCCGCTCCCGGATGAAACCCTCGACCTCATCCGCCGGTATCGGGTGGCCCTGAAGGGGCCGTGTACCACACCCGTGGGTCACGGCTTTCGCTCCATCAACGTGCGGCTGCGGCAGGGGCTCGACCTGTTCGCGAGCGTTCGGCCGGTGAAGTCGCTGGCGGGGGTGAAGACGCCCTACGAGAACGTGGACCTGATTGTCGTCCGCGAGAACACCGAGGGGCTGTACGCCGGGCTGGAGCACGAGGTGGTGCCGGGCGTCGTCGAGAGTGTGCGGCTGGTGACGCGGCCGGCGGCCGAGCGAATCGTGCGGTTCGCGTTCGAACTGGCCCGGGTCCGCGGCCGCCGCGTCGTCACCTTCTGCCACAAGGCCGACGTGATGCGGCTCTCGGACGGCCTGTTCCTGGAGTGCGCTCGCACCGTGGCCGACGAGTTCCCGTTCATCCTGTTCGACGAGAAGCCGATCGACAACGTGTGCCTGGAGCTCGCGGCCGACCCCACGCGGTTCGACGTGCTGGTGATGGAGAACCAGTTCGGTGACCTGATTTCGGACCTGTGCGCGGGCCTGGTCGGCGGTCTGGGGGTGGTACCGGGGGCGAACTACGGCGGCCGGTTCGCCGTGTTCGAGGCCGTCCACGGAAGCGCGCCGGACATCGCCGGATCGGGGCAGGCCAACCCGATCGCCGTGGTCCGAAGCGCGGCGATGATGCTCGACCACGTCGGCCACCGCGTCGCGGCCGGGCGGATCGAGCAGGCAGTAATGCAGACGCTCCAGGCCGGCGTCGGGCTGACGCCGGACCTCGGCGGCACGGGCACGACGGCCACCATCGAGAACGAGATCGTGCGGCACCTGGCGGGGTAATCGACCGGCGCCGACGTCCGCGTCCCGACTACTGGCTCTCGGGTGTGACGGCGTACACCGCCACCTGCCGCGCCGTGCGGAACGTCACGGCGATCGACTTTCCGTCGGGCGAGAACCGCGGTACCGGGACGTCGTCGCCACCTTCTCGGGGCGGCGAGACGCGGCCGAGCTTCTTCCCGGTCGCCACCTCGATCACGTCCACGTGCCAGCGGATGCCGTCCCGCAACTCCTGCACCGGCACCGCCACCAGGTTCCCGTCCGGCGACAGTGACGCCACGGCCGCCTGGTACTGGGGCGTGTCTAACCGGCGGAGAAGCTCGCCGGTGCGGCCGTCCACAACGCCCGTCTCCTGCGAAGTGTTGATCTTCCCAGAGAATACGACCCGGCGGCCGTCGGCCGACACCGACGACACCCGGTTGGTCACCTGCGGCCCGGGGCCGCCCCACTCGGCGTCCTTCTCGCCGGACGGCAGCTTGAACCACGTCGCCTTCCCGGTGCCGTTGACGACGAGCACCCGCAGTTCGTCCGGCGAGAACGAGATGTGCCCCGAGCCGGACGTGGCCAGCCAGTGTCCTTCGAGCACGTCCTTGCCCGTGGTCGTGTCGCGGACGCGGTACTGCCCCGCGGTGCCGCTCGTCGGCGACGCCCGGCCGTGTGCGGTGTAGCGGCCCGTCGGCGACACCGCCTTGTACGAGTTGTAGACCTGCTTCCCGGGGATTGGTAACGCCGGGAACGTGAGGTCTGACGCGGGGGCCCCGGTCTTCGCCATCCACACCTTCACGACGCCGTCTCGCCCGGACGACGCCACGCGGTCGCCGAACGTCGCCAGCCAGCCGAGGGCCTGATTCCCCTGTTGCCCGGCGTAGCCGGGCAGCGGGGTGCCGTCGATCGCGTCATAGGCCAGGATCACGCCGCTGGTGCCGCCGTATTGGATGATTACCGAGCCGTCGCGGGTGTATGATGGCCCGAATTCCGGTTTAAGGTCCAGTTGGCCGACGTCGGCCGGTGCGGTCCAGCGGGCTGTCAGCGCCGGCGGCGCCGCCGGACGTGGCATCGGGGTGAGCGTGCCCGGGTTCGTTGGGGGGAACGGACCGGACATCGGGAAGGTGCCGCCCATCGGGAACGGGCCGGGCGCCGGGAACCCACCGGCGAAGGGCGGCAGCGGGTCGGGCACGGGGCTCAACGGCGTTGCCGCGACCGAGGGTGTTGCGGGCGGCGGGTCGCGCTCGAGCCGGTAGAGCACGAGCGCCCCGTCGGCGTCGTGGGCTGCGAACGCCCGGCCGTCGGCGCGGAATGCTACGTCCTTCAAGCCGTCGGCGACGGGCTCGCGTAGCAGTTCGGTGCCAGCGCGGGGCTCGGCGATCACAACGTCTGTGCCGGACGTGCCGAGCAACCAGCGGCCGTCGGTGGTCAGCAGCGACGGGCCGCGGGCGGGGTCGAGGCAGACGTTGCGGAGTACCTGGCCCGTCCTGCCGTCAAGCAGGTAGCGGCCGCGGTCGAGCGCCATCGGCGTGCCGGCGTACAGGATCAGCCCGCCGTCCGCGGACATTGACACGAGCGGGTCGGTTACGCCCGCCGCGGGGTAGAGCCAGCCCGCTTCCTGCGCCCCGCCGGGCACCTTCAGCCAGCGGCACCGGCCGCCCGGCTCCGCGAGGAAGAGCTTCGCCCCATCGGCCGTGAAGCGGGCGTTGCCGGGCTCCCACCACCCGCCCCCAATACTCTGCCCGCTCCCCGTCTCGAAGAGCTTGTACCCGCTACTCCCGACTGGCCCGCCGAACGGGCTCTTCGAGCCGACGAACAGGTACTTCCCGTCGCCGCTCACCGCGAATCGCGTGTCGTTCCGCGGCGTCGGCGGCGGGAGCAACGGCCGCGGCAACAGTTCGCCGGCCTGCGTCCCGGTGACGTGCCACACCGTCGGGATCGGGTGGAACGGGCTCGTCAGGACCACCTTGTCCCGGCCAAGCGTCAGCAGCGCGCCGCCCGTCGGGGGCACGCCGGTGCCGGTCAGGTGCGTCGTCTGGGTTCCCGTGGCGGCGTCGAACACTCGGACCCCGCCGCCGTCCTGCGCGAAGACGTGCTTGCCGTCGGCGGCGAGGACAATGAACCCGCCTTTCGCCCCCGGCCCGAGTGGTGATGTCCATACGCGTTGGAACAGCCGCTCCGCCGGCGCGGGCGGCTCGGGTGGCATTTGCGGGTGCGGCGCGACCGGCGCGGGCGGCTCGGGCGGCGGCCCCGCAGGCGGGTTTTCCACGACCGCGGCTGGCGGTTGTTGCAGGGCGAAATACACGCCGACCGCGACGCCGGCGAGGGCGAGCATTCCCGAGGCGAAGACGGCGAGCAGGACGAGGACCTGAAGGCCGGTGCCGGTCGTGCGGCTGCGGTCGGGCATGGCGGCGGCTCCTGGGCGACGTTCGTGATACCACACCGACGGCCGCGCCCCTGGGCGACGTTCGTGATACCACACCGACGGCCGCGCCGGAAGCGCCCGCCGTAGGATGAACCCGACTCCCGGAGCCGCGCCATGCCCGACGCCGTGCCGTTCGACCTGGTGGTGATCGGCGCCGGCCCCGGCGGCACGGCCGCGGCCGAGACCGCCGCGCTCCTCGGCCGCAAAGTCGCCGTCGTCGAAGCGACGCCGCTCGTCGGCGGGGCGGCGGTCAACACCGGCACCATCCCGAGCAAGACCCTCCGCGAAACCGCCCTCGCCCTCAGCGGCGTCCGCAGTCGCGCGCTGCACGGCGTCGATCTGTCCCTACGCCGCGGGCTTACCGTCAACGACCTGCTCCGCCACGAGCGAGCGGTGAAGGCCACCGAGGCGACGCAGATGCGCGCCCGCCTCGACGCCTACGGGGTTACCGTATTCCACGGCATTGGCAGCTTTCACGACCCGAACACCGTCCGCGTGCAGCGGCCGACGCCGCCCGGTGGGGAGGTGTTCCTGCGCGGCGACAAGGTGCTGGTGGCGACCGGCTCGTCGCCGGCCCGGCCGGCGCTGTTCCCGTTCCAGTCGAACCGGGTCCACGACTCGGACGAACTCCTGTTCATCTCGGCCCTGCCGCGGTCGCTGGCGGTGGTCGGGGCCGGCGTGATCGGCAGCGAGTACGCCTGCATGTTCGCCGCCCTCGGCACCCGCGTCCACCTCATCGACGGCCGCGACACCCTGCTGCCGTTCCTCGACCCCGACCTGTCGGCGGCACTGGCCGGGGCGATGACCGCGACCGGCATTCGCTTCTGGTGGAACGAAAAGGTCGCGACGTGCGACACGCCGCGGATTGGCGAGACGACGCTCACCCTCACCAGCGGCGCCGTGTTGCAGGTCGATCAGGTGCTGGTGTGTGCCGGCCGCACCAGCCGCACCGCCGAGCTGAACCCGCGGGCGGCGGGGTTCGAGGTGACCCCGAAGGGGCTCATCGCGGTCGACGAGCACTTCCGCACGACGGTGCCACACGTGTACGCGGTCGGCGACGTGATCGGCTTTCCGGCGCTGGCGAGCACGAGCGCCGAGCAGGGGCGGGTGGCCGCCTGCCACATGTTCGGGTCGAACGCCAAGGAGGCGGTGGCGAAGTTCCTCCCGGCGGGGATATACACGATCCCGGAGGTGAGTGCCGCAGGGTTGACGGAGCCGGAGGCGGCGGCGAAGGGACACGCGGTGCTGGTGGGCCGCGCCGACTACGCCCAGAACCCGCGCGGCAAAATAATCGGCGACCGGACGGGGTTCCTGAAACTGGTGTTCGACGCGGCCGACATGAAGCTGCTGGGCGTCCACGTGATCGGCGAACTGGCGAGCGAGATCGTTCACATCGGGCTGCTGGCGCTGATGGCCGGCGGCGGGGCGAAGCTGTTCCTGGACACGTGCTTCAACTACCCGACGCTCGGCGACCTGTACAAGTTGGCGACGCACGACGCGCTGATCCGCCGCACACAGGACGGCGGACCGGTGCCCCGGCGGGTCGTGAGCTGAACCCGCCGCGACGCGGTCTGGAGAACTACTCCTTGACGCTATAGCAGAACAGCAACTCCTGGTCGCGGACGTAGAGTCGGCCGTCGGCGACAACCGGGTGCGTCCACAGCATCCCCTGCGGCTTCCGCTGCTTCGACGCCGCCGGCAGCGCGAGCCGCCCTGCCTCCTTCCAGCCCTCGGTCGAGGCGTCCAGCAGGACGACCACCCCGCCCTTCTCGGCGGCACAATACAGCTTGCCGTCCGCGGCCGATATCACGCCGCGGCCCAGCGCCTTCGCCTCGGTCCACAGCACCTTGCCGGTCTTGAACTCGGCGCACACCCAACCGCCCTGCTCGGAGTGCCCGTACAGGTGGTCGCCTACGAGCACCAACCCGCCGTCGCGGTTCTGAATCTCCTTGGAGGCGTACACCTTCGTCGCCGTCAGCGTGCCGCCCGGCCCGGCGCCCACCGCCACGGCCTCGATCCCCTCGCCGAACCCCACGCTCACCGCGACAACCCCGTCGCGCACGACGGGCGACGAAATGACCACGTCGTCGAACGGCGCGGCGCGGTCATACCGCCACAGCAGTTGCCCCTTCTGCCCCACGCCGACGAGCCCCTTGTTCGTCGCGGAGATGTACTGCGGCACGCCGCCGATCTTCGCCGCCACCGGCGACGAGTACGGCGCCTGCTCCCCCACCTCCCCGCTCCGCCACAACAGCTTGCCGGTCGCCTTGTCGAGCCCGGCGAACAGGCCGCGCCTCCCGCCGACGACGCACACGAGGGTCCCCTCGTCCACCAGCGGGGCGGCGGCGTTCCCCCAGCCGAGGGGCGACGGCCGCGTCAGCCCGCCGCCGATCGGGTTCACCTCGCCGCCGAAGTCTTTCGCGTAGTTCACGCGCCAGAGTTCCTTGCCGGTCTCGGCCTCGACACAGACGAGATCGCCGAAACCGCCGAGGGCGTAGACGCGGTCGCCGTCCACGGTGGGAGTGACGTTCGGGCCGGCGTTCCAACTGTTCCCCTGCCAGGTGAACAGCGGCCCGACCTTCGCCGACCACACGACCGTCGGCGGCGTTGCCTTGAGGTCGAGGGCGTAGACGAACTCCTCGTCCCCCTTCCCGCCGCAGGTGTAGAGCCGGTCGCCGACGACCGCCGGGCCGGCGTAGCCGACCCCGCCCTCGGCGAACCTCCAGAGGAGCTTCGGCCCGCCGGCCGGCCACGTCTTGAGGAGTCCGGTGTCGGCCGAGTGGCCGTTCCGCGCCGGGCCGCGGAACTGCGGCCAGTCGGCGGCGGAAAGCGGTACGGTGAGTCCCACGGCGAGCAGAAGGGCTGTGCGTCGGACCATGACGGTTGCTCCGGGAGGGTCGGTCGGGGCAATCGTACCCGGACTCCCGGGAGTCCGCCACCAGCAGCCGACTGTGATGGCACCCGGTCTGGCCGGCGGGTAGGATGTCGGAAAGATGCCCGCGCAGGACGTGCCCACGATGGCGAAGAAACTACCCCCGCCGGCCCCCGCCGCGACCGAATACACGGTCGTCGCGCGCCGCTACCGTCCTCAACAGTTCGCCGAACTCATCGGGCAGGAGCACGTCGCGCAGGCGCTGGTCAACGCCCTCCAGGCCGGCCGCGTCGCCCACGCCTACCTGTTCACCGGCGCCCGCGGCGTCGGCAAGACGAGCGCCGCCCGCATCCTGGCCAAGGCGCTCAACTGCGAGACCGGCACAACCCCCACGCCCTGCGACAAGTGCGACAGTTGCCTCGCCGTCGCGGCCGGTGAGGACGTGGACGTGCTGGAGATCGACGGGGCCAGCAACAACAAGGTGGAGGAGGTCCGCGACCTGCGGCAGAACGTCGGCTTCCGCCCCACCCGCGGCCGGTATAAGATTTACATCATCGACGAGGTCCACATGCTCTCGACCAGCGCGTTCAACGCGCTGCTCAAGACGCTGGAGGAGCCGCCGCCGCACGTCAAGTTCATCTTCGCCACCACCGAGGTGCAGAAGATACCCGTCACGATCCTGTCACGCTGCCAGCGATTCGACTTCGCCCACGTCGGCCCCGGCCGCATCTTCGACCAGCTGAAGGCGATCGTGAGCCGGGAAGGGCACCAGGCCGACGACGACGCGCTGAAACTCGTCGCCCGCCGCGCCGCCGGGTCGATGCGCGACTCGCAGTCGCTCCTCGACCAGTTGCTGGCGTCGGCAAGCGGGAAACTGACGGCCGATCACGTCCACGCGGTCCTTGGCACCGCCGGCGACGACCGCGTGATCGGCCTGGCGACCGCGATCCTCGACCGCGACGCGCCAAAGGCACTGAGCCTACTCACCGAGTGGGTCGATCGCGGGCTCCAGGTCGGCGAACTCCTCGACCAACTCATCGATTACTGGCGGGCACTCTTGCTCGTCACGTGTGCCCCCGAGTTGAAAGAACTTCCTCACACGCCACTCGTTCTCGACAGCGTCTCGAAAACCGGTGGCAAAATCAGCCTCGACACCGTTCTGGCTGGGCTCGACGTATGGACCACAACGAAGGCTCGTGTACGCAGCACGGGTCACAGTCAGGTGCTACTTGAGATGGCAGTAGTGCGGCTTTCGCGTATGGATGAGGTGCTCTCCGTTGGTCAGTTGCTACAATCAATTTCCCTCGGCGGCCCGTTGTCTGTCGCGCCGGTTAGCAACGGTGCCGGTCCTGTGAGCGACAGCCCGGCCGATACCGTAAAAAAAAACCACCCAGTGGTGCTGGCGAAAGATCGAAATGGATCGGATAATCCTGCCGAGGTAGCAGTTGTACCCCGAGATCTGAACGAAACGACGCTCGCGGAAGTGTGGCAGTTGGCGAAGCGGGCGCTGCACGAACGAGCGCCACTCCTGGCGAGTCAACTCGAAGCTGCGATTCCTCCTGCAATTTTCGGGCCAAATTCACTGGCAATTCGCTTTCCACCCGGCTATAATTCCGCGTATCAGGCGTGTGCCACGGAGTTGGGGCAACAGCGGGTACAAGACGCCTTGCGACGCGTCACCGGCCAGCCGGTCGTCGTCCGGTTCGACGCCCCCCCGAGCGGGGCGACCGCGGATCTGCCGACGAGGCCGGTGGCAGTATCCGCAAGCGAGCGAAAGAAGTCGCTCATGACGCTGCCGTTTTTCCAGAAGGCCGCCGACGCGCTCGGGGCGCAATTGTGGCACGTGGACGATGCGTTCGACCCGTCCACCGCCGAACCTCAAACCGCGACGCAGGCCGACGACACCGACGAGGCGATCTGAATGTTCGGCAAACTCGGCTCGCTGATGTCCCTGATGGGTAACAGCGGGAAAATCAAGGACGAGATGGAGAAGTTTAACGCCCAGCTCGGCGCCATCCTCGCGGAGGGGGCGGCCGGCGGCGGGTACGTCATCGCGAAAGCTAACGGCCGCATGGAGGTCGTGTCGGTGACGATCGCCCCGGAGGCGACGAGCGACCGCGAGATGCTGGAAGACCTCGTGGCCGCGGCCGTGAACCAGGCGCTCGCGAAGGCCCGCGACCAGGTCGCGGCGGCGTCGGCGAGGATGGCCGAGAGTCTCGGACTGCCGCCCGGAATGCTCGGCGGCGGGCTGCCGGGTCTGTCCTGACCTCGGGGGGGTGGCCGTGCGCGACTTTGTGGTCACGCTCCACTCGGCCAAGATGTACACGGTCCGGGCCGATCGGCT
This sequence comes from Urbifossiella sp., assembly GCA_044220735.1. Classification (GTDB taxonomy): domain Bacteria; phylum Planctomycetota; class Planctomycetia; order Gemmatales; family Gemmataceae; genus Urbifossiella. The sequence continues at coordinate 12,052 of JBGAQM010000064.1, read as the reverse complement.
CGCCTGCCTCGACCTCGAGTCGCGCGGGCTGGTCATCGACGCGGCCCCCGCTGTCGGCGGGCGGGGGGACGATGCCGTCGCCATTTTCAACCGACGCGAGGTGGTCGCCGCGGTCGCTGCCGACCATCTCGACAGCGAGGCCGACGTGGTCGCGGCCGACCCGGACGCCGACATCCCGTTCTGAGAGGGCCGAGAGTCGTGGGAGAACCGCAGGGGGTGATCGGGCGGTTGCTGGAGGAGTTGGCCAAACTCCCCGGCATCGGGCCGAAGAGCGCCGAGCGCATCGCCCACGCCCTGTTGGCGGGTGACCGGTCGCAGGCTCTGAAGCTCGCGGATGCGCTGCGCGCCGTCGCCGACCGCGTCCGCCCGTGTCGGGAATGCTTCACCCTCACGGACCGGGAGGTCTGCGAAATCTGCTCCGACCCGCGCCGCGACGCCGGCGTCGTGTGCGTGGTCGAAACGCCGCGCGACGTGGCCTCGTTCGAGCGGGCCGGGAGTTTCCGCGGACTATACCACGTCCTCGGCGGCCGACTCGCCCCGCTCGACGGGATCGGCCCGGACCGCCTGACGTTCACCCCGCTGGTCGATCGCGTGAAGCGCGGCGGCGTGCGGGAGGTGATCCTGGCAACGAGCCCCACGCTGGAAGGTGACGGGACGGCACTCTACGCCGCCGACGTGCTGAGTGGGAGCGGCGCGGCGGTCACGCGGTTGGCACGCGGATTGCCCTCCGGTGCGTCCCTTGAGTTGGCGAATGCGCAGATGCTGACCGACGCCCTCGACGGGCGCCGGGCGTTCTGACCCGATTACCCCGGGCGGCCGGGCCGACCATACGGCGGAGACGACATGAGCGGGATGCGGATCGGCATGGACATGCACACGCGGATGGACCTGAAAATGGTCCTGGCGCCGCGGATGATCCAGTCGATGGAGATCCTGCAACTCCCCATCATCGACCTGCAGGCGAAGATCGAGAAGGAGTTGCAGGAGAACCCGTTCCTGGAGCAGAAGGAGCAACTCGGTGAGAACGAGGAGGGGGCCGAGCCGGAGTTCAACCCCGACGCCCCGCTCAAGCACGACGACACCGGCGACCTCGAGTTTAACCGGCTGGAGGCGCTGAACCGCGACTGGGACGACCACTTCAACGAGGAGCACCGGGTCAGCCGCGGGGCCCTGGAGGAGGAAGGCGATCGCAAGATGGACGCGATGGCGAACATGCCGGACCGCCCGCGGTCGCTCCAGGACCACCTCGACGAACAACTCGGCGAACTGGAACTCGACCCCGCGCAGCGGGCGCTCGCCAAGCACGTGTGCAGTTTCATCGACCGCACCGGTTACATCGGCTCCCGCATCAAGACCAAGCGCCGCGAGACCGACGACGAGGCCGACGCCCGCGAGACGTTCTCGCCGGTCACGCTCCTGGAGATTGCTCAGACCTACGACGAGATCGTGTCCGAGGACGACGTCGAGGACGTGCTGGTCAGCGTCATCCAGAAGCTCGACCCGCCTGGGATCGGCGCCCGCTCGCTCCGCGAGTGCCTGCTGCTTCAGATCACCGACGAGACGCCGTGCGCCGACGTGCTCCGCGTCCTCGTCCGCGACCACCTCGACGACATCGGGTACAACCGCATCCCGGTCATCCAGAAAGCGACGCGCTACGACATCCCGACCATCCAGGAGGCGGTGGAGGCGCTGCACCACCTGGACCCGAAGCCGGGGCTGAAGTTCGCCGAGGGCGGCGCCCAGTACGTCGTGCCCGACGTGGTGGTCGAGCGCAACGACGACGGCGACTACGACGTGCGGCTGACCGACGACTGGGTGCCCAACATCCGCATCAGCAAGCGGTACTTCGAGCTGTACAAGTCGAAGGGGCTGGACGAGGCCGCGAAGGAGAAGTTGCGGAAGTCGCTCCAGTCGGCGCAGTGGCTCGTGTCCGCGGTCGAGCAGCGGCGGAACACGCTGATGAAGGTGACGAAGGCCATCATAGACCACCAGCGGGCGTTTCTGGACGCCGGCCCGGAGCACATCCACCCGCTGAAGATGCAACAGATCGCCGACCTGGTGAAGGTCCACGTGACGACCGTGAGCCGGGCCGTGGACGACAAGTGGGTGCAGACCCCGCGCGGCGTGTTCCCGCTGAAGCGGTTCTTCGGTGGCGGCAAGAAGAACGACCAGACGCAGGAAGACGTGGCCTACGAGGTGATGAAGCAGAAGCTGATGGAACTCGTGAGCGACGAGGACAAGGCGAACCCGCTGTCGGACGAGGAACTGGTGACGAAGTTGAACGACGCCGGCTACCCGGTCGCCCGGCGGACGGTGACGAAGTACCGCAAGATGCTCAAGATCCCGTCGAGCCGCCAGCGGAAGGACTGGTCACGGGTGTGACGCGGTTCCGGTGGCCCGGCCGCCGCCGTTCTGGTACAAACCCCCGTCGTGGTTCCGACCCGGCGGGGGTTGTTCGTTTCCGCAGGGAGTACTGAGGAGGGCCGGCTGGTGAGCGAGGAGACAGGTCAGTCCTTCTGGGCCGGCCGGGCGGTCCGCGTGCTCGGAGGAAACGGCTTCCTCGGCCGCCACCTCGTTCGCAAGCTGGCGGAGCAGGGGGCGGCCGTCCGCACGCTCTCGCTCGGCGGCGCGGCCCTGATCATCCCCGGCGTCGAGGAGCGGACCGGCGACGCGACCGACCCCGCCGCCGTGCGCGACGTCCTCGACGGCGGCGAGGTGGTGTTCGTGACCGCCGGCCCAGTCGGCGTCGGCGGCGGGACCGCCCGGAAGATGGGCGCCCACACCGCGGTGATCCGCACGGCCCTCGACGCCCTTCCGAGCCGAGCGCGACTGGTTCTCACGTCGAGCATCGTCACCCTCGGCGCCACCCACGGCGCGGTCCTGACGGAGGACAGCACGGACGGCGAGGACGTGGAGGTCGAGTACGTCCGCGCCAAGCGGGCGGCGGAACACGAAGCGCTGGCCGCCGCCGGGGCCGACGTGGTGGTCGTGAACCCCGGCTACCTGTTCGGGCCTGACGACCCCGGGCCGTCGGTGATGGGCGACGTCTGCCTCCATTACTGGCGCGGCCACGTGCCGTTCGCCCCGCCGGGCGGGATCAACGTCGTGGACGTGCGCGACGTCGCCGCCGGGCACCTGCTCGCGGCCGAGCGCGGCGCGGCCGGCCGACGCTACGTCCTCGGCGGCGAGAACCTCCGCCTGACCGAGTTGTTCGCGGCGCTGGCCAGGGTCGCCGGGCTGCGCCGGCGGTTCCTGCCCCAACTCGGTCCGGTGCTCGTGACGTCGCTGACACGCGGGTTCGCCGCGGTCGCCGAGTTGCAACACCGGCTGACCGGTCGCGAGCCGTTCCCGTCGTTCGAGTTGGTGCGGATGAACCGGGTGTGTTGGTTCGCGTCGTCGGCTCGGGCGGCGGCCGAACTGGGCTACCGGCCGCGGCCGCTGAGAGATACCCTGGCCGACGCTTTCGCGTGGTACGCGGCCCGCACCCGGGTCGCCCCGCGCGGGTTGAATCGACTCTGGCTCCGGCCCGTGGCCTGAGCCGGCTCGCACGCGGGGACGACGGAATGGGATCGGCCCGCGGCCGCTCGCTCGGCCTCCCCCGCGCCCGGCGTCTGGTGCTCGACTGGCTCCACTTCTGCCGCTCGACCTCGACCATCGCACTGGAGCGTACGATCCGTATGCCCGAGGTCGCCGCCGCCCGCATGGCGGCCGAGCCACGGCCGGGCTGGTTCGCCGTGCTGCTGAAGGCGTACGGCCTCGCCGCGGTCGCCGTTCCCGACCTCCGGCGATCGCTGCTCACCTTCCCGACCGCGCGCCTGTACGAGCACGCCTTTTCGACCGCCCTCGTCACCGTCGAGCGCGACCTGGACGGCGACCCTGCGGTATTCACATACCCACTCAAGAGCCCGGAATCGAAGTCGCTCACGGAGATCGATGCGGAACTCGCCAGCCTGAAAACCGTGCCGCTGGACGAGGTCCGCGCGTTCCGCCGGGCGCTGACGCTCTTGCGGCTCCCGCGACCGCTGCGGCGGGCGGTGATGTGGCTAGGACTGTACGCGCGCGGATCGTGGCGGCAGCGCCACTTCGGCACCTTCACCGCCAGCAACGTCGCCCCCGCCGGCGCGGACCTGGTCCACGGGCTGACGATGCTCACGAGTTTCCTGTCGCCGGCGGCCGTAGCAGCGGACGGCACCACGATACTCCGCTTGTTCGTGGACCACCGCGTCGTGGACGGCGCGCCCGCGGCGCGGGGACTGGTGGCAATGGAGGATGCTCTGCGCGGCCCGATCCTCGCAGAACTCCGGGCGCTGGCGCGGCCCGGTATAATCGCGTCATGAACACCGCAATCGACTTCGCCGCGGAGGAAGCGACCATCCGCCTCGGCGGCGGCGCGAAGGCGATCGACCGACAGCACGAGAAGAACCGCCTCACCGCCCGCGAGCGCATCTCCAAGCTGATCGACGCCGACGCCGCGTTCTTCGAGCTCGGCCTGTGGGCCGGGCGGGGGATGTATGCCGAGTGGGGCGGCGCCCCGTCCGGCGGCGTCATTACGGGTATCGGAATCCTGAGCGGTCGGCGTGTGATGATCGTCGCCAACGACGCCACGGTGAAGGCCGGGGCGTTCTTCCCCATCACCGCCAAGAAAGTGCTTCGCGCTCAGCGCGTGGCCCTCGAGAACCGGCTCCCGCTCGTCTATCTCGTCGATTCGGCCGGCGTCTTCCTGCCGCTCCAGGACGAGGTGTTCCCCGACGAAGACGACTTCGGCCGCATCTTCCGCAACAACGCCGTCATCTCCGCAGCCGGTGTGCCACAACTGGCGGCGATCATGGGGAACTGCGTCGCCGGTGGCGGCTACCTGCCCGTACTGTGCGACACGCTCCTGATGACCGAAGGGAGCGGCCTCTACCTCGCCGGGCCGGCGCTGGTGAAGGCGGCGATCGGGCAGGTTGTCGATCACGAGTCGCTCGGCGGCGCCGCAATGCACGCCGCGGTCAGCGGCACGATCGACTTCCGCGAGAAGGATGACGCCGCGTGCCTGGAGCGGCTGCGACGATTGGTCGAAAGGCTGCCGGCGGATGCCACCCCGCTCGACAGCAAGTTCCACGCAGCCGCGCCGTTCCCGGATAGTTACGTGCCGTTCATGGGCACCGCCGAGTACGACGTACGCGACCTGCTGAAGTTGCTTCTCGACGACGCCCCGTTCGACGAGTACAAGGCCGAGTACGGGCAGAGTCTCGTCTGCGGCTTCGGCCGTATCGGGGGGAAGCCGGTCGGCGTGGTCGCCAACCAGAAGAAGCGTGTGAAGCCGGCCGACGGGGCGTGGCAGTTCGGCGGTGTCATCTACGTCGATTCGGCGGACAAGGCGGCGCGGTTCGTGATGGACTGCAACCAGTTGCGGGTGCCGCTGTTGTTCGTGCAGAACGTCAACGGCTTCATGGTGGGCCGCGAGAGCGAGCAGGCCGGCATCATCCGCGCCGGCGCGAAGCTGGTGAACGTCATCTCCAACAGCGTCGTCCCGAAGTTGACGCTCATCACCGGCGGGTCGTTCGGGGCCGGGAACTACGCGCTGTGCGGCAAGGCGTTCGACCCGCGGCTCATCCTGGCGTGGCCGACGGCCCGCTACGCCGTGATGGGCGGTGACCAGGCCGCGAGCACGCTGCTGGACATCTCCGTCCAGGCGCTGAAACGCGGGGGGCAAGAACCAGAGGCGGCCGAGATGGCCGCACTACGCGAGAAGGTGAAGGCAAGCTACGACGAGCAGACGGACATTCGCTACGCCGCTGCCCGGCTGTGGGTAGACGTGATCGTCCGTCCGGAGGAGTCGCGGTCGGCGTTGCTCACGGCCTTGGAGGTCGCCACCCGCCACGACGACGGGCGGGCGTTCAAGACGGGGGTGCTTCAAGTCTGACCGCGATACCCGGCGCGGAAATTACTTCTCCTCGAACATTTCCCCCAACTCGAGCCGGACCGGCCGTAGCTTCGTCGCCGGCCCCTCGCCGTGTGCGAAGTGCAGCACCCGCGCCCGCGGCTCGAACACCATGCTCTGCAACGTCGCCTTCCCCTGGTTCACCTCGTCCAGCCGGGCGAACACGTCTGCCACGCCCAGCTTCGCCTCGTCGGCGTACAACGGGGCCAGCCTGTCGAACCGCCAGCACTTCTTCCCGAGACTCAGGTCGTCGGTACGGAAGTGGTTCGTGCAACAACACACGCCGTTCTCGGTCGGGCGCACCGCGAGCGACTTCGGCGTGATCTCGAACACCGCCCCACCCTTCTCGTCGCAGAGTGTCAGGCAGCATGTGGTGGTGCGCTGCATGCCGCGGAGCAGCGCCTCGGCCTCGGCGACCGTCGTGCACTCCTCCAGCACCCGGCGGAAGGCGAGGAGCATCGGCGTCCCCTTCCAGTTGAACGCCGCCTGGTCTTTGGATTTTCGCAGGTGAACCTCGTTGACCGTCAGGCACAGGCCGGCGTCGTTCATACCGCTGAGCACGCCGCTGATCGGGCTCACGGTCGCGGCCGCGAACGCCCGCTTGCCGGTGCTGCGGTACACGACCACGAGCGTGTGCTCGGTGATGCCGCGGGTCGGCGTCCAGTCGAAGTTGCGGCCGAACAGGGCCGCCCCCGTCTTGCTCCGCCCGGGCTCGAGGACGATCGTGGAACAGCCCAGGCCGCTCGACAGGTCCGCGACCGTGTGGGCGAAGACGTGCCGGCCGAGGTCGCTGTTCCCGGCCTTCGCACAAGCCTCCATCTCGGTTCGGTGGTGTGCCGGAAAGCCGGGCAGGAGGCGCGTCCCGAGCGCCAACACGAGCGGGTACCGGCCCTTCTGGCCGGTGTCTTCGAGGAAGCGGTTGATGAGGCCGTCGAGGTCGGGGGCGGTCTTCACCGCGAGGGCGCCGAACTGCTCGCCCATCTCGGCCGGGCTGCCGCGGACGGTCAGGACGGGGACGCCCTCGACGTAGCGGAGTTCGCCGGCGCCGTGCTTTCCGGCGGGGAAGCGCTTGACGTCCTGCGCCGGGGCTGCGGGAGTGACGAGTAGGAGCGCGGTTAGCGCGAGCAGGCGTGGGGTCATCTCGGTTCCTCACAGAACGCCGGACCGCCCCCCGGTCGCCGCCGGTGGGCTTCGCCCTCGACCCTTACTCATCGGCCAGAAGCGTCGTCCGCCCCAGTGCCACGTCGAACTCGCTCAAGAGCGGCACCAGCATGGCGGCGATGGCGAACCCGAACGCCCCGCCGAGCACGATGAACGAGCTGAGCGGGTCGGCCGACTCCTCCGTCCCGGGCTTGCCGATCAGGATGTTCACCACGCAGAAGAACATCGCCAGCGGGCACGCCGTCGCGGCCAGGCTCAGCGCCCACGACGGGCGGTCGGCGTTGAGCACGTACATGAGCCCGCCGATCCCGAGTATCAGGAACGACACGAAACTCACCCACTGGCTGCCGAAGCTGCCGCCGTTGATGACGATGAGGTAGATGCTAATCAGCGTGCCGACGGAGAGGAAGAAGACGGTCCCGAGAGTCTGCGCGATGGCGACCCGGCTCGCGGTCACCCGCAGGGCGACGTGCAACCCCAGCATCATGGCGAACGCGAGCAGCACGGCCAGCGCCACCAACACCGCCAGGAGCGGCCCGAAGTTGATGGCGAACGCCGTTCCCGGTCCGACGTCCGACGGCGTGCGCGTCAGCGCACCCGCGATTGCGTAGTACACGGACAGCAGGAACGGCGGCAGTAGGTATTCCTTCGTGTTGTACGCGACGCCGAGCAACTTCCCGAACACGAACTCGTTCGGCGAGATGTCGGTTACGAGGAGCACGTCGAGCGCCCCACCGTCTCGCTCGGACGTGACTGCCGTCGCCGCCTGGGCGGACACGAGCAGCAAGCTGAGGACCGCGACGGGGACGAGGCCGTAGGCCGCGGCGAACGACGGGCGGCCGCCGGGGCGGTTCAACTCGCTCACGGCGAAGTACAGGATGGCGGCCAGCGCCACGCCGAATGCCAACTTCACGAGCAGCGGCCGTCGGCCGTAGGCCAGCGTGCGGACCTCGCGCCACAGGACCGGGTTCGGCCAGACCTCGCGGACGGCCCCGGGCGCGGCGTGGGCCTTCGCCCGCTGCTCGATCTCGTCGGCCTCGTTCGTTGCCGCGGCCGTCGCCTGCCCCTCGCGCTGCATGATCGGCTCGCCGCTCGGGTTCCACGCCCGCAGTCGTCCGATGCCCACGCCGTTGAGTACGACGGCCCACCCGAACATGACCAGGACGTACCCGTAGGCCGGGGCCAGGCCGCTGGCGGGTCGCGCCTCGAGCACGGATTGCATGGCCGCGAACGGGTCGATCCACGCCTGCGCCGCGGGGCTGACGAACGCCCCCACGGCCTGCGCCGCGGTCACGTACAGCACCAGGAACAACACCGAGAGGGCGAGCGCCTGGAAGGTGCGTTCGCGCCACAGCGCGACGAGCCCGCCGAGCGACCCGGCCGCGACCGCGGACGCCGCCAGCACCAGCACCGCCTGCACCACCTGTTCCGGGTCGATTCCCCCGAGCAGGAGGAAGAGTGACAGCACCGGCGCCGTCACGAGAAGCTGGACGCTGATGGGCAGGAGCGCCCCGAGCAGTTTGCCGAGGACGATCTCGTAGTCGCGCATGTCGGTGATGAGCAGGAGCACGAACGTGCGGCGGTCCTTCTCCTGCGACACGGCGCCGGCCGCGGACAGGGCGGCGAAGAAGATCGTCAGCAGGAGCTGGACGAAGGCGACGATCTGGAACAGGAGTAGCCCGAACGCGGCGGTTTCGCCGAGGGTGGCGTCGCGGGCAAACCCGACGGTCGCCTGCCAGGTGGTGATGCCGAGGATGGCGAGGAGGCCGACTACGGCCGCGCGGCCGGCGTAGTGGCCGGAGCGGCGCGGGACGGTGACCAGTTCCCGGTTGAAGATCGGGCCGAGCAAGGCGGGTCCTTTCGCGGCGGGGGTCGGGTTCAGCGTATTCCCCGCCGCGGCGGCGGCGACCCGGTAGAATCGGACGGCATGAGCGTGATCGTGTTCGTCGCCCGCGGCCTGCCGGCCGGGTGGGTCGGCGCCTACGGCAACGAGTGGGTCGACACCCCGACCCTCGACCGCCTTGCGGCCGAGGGCGTCACGTTCGACCGTCACCTCTCCGACTGCCCCGACCCCGCCGCCGCCGGGCGGGCGTGGCTGACGGGCCGGCAACAGGTGCCGCCGCTCGGTGGCGAACACTCGACCGAGGTCCCGGCCCCCGTTCTGCTCGAAGCGTTGCGAGCGTCCGGAGCGCCGACCGTGCTCCTACGCGCGAACCACCCCGACACCGACGGCCCACCCTCCTTCTACGCCGGCTGGGCGGAAGTGTTCGACGCCCGCCCCGACGCCGACGACGCCTCCCCGTTCGACGCCGGCCTGCGCGCCCTTCCCGGCCTCCTGGACCGCCTGCCGGCCGACGGGCGTTGGCTGCTGTGGGTCGAGACCGACCGCTGCGTGCCTCCGTGGGACGTGCCTCAGGCGGTGTTCGAGGCCTATGTCGACGACGGCGACGACCTGGGTTCGGCAGCCGACGCCGATGAAGTGCCGCCATTTGCCGACCCGCCGATCGGGACGTTCGACCGCTCCGACCCCGCGGCGCTCGACTACCTCCACCGCACCTTCGCCGCGGTCGTGACGAAGTTCGACGACGAACTCGGCCGGGCGTTTGAGATTTTCCGGTCGCGCGGGCTCGACCGCTCGGCCGCGTGGGTGGTCACTTCCGACCTCGGCTACCCGCTCGGCGAACACGGTCAGGTCGGCCCGCACCGCCCGTGGTTGCACCAGGCCGTGGTGCAGGTGCCGCTACTGCTGCGTCTGCCGGGCGCGGAGGAAGCGGGACGGCGTGTTGCGGCGATCACGCAGCCCGCGGACCTGACACCGACACTGCTGGCTCTGATCGGAGCCACAGGGCGAACCGGAGATGGTTCGGATTTGCTACCGCTCGTCCGGGGCGGGGTTGATCAGCTTCGGCCGGAAGCGTGTTCTGGCTGGGTGGTGAACGGCGTCGGGGAGTGGGCGCTACACACCGCCGACCGGCTGCTGATACTCCCCGGACCGCAGCCGGACGGCGAGGAGCGAGCCGTTCAGCTCTACGAGAAGCCCGAAGACCGCTGGGAGGCAAACGACCTGCGCGGCCGCGAGATCGCTCGGGCGGACGAGTTGGAGGAGCAGTTGCGGTCGCACGTGAGTCAGGGAGGGGGGAGGTGTTGACCGCCCTCCGCCGCAAGCGGCGGAGGGCGGTCATCGGAGGCGTTGAGCGCCCGCGTACACGTTGAACCGCTCGCCCCGCAGGAACCCGACGAGCGTCATTCCGAACCGTCGCGCCGCCTCGACCGCCAGGCTCGACGGCGCCCCCACTGCGGCCAGGAACCCGATCCCGGCACGACCCGCTTTCTGCACCAACTCGAAGCTCGCGCGGCCCGACACCAGCAGTACGCCGGGTCCGGCAGGCAACTGGCCGCTCAGCAGCAGCGCCCCGACGAGCTTGTCCACGGCGTTGTGCCGACCCACGTCCTCGCGGACGAGCCGCACCCGGCCGTCGGCGTGGAACAACCCCGCGGCGTGCAACCCGCCGGTTCGCGCGAACACGCCCTGCGCGTCGATCAGCAGCGGCGGCAGTCGCACGAGTACGTCCGTGGAGACGACGAAGTGATCGGCCAACGGCGGGATGCGGCGGGCGATGAGGTCGATGCTTCGGGTGCCGCACAGGCCGCAGGAACTCGACAGGTACAACTCGCGGCGTGCCCGCGTTTGCTGCTCCCCCCAGCGGCGCCGGGCGGCGCCGGCGAGCGACACGTTCACCACGTTGCCGTAGTCGGCCAGGGTGCAGGGCTCGGCACGCTCCAGTTCGTCGGGGTGGTCGATCAGGCCTTCCGTCAGGCAGAACCCGGCGGCGAGTTCGGCGTCGTGGCCGGGGGTCCGCATGGTCACGGCGAGCGGGTCGCCGTCGATGCGGATCTCGAGCGGCTCCTCGGTCGCCAGTTGGTCGGCGTCGGAGGCGCCGCCGGGGTAGCGGGTGACCCGCACGTCGGTCGTCTCGCCCACGCTCACCCCTCGGCCCCGGGCGTAATCGTGACCGGGATGAACTTCGACAGCGGCGTCCGGCTCCGGTGGGCGAAGCTGTCCTTCGACACCAGCCCGTTCGTCTCGGGGAAGTAGGCGGCGGCGCAGCCGCGGGGGATGTCGTAGGCGACGGCCCGGAAGCCGCGGGCGGTGCGCGTCAGTCCGTCCTCGACGGTGTGACTGTGCAGGTCGATTGCGTCGCCGTCCTTCAGCCCGCGCTCCGTCAGGTCGGCGGGGTGGAGAAACACGACCATCCGCGTGCCGTGGACGCCGCGGTAACGGTCGTTCAGGTCGTAAACGGTCGTGTTAAACTGGTCGTGGGAGCGGATCGTCATGAGCCGCAACTGCCCCGGCGGGAGCGTCAGCGGGTGGACGGGGTGCGGCAGGAATCGAGCCCTGCCGGTGGCCGTATTCCAGCGCCGCTCGCGGGCCGCGTTTCCGAGGTAGAATCCGCCGGGCGTGCGAATTTTCTCCTCGTAACCAGCGAACAGCTGCGGGAGTGTCGCGGAAATCTTCTCGCGGACGCGGGCGTAGTCAGCACGAAACCCGGCCCAGTCGATGCCGCCCCCGTCGGGGAAGGTCGCCTCCGCGATGCCGCACACGACCGCGACTTCGGACAGCAGGTGGTCGGACGCGGGCGGGTTCCGCCCCTCAGAGGCGTGGACCATGCTCATCGAATCCTCGACGGTCACGCGCTGCGGACCGGTCGCCTGCGAGTCGCGCTCGCTGCGGCCGAGGCACGGCAGGATCAGCGCGTCCTTCCCGGGGCAGAGGTGGCTGCGGTTCAGCTTCGTGCTGACGTGGACCGTCAGGGCACACTTCTGGAGTGCGGCTTCCGTAAACTCGGTGTCCGGCGTCGCGGCGGCGAAGTTTCCGCCCATGCCGACGAACACCGTCGCCGACCCGTCGGCCATGGCGTTGATCGCGCCGACGGTGTCGTGCCCGTGCTCCCGCGGCGGGGCGAA
>JBGAQM010000063.1:0-21344 GCA_044220735.1 Urbifossiella sp. | reverse complement strand
CGTTGGTACGGGTGCCACTACCAACGACCAGCCGGCTCACGCCGGCCGTTCGCCTTCCTCGGCAATCCCCGGCTCGATGACGCGCATCGTCTTCCACTTCCCGGTGCGGAAGCGCCACACGAAGCACACCGCCATGCAGCAGATGAACGCGGTGGCGAAGCCCCACGCCCAGTAGAGCGGGTCGCCGGCCCGCGGGAACGCCTCGGCGAACTCGGCCCGCCACGTCACCAGCGCCGCCGTCGGCAGCACCATCACCGGCCACGCCAGCGCGAACGTCAGCCACGTCACGAAGCGCGTGTCGCCGGCGCCGCGCAGGGCGAACGCGAACGTCAGGTTCACCGCGTCGGCCAGCGAGTACACCGCCACGCACACCAGCAGGCTGGGCACGATCGCGGCAATGGCGGCGAACTTCTCCACGTCCTGCTCCGGCTCGAACGCCGACACCAGGAGGTGCGGCAGCGTCAGGTACACCGTGGCGACGATGCACATGTAGCCGAACGACCAGCGCGTGCCGGTGTAGACGGTCTTTTCGGCGATCTCGGGGCGGTCGCCGCCGAGCCGCTGCCCGACGAGAATGCTGACCGCCTGGCCGATCCCCATCATCGGCAGGAACGCTACCATGTTGAACCGGATGGTGAGCGTCGTGGCCCCGAGCGCCGCGTCGCCGAGCTTGCCGACGTACTGCGTGAACAGGTGGAACACCAGCACGTCGAGGAACACCTGCATCCCGGCCGGGCCGCCGTACTTCATGAGGCGCCGGAACAGGTCGCGGTCGAACCGCCAGCCCGACGCCGTGGCGAATGCCTCGCGGAACTTCGGCCGCAGGAACAGCACCAGCGCGAGCCCCGCCGCGGCCCAGCTGCCGACGACGGTGGCGACGCCGGCGCCGGCGATGCCCATCTCGGGGAAGCCCCAGCGGCCGAAGATCAGCACGAGCGCCAGCGCCACGTTTACCGCGGTGCCGAACGCCTCGATGAGGAGCACCGTCCAGGTGTCGCCGCGGCCGGAGAAGAAGCCGTTGATCGCCTGCATCACCAGCATCGGCAGCGCCGCGAAGGCGAAGCAGCGCAGGTAGATCGCTTCCAATTGCTGGATGTGTTCCGGGTGCCCGGCCAGCGACGTGAGCCACCCGGCGAGCGGCACGACCGTCAGGAAGCCGAGGCCGGCGACGAGCGAGAAGTAGATGCCCTGCCACACGGCCGGGCCGACGCGGTGCGGCCGGCCGGCGCCGGTGTATTGGGCCACGAACGTGGACGTGTACCCGGCGGTGACGCTGAGGAACCCGAACCCGAGCCAGTACCACATGACCGCCGGGAACGAGGCGGTCATCTCGTCGGTGTTGTGGCGGGCGAGGAGGAAGGTGTCGGCGAGCACCTGCACCGTCATGAAGCTCTGGCTGATGACCAGCGGCAGCGCGAGCTTCAGAAGTTCGGCGCTGCCGCCGGCGTTGTCGGGCGGCGTCGGCGGTTCGGGTTCGGGCGTGTAGGGCGGGGGGGCGGTTTCGAGGGCTTGCGGTCCGGTCGCGGTCTGATCCGTCATTCCGCCCTCGCGGTCGTGGTCGGGGCTCGGGCGTGGGGCCGGTTTCCAACCGGCCGGCTTACGCACGGCCGGTTGGAAACGGCCCCCACGCCCGCTACTGCTTCACCAGCCAGATGTTCCGGTACTGCACCGGGTGGCCGTGGTCCTGCAACAGAATCGGGCCGGGGGTGGCGGGGTCGCCGCCGGCGCCGGACCGGGTGTTGTCCACCGGGATGCGCACGCCGTCGTGGACCTTCACGCCGTTATGATACACCGACATGCGGGCGGGTTCGGTCTTCTTGCCGCCCTCGAAAACCGATGAACTCGATGTCGTAGCACTGCCACACCGTCGGCGCCTTGCACACGTTCTGCGTCGGCGCGGCCACCTCGTAGATCGCGGCGCAGTCGTTGTTTTTGCTCTTGAGGCCGTAGCTGTCGAGCACCTGCACCTCGTACCGGCCCTGGACGTAGACGCCGCTGTTGCCGCGCCCCTGGCCGGCGCCGCCCGGCTCGAACGGCACGCGGAACTCGACGTGCAGCTTGAACGACCCGCCGAACTTCTCCTTCGTGACGATGTCGCCGTGGCCCTTCACGCCCTCCATCGCGCCGTTCGGCCGCAGCACCCACTTCACCTCACTGCCGTCGCGCTTCTGCCACTTCGACGTGTCCTTGCCGTCGAACAGCACGACGGCGCCGCTCGGCGGCGGGGTACCGGGGGCGTCCTTGAGGTCTTCCGCTTTGAGGGCTTTGAAGGCGGGATCGAGCTGCCACGGGTCGGCGGCGGGCTGGGCGACGGCGGCGGCGGTTGCGGCCGCGACGACGAGACAGGAGAGGGCACGCATGGGCGGCTCCGGGGGTGGGGCGGACGGGGCGATTGTACGGAGGGTAGTTGCGAGGCGAGCCGACCGCCGTCAGGCGGCGGGTAAGTCCCGGTCAGCCGGTCAGTTCGGCGCGGCCGAGGACGGCGTACTCGGGGCCGCCGCGGCGGAGCTCGCTGCTGTACACGCACACCTCGTCCACCGTGGTGCGGCCGCCGTCCCACGCCAACAGCTTCGGCAACTCCGCCGCCAGCGTGAACCCGTCCGCCTCGCCCTTCACGCGGCCGAGCGTCAGGTGCGGGGTGTAGTCGCGCTCCTCCTTGACGTACAGGCCCAGGTCGAGCAGCTTCGCCTCGATCGCGGTGTACAGCCGGCGCAGCGGCTCGGCGCCGTCGGTGACGCCGCCCCACAGCACCTTCGGCCGGCGCGGCGTCGGGAACGCGCCGACGCCCGACACCCGCAGCGGGAACGGCGCCTCCGTCGCCGCGGCGGCCTTCACGGCGCGGCACACCGGCAGGATGTCGCGGTCGTCGAGCTCGCCGAGGAACAGCAGGGTGACGTGCATGCCGTCTTCCGCGGCCCACTTCACGCCGGCGCCGGTGCGGGCGAGCTGCTGCTGGAGCGCGACTGCCCTGCGGCGCACCTCGTCGCCGACCCCGACACCGATGAACGACCGCACGCGACCCATGAGTGTGTCCAGCAAGAAGAGATTGGCCGCAAAAAGGCACAAAAAGCACAAAAATAAAACAGATTTAAATCTTTCTTATTTTTTGTGCTTTTCTTTTTGTGGCCAATCTCGGAGTCCTACTTTAGCCCCTCGGCCCAGACGTCCTTCGCCCCGTGGTGGAGGCGGGCGCCGATCTGCGTGATGACCTTCATCGCCAGCAGGTTCGCCGCCCGCGCCGCCTTCTCCGGGGCGACGCCGTGCGTAACGCCGTACAGGAACGCCCCCGCGAACATGTCGCCGGCGCCGGTCAGGTCCTTCGGCTCGCACGGGTACGCCGCCACGTGGTGTTCGGCGCCGCCGAACCGCACGAACGCGCCGTTCGGGCCGTCCGTCACCACCGCGTTCGGCACCATCTTCTTCAGCGCCGCGAAGGCGTCGGCGGCGGTCGCGACGCCGGTCACCGCCGTCGCCTCGCCGGCGTTGCAGAA
This sequence comes from Urbifossiella sp., assembly GCA_044220735.1. Taxonomy (GTDB): domain Bacteria; phylum Planctomycetota; class Planctomycetia; order Gemmatales; family Gemmataceae; genus Urbifossiella. The sequence goes on along the minus strand of JBGAQM010000063.1, from coordinate 17,853 downwards.
CAGCAGGTCGGACTGCGCCAGCGCCTCGCGGAACACGTCGCCGAACACGGCCGGCACGAACGCGTCCGAGCACGTCAGCGCGACCTTCACGCCGCCGGCCTTCGCGGCCTTCAGCGCCTCGCGGACGGCGTGCTGCCCCGTGCTCGGGTTGGCGAACACGTAGCCCTCGACGAACAGCCACTCGCTCGCGGCGATGCGGTCGGCCGGGACGTGCCGGGCCGCCAGGTGGCTCGACACGGCCAGGCTCGTCCGCATCGTCCGCTCGGCGTCCGGCGTGATGATGCTGACGCAGGTGCCGGTCGTCTCGCCGACGAGCGGCGCGTTCACGAAGTTGATGCCGAGCTGCTCGAACTCCTCGACGTAGTGGAGGCCGTAGCGGTCGTCGCCGACGCAGCCGATGAAGGCGCCGCGGCCGCCGAGGGCGCTGCACGCGATGACGGAGTTGGCGACGCTGCCGCCGCTGACGAGCCGCGGCTCGTGGTCGCGGAACGCGGACAGGAGCCCCTTCTGCTCGCCGGGCTCGACGAGCCGCATCGTCCCCTTCTCGAACGCGAGCGGGCCGAACTCCTCGTCGGTGAGTTCGAGGAGGATGTCGACCAGGGAGTTCCCCAGCCCGCACACGTCGAATTCCTTGGGCATCTGCGCGGTTCCCTGTAGTGACCACCACTCGCGGTTTGCGCGGGGAAGCGCGAAGCCGCAACGTAACCACCCGAGCGAACGCTTGCGGCTTCGCGCGTCCCCGCGCGAACCACTCAGGCGATCGCCAGCGCCAGCTCCACGCGCCGCAGCGCCTCGGGCTTGCCGAGGATCGCCAGCGTCTCGTACAGCCCGAACCCGACCGTCACGCCGGTCACGGCGACGCGCGTCGCGGCGACGAGGGCCTTGTGCTTGTCCTTCTCGGGCGCCACCGCCTGCAGCGCCGCGGCGGTCGTCACGGCGTCGAACGGGTCGGCGGCGGCGAGCGCGTCGCGGTACGCCCGCAGCAGGTCGGCGTTCGGCTTCAGCGCCTTCTCGACCGCGGCCGGGTCGTACGCCGGGTCCGTTCGCAGCAGCGGGCCGGCGAACTGCACCATGTCCGAGAACAGCTTGATGCGGTCGCCCGCGGCCTCGGCCACCTGCGTCAGCCGGGCGCGAACGGCGTCGGGGGTCGTCTCGCCGACCAGCCCGGCGCGGCGGAGGTACGGCAGGCAGCGCTCCACCTTGTCGGCGATCGGCACGAGCTTCATGTACTCGCCCTGGAGCCAGTACAGCTTCTTCGTGTCGAAGTTCGCGGCCGCCTTCGTGATCCGGTCCAGGTCGAAGTTCTTGAGGATGGTGTCGAGCGGGATGAACTCGCTCGTCGCGTCCAGCGACCAGCCGAGCCGCACCAGGTAGTTGATGACGGCCTCCGGCAGGTAGCCCAGCTCGCGGTAGTAGGCCACGGTGGCGATGTTCAGGTCGTCGCGGCCCTTCAGCTCCTCGTCGGTCCACCCGCACGCCTTGAGTGCCGCCGTCTCCTGCGCCGACAGCGGCGGCAGGTCGCGCTTCGCCATCTTCTTGCCGTTGTAATTCACCAGCGGGATGTGCGCGAACTCCGGCACAGCCGCCCCGAGCGCCTCGTAGATGAGGATCTGCGGCGGCGTGTTGGTCAGGTGCTCCTCGGCGCGGACGACGTGGGTGATGCCGAACGCGACCTCGTCGACCACCGTTGCGAACGAGTACAGCGCCCGGCACACGCCGGCGGCGTCCGGTGCGCGCAGGAGCGCCGGGTCGCGGATGGTGGCCGTCTCGACCTTCACCTCACCGCGGACGTGGTCCTTGAACACGACCGCCCGCCCCTCCGGCACCTTCAGCAGCACCGGGGCCGGCTTCTCGCGGTACAGGCGCAGGTTCTCGGCCGGGTCCACGTCGCGGTTGCTGCCGCGGTGGACGTAGGCGCGCTTCCCCTTCTCCGCGGCCTTGCGGCGGGCGTCCTGCTCGTCGGGCGTCGTGTAGTCGGGGTAGGCGTGGCCGCTCTCGATCAGCTTCAGCGCCGCGGCGACGTAGCGGTCGTTCCGCTGGCTCTGGAAGTACGGCGCGTGCGGGCCGAAGCTGTTGCCGCTGGCGTCCTTCGTCGGCCCCTCGTCCCAGTCGATGCCGAGCCAGTCGAACCCGTCGAGGATCGGCTTGACGGCCTCGGCGCGGTTGCGGGCGGCGTCGGTGTCGTCGATGCGGAGGACGAACTGGCCGCCGTGCCGGCGGGCGTAGAGCCAGTTGAACAGCGCCGTGCGGACCCCGCCGATGTGGAGGTAGCCGGTCGGGCTCGGGGCGAAGCGGGTGCGGACCATGTTCGGTTCGTGAGGCTCGGGTTCTTAGCCCGGAGGGCGTCGGCGTGTAGCCCCGGGTGGAACCCGGGGCGGGCGTCGGCGTGGTTCGTGGGGTGTTGCAACTCGAACTCCGCGGCAGGCCGCCCCGGGTTCCACCCGGGGCCACACGCCGTCGCCCTCCGGGCTCAGGACGCGGAGCCGGTTCACGCGCTGCCGTTGGCGCTCGCCTCGGCCACGGCGTCGCCGGCGCGGGCCAGCGGGCGGCACTCCAGGAGCGTCACCACCTCGCCCTCCTGGACGGTCTTGCCGTCCTGGTTGACGATCGCCCGGTGCCACACCACCTCGCCGCGCTTGCCGCGGCCCTTCACCGTCTTCTCGGCCACCCGGGTGTGGCAGCGGATGGTGTCGCCGGCGAACACCGGCAGCTGGAAGTTCCAGTACCGCACCCGCAGCAGCGCGACCGTCCGCACCGGCGGCGACATGACGCCCAGCCCGCTGGCGATGCTGAACACCCCGACCCCGTGGGCGATCGGCCGGCGGAACGGCGTGTTGCGGGCGAACTCGTGGTCCACGTGGATCGGGTTGAAGTCGCCGCTGAACCCGGCGAAGTTGACGATGTCCGTCTCGGTCACCGTCCGCCCGATCGACACCCACTCCTGGCCGACCTCCAGGTCGTCGAAGTACAGGTGGTGGGACGAGAAACTCATGTCGGCACTCGCGGCGGCACCGGGCGGCGAAGGGCTTTTTCTACGGCGCCGCCGGGGCGAAACAAGCGCGTGCCGCGAAGCCGCAAGCGGCCGCCATACCATAGCGCCACCACCACCGGGAGCCGCCATGTCCGCCCTGCTCGACCGCTTCCTCCGCTACGCCCGCATCGACACCCAGGCCGACGACCGCACCGCCGCCTACCCCAGCTCCCCGGGCCAGCTCGTGCTGGGCAAGATGCTCCGCGACGAGCTCCGCGCGCTCGGCCTCGCCGACGCCCGCCAGGACGAGCACGGCCTCGTCTTCGCCACCGTGCCGGGGAACGTGCCCGGCGCCCCCACCATCGCGTTCAACGCCCACGTCGATACCAACCCCGAGAACTCGGGCAAGGACGTGAACCCGCAGGTGATTCGCAACTACCCCGGCGGCGACATCACGCTGCCGAAGGACACCACGAAGGTGATCCGCGTCGCCGACAACCCCGAGCTGTCGGCGCTGGTCGGCAAGACCATCATCACCACCGACGGCACCACGCTGTTGGGCGCCGACGACAAGGCCGGCCTCGCCGTCATCATGGAGGCGGTGCGGACGCTGATGGAGAACCCCGCCATCCCGCACGGCCCGGTGGCGGTGGTGTTCACCTGCGACGAGGAGATCGGCCGCGGCGTGCTGCACCTGGACCCGGCGATGCTCGGCGGCGCCGTCGCGGCGTACACGCTCGACGGCATGGGCACCGCCGAGATCGAGGACGAGACGTTTTCCGCCGACGCGGCCACGGTCACGATTACGGGCGTGAACATCCACCCGTCGATTGCGAAGGGGCGGATGACGAACGCGGTCCGCCTCGCCGGGATGTTCCTGGACCGGCTGCCGAAGCGCCGCCTGAGCCCCGAGACGACCGCCGGCCGTGAAGGTTTCTTGCACCCGCTCACGATCGAGGGCGGCGTCGGCGAGGTGAAGATCGGCTTCCTGCTGCGCGACTTCGACACCCCGCAGCTGGCCGTGCAGGCGGAACTGCTGCGCGAGCTGGCGCGGCAGGTGGAGCGCGAGTTCCCGGAGGCGAAGGTGACGGTGGACGTGCGGAAGCAGTACCGCAACATGCGCGACGGCATCGCCCAGGAGCCGCGGGCGATCAAGTACGCGGCGGAGGCGGTGACGCGCGCCGGGATGGAGCCGACGTTCAAGATCATCCGCGGCGGCACCGACGGGGCGCAGCTGACGGAGAAGGGGCTGCCGACGCCGAACCTCTCGACCGGCGAGCACAACCCGCACTCGCCGCTGGAGTGGACGTGCGTGGAGGAGATGGAGGCGGCCGTGCGCGTGGTCGTGGCGCTGTGCCAGGTGTGGGCGGGGAAGTAACGCCCGGCGTGGGGCCGGTTTCCAACCGGCCTGTTCAGGTATGGCCGGTTGGAAACCGGCCCCACACCGGACGCCGCTACACCAGTTCCGCCCACCCCGCCCGCAGCCGCGTCAGCACCGGCCCCGGTACCGGGTAGCGGCGCGAGGTGACGCGATCGAGCCAGACCTCCCGCACCCCGACGAGGCCGATCCCGGTGCCAGCCAGGATCACTTCCGTGGTTCGCGCGTTGAGTTCGTCCGCCCGGCGTGAATAGCCGAGGACCCCGAAGTACCCGAGGGGCAGCGTGTTCGTCGGGAGGCCGAGCCGGTCGCACAACTCTCCCGCGACCTTCACCGTGATGCTGTCCAGCACCGCAGCCCCGTGCGGGAAAAGCACCTCGTCGCCGGCCACGAGCAGGACGCCGCCGACCGGGGTGTCCGCCGACCCGTACTCCGACAGAATCACCGGCACCGCGCCGGGCGCGGCCCACGCGCGGACCGTCTCCGCGGCGACGTGCCACGCCATCCGGCTGCGGTGCTTCACCCGCGGCGGTAGCAAATCGTCGGTCTGTCCCGATTGCTTCCCGGCGACGGCCAGCGTCACGCCCTCCTCCGCGAAGCGCCGGTAGCGCTCCGGCACCGGATAACTCGCCATCCCGAGCGTCGGCGGGCCGTTCGCCGCGCCGACGTAGAAGCCGAGCGGGCCGGGCGTGGCGAACGTTACCACCTGCAACTCGCCGTCGGCCGGCAGCAGCGCCCCGTTCCGCGCCACCAGCTCGGTCGCAATCGCGGTCAACTCGGCGTCGGTGGCGGTGAGCGGGACGTAGCACGCCTCGCAGTCGCGGCGGAAGCGCGCCAGGTGGTCGGCCCAGCGGAACAGCTTGCGGCCGTAGGTGCGGGCGTTGTCCACGACGGTGGCGCCGGACACGAACCCGGCGTCGTGCAGCGGCAGGCCGGCGTCCGCGAACGGGACGAACCGACCGTTCAGGTACGCGACGGGGCCGCTCACGACGGCACCGCGACGAGCGCGAGTACGTCGGGGCGCGGGTGCGGGAGGAAGCGCGCCCGGCCGTGTCGCTGCACTTCGAGGATGAGGTCGGGGCCGACCATGCGGTCGTGCCCGGGGCTGGCGTCCGGGGCGCGCTCCTCGATCAGCCGGCGGGCGTCGACGGGGTCGAACCCGCAAGCGACGAGGTAGAGCCAGAGCGTGGTCGGCCCGCGGAGGCAGCCGCCCTGGCAGTGGACGTAGACGTGCGCCGCGGGCTCCGACGCCATGCGGTGCAGCTCGTCGAGGATGTGGGTCGCGGTGCCGGTGGGGACGCGGCGGGAGTCGTCGAGCGGGAACCAGGCGACTTCGCGGAACGCGCCGTCGCCGGCCGCGAGCTCGCCCGGCCGGCCGGACACGTTGAGGACGTGCGTGACGCCGCGGGCCAGGAGCGGCGCCGCCCAGTCGGCCGGCGGGAACCGGCCGACGGACAGCGCCTCGGTGACGCGGTAAATCACGATGCTTCCCCCGGCGGCGGGGGCATTGTAGCGGGGCGGCTTGGTTCCGTTGCCGGTTGCGGCGTCGCGGCGCCCAACGCGAAGCCGCAAGCGGCAACGGAACCAGCACCCTCGACCGGCAGCTCCTCCTTCACCCCCACGCCGCTGGCGCCGGCGCGCGTCACCGCCGCGGCCAGCGCCGCGATGCGCCGCGCCGCGCCGGCCGGCGGCACGCCGCGGGCGTGGATGTTGGACACGAGGTTGCGGTCGGCGTCGGTGTGGCCCGGCCGCGGGCGGTACGCCAGGTACGCGCTCAGACTCTCGGCCGTCGCCAGCCCCGGCCGCTCGCCGATCAGCAGCACCACGACCGCCGCGTCGAGCAGCTCGCCCACGTCGTTCAGCACGCCGACCCGGCAGTGCCGCACGGCGAACGGCCGGCCGAACGACCAGCCGCGCGCCGCCGCTTCCGCCGCCAACAGCGGTAAGAGCGCCGGCACCTGCGCGGCGACCGCCGTCGCCGACAGGCCGTCACCGATCACGACCTGAAGGGCGGCCCCGCGCGGGCACTCGGCGGCGATGCGCGTCCGCGCGTCGTCGTCGAGGCGGCGACCGAGGTCGGGGCGCGTCAAGTACTCGGCGCGGGAGCCGGCGCGGGTGTTCACCGCGAACAGGCGGTAGTCCGCGACCAGCGATCCGAGGCGGTCCAGCTCCAGCTCGGCGTGGACGGCGTCGCGGGCGGCGGCGTGGTCCTCGCGGAGTTGCAGCCACGTCGCGGTGCGGTAGCCCGGCCCGGCGCGGCCGGCGAGCACCCGCGCCGGCGTCCGCGCCAGCAGCGCTGCAATCGGGTCGGTTGGTGACAGCGGGGCGTCACTCATCGCGGCCTCCCGTGAGAACCCCCCGCGGCGGCCCGGGGAACCTTCGGCGGGCGTACCCGAACCACACCACCGTCAGCAGCACCACCATCCCCGCCACGACTTCGGCGGCCTGGTCGTTCGGCGGCTGCACGCCGATCACGATGAGCCCGGCGCACGCCGCCACGCTCACCACCGCCAGCGGCCGGTACCACATGCCGAGGCTCCACGGGCCGAACGCCGTCCACGTGCGGCCGTGCGCCCGCAGCCCGATCGCCGTCGGCACCACGTACGAGACGTACAGGAAGATCACGCACACCGCGGTGATGGTGGTGTACACCGGCGTGTACGCCGTGAACGCGACCGCCGCGACGGCCACGCCCCACACCGCGACCGGCGGCGTCTGGAACCGCGGCGACACCCAGCGCACCGCGGCGTGGAACGGCATCCCGCCGTCCCGCGCGAACGCGAACGCCATCCGCGACGCGGACGTGACCGTCGCCAGCCCGCACAGGTACTGCGCCACCACCGCCCCCGCGAACAGCGCCGTCGCCAGCCACCCCGGCACCACCGCCGTGAGCGTGTGCGCGAACGCCTTCTCGCCGAGCGCCGCGGCCTCGTCCGGGTTCGGCATCGCCAGCACCACCGTGCTCAGCATCACCCACCCCACGACGCCCGACACCAGCACCGACCGCACGATGCCGCGCGGCACCATCTCCGCGGCGTTCACGGTTTCCTCCGCGGCGTGGGCGGAGGCGTCGAACCCGGTCACGGTGTACGCCGGCAGCAGCAGCCCGAGCGCGAACAGCAGCGCCAGCGAGCCCGTTTCCGGCCACACGTTCCCGCCCAACTCGCCGCTGTAGTTCTTGACCGTGACGAGCCGCGTGAGGTCGATCGACGGGGTGTACGCCAGCAGCGCCGCCGTCAGCGCCGCTGACGCGGCCAGGATCCACCAGCCGCTGAAGTCGGTGAGGACGCGGGTGACGCGGATGCCGAGGTGGTTCACCACCGCCTGCGACGCCGTCATCGCGGCGACGACCAGGAACTGCAGCCGCTGACCAGCCGGGTCGGCGGGGTCGAACGCGGGGTCGAGTGCGGCCGCGGCGAAGCGGAAGGTGCCGACGTTGATCGCGGCGAGGACCGTGACGAGGCCGGCGAGGTTGAACCACGCGGTCGCCCAACCCCAGCCGCGGCCGCCGAGGATGGCAGCCCAGTGGTACAGCCCGCCGGCCGTCGGGAAGGCGCTGGCGACCTGCCCCATCGTGGCCGCGACCGCCAGCGACAGCAGGCACATCAGCGGCCAGCCGACGCCGACCGCGACGCCGCCGACGGCGCAGTAGCCGACGTGGAACGACGTGAGGCCGCCGGCGAGGACGCAGATGATGGACAGCGAGATGGCGAAGTTCGAGAACCCGCCGAGGACGCGGGCGAGTTCCTGGGCGTAGCCGAGGCGGCGGAGCGTGCGGGCGTCGTCGTCGGGCGGCATGCGGGTCCGGGGTAAGGAGCCCTGGTTCGGTTGGCGCACGCGGCTTGGCGTTGGGCGACGCGAAGCCGCAAGCGGCAACCGAACGGCGAGCCGACACATCAATCGATCACCGTCGCGCCGAACGTCGCGGCCGCCTTCGCCGGGTCGAGGTTGAACACCACGCGGCCGTCGGTGTGCCAGCTGCCGCGGGCGAACGTGAACACCGCCGTCGCCGGCCGCGGCTCCCGCGCCATCGGGTTCTCCTCCATGTCCGAGCCCGCGTCCGGCTCGAACCGCACCTCGACCGGCACCAGCGCCACGATGCCGCCCGCCGCCCGCGCCAGCACCGCGTCGCCGGTGATGAGGCACGACACCCACGTCAGCCCGCGCGGCTTGCCGGTCGCGGCGGCGGCCGCCAGCAGGTGCTCCTCGAACCGCTCGTGCTGGAGGCGGAACAGCTCGCGCGCCCGCTCCACCAGCACGGCCCGAACGAGGTGCCACAGCCACCGCGCCGCCAGCGCCAGCAGCACCGCCCCGGCCGCGACCGCCAGCCACCACGGGGTCACGTCGGGCATCACTCGCGCCCCGCGACGCAGTACAGGAACCGCTCGCCGCGCAGGAACAGCTCGCGCCCCACCGCCGCCGGGCTGGCGTCGATCGGGTCGTTCAGCGCGTTCGTCGCCAGCACCTCCATCGCGGCGCCCTCCTTCAGCACCACCGTCGTGCCGGCGCGGTCGGTGAGGTACACGCGGCCCGCGGCGCCGACCGGCGAGCCGTAGAACGTCTTCGCCCCCGGCACCCGCTCGCGGTCGAGCAGCACCTTCCCCGTCGTCGCGTCCAGCACGCTCAGCAGCGCGTCGTTCGCCTGCGTGAAGTAGAGCTTGCCGTTCATCAGCAGCGGCGACGGCACGTACGGCGCCCCGGCGGCGCGGCGCCAGTTCCCCTTCGGGTCCGCCCCCAGCTCGCCGCGCGACGCCAGCGGCAGCGACAGGATCACCGACTTGCCGTACCCCGCCATCGCCACCGCCGCGTCGCCGACCCGCACCGGCGACGGGATCGGGTTCGTCGTCATCGTGCCGCCGCTCCACAGCTCGGTGCCGGTCGCCAGGTCGTAGGCGCGGACGCGGTTCGTGCCGTTCGCCACCACCACCGTGCGGCCGCCCTGCTCCGTCACCAGCGGCGTGCTCCACGTCGTCTTCTCGTCGCGCGCCGCCGCCCAGCGCGTGCTGCCGGTCTTCGCGTCGAGGCAGTACAGCTTCCCGTTCGTCTCCTGGTCGTGGTTCACGACGAGCGAGTCGCCGTGGACCACGGGCGTGACCGCCTCGCCCCAGGCGAAGCGGGTGTTGAGCCGGCCGAGGTCGCGCGACCACAGCAGCTTGCCGTCGAGGTCGTAGCAGTAGGTGCCGGCGCTGCCGAAGGAGGCGTACAGGCGTTCGCCGTCGGTGGTGGGCGAGCCGGCGGCGTAGGAGTGCGTGACGTGGTGCCCCTCGTGCGGCACCTTCTCGGCGGCGACGCGCGCCCACCGCACGCGGCCGGTGGCGCGGTCGAAGCAGGTGACGTGGAACCGGTAGAAGTGCGTCGGCGCCTCGGTCTTGCGGTCGAACCCGGGGTCGGGCACCGGCAGCTCGGCGGGCGTGGCCTTGCGGTCGGTCTTCTCCGCGGCCAGCAGGAAGATGCGGTCGCCCCACACGATGGGGGTGGCGCTGCCGCGGCCGACGAGGGGGGTCTTCCAGCGGAGGTTCTTGTCCGGCCCCCACTCGGTGGGCGGGTCGGCGTCGGGGGCGAAGCCGGTGGCGGTGGGGCCGCGCCAGTGCGGCCAGTCGGCGGCGACGCACGCGAGGGCGGCGAGGAGGCACAGCAGGCGCGGCACGGGCGGTACTCCGGTGTGGGGCCGGTTTCCAACCGGCCGGCCTGAACACGGCCGGTTGGAAACCGGCCCCACGAATTCGTCAATGATCCAGCTGGAACCAGTCGGGCGAACTGGCTTCGTACTTCGAGTACAGGTCGTCGCGGTCGGGCGGCTCGTGCCCCACGCCGAACTCGCCGAGCTCGGCGAGGATGACGTCGAGCGCGTCGGGCGACACGAAGTATTGGCGGCTGGGGGCGTCGGCGGCGCGGCCGAAGCGGGTGGCTTCGGCGTAGACGCCCTCGTAGTCGTCGGGGCGGGTGCGGAGGACGTGCGTCCAGAACGCCGTGAGGCGAGTCTTGAACGCCGCCTCCGCCTCGCCCGCCCGGCCGGTCACGGTCAGAATCACGTACTCGTCCACGCTTCCCCCGGTCACTTCTTCGGGAACTGCCAGTTCTCGTCGAACAGCCCCGCGGCGACGACCTCGTACGCGGCCGGGTCGCGCGGCGTCGGGGCGGGGCGGATCACCGCCCAGTCGCCGAGCCGCGGGTACAAGAGCGCGTTCGTCCCCTTCAGGTCCGCCTCGCCGAACGTGTGGCCGCTGTTGAGGACGACGTAACGCTCGCCCGACGGGTGTGGGTAGATCAGCACCGGCAGGTGCGTCGCCGCGTCGTACCCGATGCCGTTCACCACCAGCTTCTCCTTCGTCCACGTGATCGGCAGCTTCGGCAGCACGGCGGCGATCTTCGGGTTGCTCGCCGGGTCGCCGAACAGCACTTCGTTCGGCTCGCCCTTGTGCGTCCCCGGCCGCGGCAGGGCGCCGCGGAAGTACCGGTCCCACAGCTTGGCGAACCCGGCGTCGGCGGCCTTCGCGTGCCGCTCGGTCGCCGGGTGCCAGCCGCGGTCGCTCGGGGCCGTCACCTCGAAGGCGTACAGGAAGGCGTCGTCGATCGGCCCCTGCAAGAAGGCCCGCTTCTCGAGTCGGGCCGGCGCGGTCAAGTCCTGCTCCCACCGACCACCCGCCTTCACCAGGTCTCGCCGCTGGCCCGACGGCAGGGTCAGGTCTGCGCCGTCGATCCGCACCCGGAACGGCTGGTTCGCATCCGCCGCGAGCAGTTCCAGTCGGCGGACGTTGGTGGTGGTGCCGGTGAAGGTGTTCCCCTCGCGGCGGAGGTCGATCACCGCCCGCTCGTAAGTGCGATCCATGCTGTCGATCCGGGCCCAGTCGCACCGCCCGTACCGCGGCGTGTACGTCACGAACCGCACCCGGTCAGGCACCTTCCGTCCCGTGTCCGCGTATTTGCGGTACTCGGCCTCGCACTTCGCCTGCCACTCCGGCGGCTGCTGGTGCTCCAGGCCGGGGGCGACGACGTGGGTGAACCGCAGTTTCTCGGGGAACTTCGCGAGCGCGGCCTCGATGTTGTCGGCGGCCTTCTTCTGGCCGTCCTTCTCGCCGCTGTACGCGACCACCGGGACGTTGAAGGCGTTCTCCGCGTACAGGGCCGCGTCGTAGATGCGGAGGCACTTCTCCTGGTGGTCCGGGAGCGGGTTCGCGAGGCCGCCGATGTAGCCGTGCGTGGTGGTGAACCCGGCGCCGGGGCCGATGACGCAGAACGTCCCGGGGTGGTGGAGGCCGAAGTGCCAGGTGCCGGCCCCGCCCATCGAGAACCCGCGGAGGACTCGTCGGCGCACGTCCACGCGCGGCGACCCGCCCATGCTGTTGAGGAAGTCGCGCTCGGCCTCCCTCACGTCCGCCTCGCCCGCCCACCGGTAGGCGTTGTTGCCACGGCCGTAGACTTCGAGTTGCACGAACCCCAGGTCTTTCGGCGCGAGCTTGGTCCGGTCGTGCAGCGCCAGGAACTTCGGCTCCGTGATCGACCCGTCCCGGCCGTGCAGCACCACGTCGAGCCGCCACATCTTCTGCGGGTCGGCGCGGTAGTCAGCCGGTAGGAGCACCGCATAGGGCTGGATCGAGGCATCGACATACGACCGGTACGCCCGCGCCACCCAGCGGCCGGTCTCGTCGCGCCACGGCGCCTTGCCGCCCTGCGCCTGCTCGGCGCGCTCCAGCCCGCGGTCGAGCGTCGTCAGCGCCCACTTGCCGCTGTCCTTGTGGAACCACTCCTCGAACCGCACGATGTTCTCCGCCGCCCGCTGGTACACCTCCACCTCGATCAGCACGTCGTCGGGGATCGCCTTCGCCTTCAGCCCGGCCACGGCCGTGCGCAGCTGCGCCGTCTTGTCGGCGATGACCTTCAGGGTGGCGTCGTCGGGGCGGGTCGCGGCGGGGGGCGCGAACTTGTTCTTGTCGTCCTTCTTGCCGGGCTGCTGGCCCGGGACGCCGGCGGCGAACAGGGCGACGGCCGCGGCGGCGAACACGGCGGCCGGGAGGGGGGAGCGCACGGGTCGCCTCCGGGGATGGGGTGCGACCGACACGCTACCCGCGACCGCCGCGCGGGGCAAGGGGCCGCCCCCAACCTTGACCCGCGCCGCCCGCGCTGCTGGAATACACCTTCGGTCACCCGCGCCTCCCCGAGCCGACTCGCATGACCTCCCGCCTCCTCCCCGCGGCCGCGTTCGTCGTCCTCGTCATCGGCTGCGGCAAAAAGCCCGCCCCGGAGCAGGCCGCCGCCGACCCCGACGAGCCGCCGCCGCCGCGCCGGGTCAACCGGCCCCAGACCGGCGAGCGCGACAACACCCCGTTCCAGCAGCCGACCGGCGAGCGCGACAACACGCCGTTCCCGCAGCCGGGCCAGAAGAAGGACGACACCCCGTTCCCCCTGCCCGGCCAGAAGAAGGACAACACGCCCTTCCCGCAGCCGGGCCAGAAGGCCAAGACGGCCCCGAGCTGGACCGAGGACGCGCCGGGCGTCACGAAGGACGCCCGGGCCGCCCGGCGGAGCATCGACGTGAAGGGCGGCGAGGTCGTGGCGTTCGGCCCGCCGGGGTGCCCCGTCATGCTCGTCGGCCAGCAGGTCTACGACCTCAAGACGTTCGACCCGGTCGGCAAGCTGGCGGAGAAGCCGGACCAGAACTCGCGCCCCGTCCTCACCCACGACGGCAAGCTCCTCGCCGTCAGCGAGAAGGGGCAGAACCAGTCCGACGCGGCGGTGTTCGTGTACGCCACCGACACCGGCAAGACGGTCCTCACCGTGCCGGCCGTGAAGGGGGCGACGCCCGACGTGATCGCCTTCTACGGCACCACGCACCTGGTCGTCGGCGGGCGGCACGGGCCGGTCATGGACGTGTGGGAGGTCGCCACCGGCAAGAAGGTCGGCGGGCTGACCAGCCCGAACCGCCAGGTCCGCCACGGGGAAGTCGCGTTCACCCCGGACGGCAGCCACTTCGCCTCCATCGACCACGACAAGATCGTCGTCGTCGCCACCAAGACAGGGAAGAAGGCGGTGATGGCGACGCCCGGCGGCGGCGGCCCGCTCGGCGCCCGCGGCGTGTTCGCGTGGGCGAAGGGAATGGTGTTCTCGCCCGACGGCGCGGAACTGGCGCTGTTCACCACCAACCCGAGCCCGCGGCTGCTGGTGTGGAACGCGAAGGGGCAGATCGCCCTCGACGCGGCCGTGCCCCTCCCGAAGTGGATCGGCACCGACGCCGCGCTGCAGTGGCTCCCCGACGCGTCCGGGTGGCTCGTCAACGGCGCGGTGTTCGACCGGGCCACGAAGCGGGTCGTCGCCGGCGCCCGGGTCGCGTTCGGCGCGTCGGCCCCGCCGTACCTGGTGGACCAGAGCCGCGTGGTCGGGGCGTTCGGCACCGAGCCGCACAAGCTGCGGGCGGCGGAGATCCCGTGGCCGCAGGTGCGCGAGTCGCTGAAGGCGATGGCCGCGAAGGCCGACGCCGACCTGGCCCCCGGCCGGGCCGTCGCCCTCGACCTGCGCCTGACCGGCGCGGGCGCCAACGAGGCCGAGACGCGCAACGCCCTGGGGCAGGCGCTGGCGGCGCGGCTCGGCCGCGACGGCATCCCGATCGCGGCCCAGGCGCCGACGGTGCTGCGGCTGAAGCTCGCCGAGTCGCCCGGCGACACGCTGCCGATCTACGCCCGGCAGTCGCCGTTCGACTTCCGCGGGGCCGACACCGGGCGGAAGGCGACGGAGGTGAAGGGCGCCGCGGTGCTGGAGCTGTGGGCGGCCGGCGAAAACGCCCCGGTGTGGCGTGAGGCGCTGAACGCCGGGTCGTCGCGCAGCTTCACCGAGGACATCAATGACGTGACGATCCGCAAGAGCATGCTGGAGAACCTCGGCCGCCAGCTCGACGACCTGACGATGCCGTACTTCCTGCCGAAGAACAAGGGCACGCTGGCGCTGCCGGCGGTCATTGATTGAGGGTGTGGGAAAGCAGGATTAACCACGGAGTCACAGAGGGCACAGAGGGAAGACAGAAAGCCGAGGCAGAACAGGGATTGGAATCAATTCTTTGTTTTCCTCGGCCTTCTGCCTTCCCTCTGTGACTCTGTGGTGAAATCCTGCTTCGCCCCCCAATTCCGCTCCGGCCTGAATCGTGTCCTACACTTCGCCGTCGGCGCCCGACGGAGGAGAAGTGTGAGGCGGCTGCTGCGGCCGGAAGCGGCGTTCTTTCTCGCGGTCCTGCTCCTGACCCTGCTCGCGTTCCGCGAGCGCGGGTTCTACGACCCCGGCGCCCTGTGGCACGTCAAGGTCGGCGAGCTCGTCCTCGACCGCGGCTTCCCCACCACCGACCCGTTCACGTACACGTTCGAGGGCCGCACCTGGATCCCCCAGCAGTGGGGCGCCGAGGTGCTCATGGCGCTGGCCCACCGCGCCGGCGGCCTCGACGCCATGCTCCTCGGCTTCGCCGCACTCGTCGCCACGCTCTACACGCTAATCTTCCGCCGCGCCCTCGAATCGGGCATGGGGCCGATGCTCGCCGGACTGCTGGTCGGGGCGGCGCTCGTCGTCGGCGCGTTCCACTACTTCGTACGGCCGCACATGGCCACGATCGCGCTGCTCGGCTGGACGATGATGTGCGTCGTGGACTTCGAGCGCGGCCGCTGCACGACGTGGCGGCTGGCCGGGCTCATCCCGCTGTTCGTGCTGTGGACGAACCTGCACGGCGGCGTCCTCGGCGGCACCATGACGCTCGGGCTCGCGGTGGCGGGGTGGGGCGTGCTGTTCCTGGCACGCCGCGAGTCGCCGATCACCAACTGGCGCACCGCGTGGCTGCTCGTGGCGATCGTCGCCGCGTGCGGGCTGACGCCGTTCGTGAACCCGTTCGGCATGGAGATGCTGAACACCTGGCGCCGCATCGTCGGGTCGAAGGTGCTCCCCGAAGTCGTGAACGAGCACATGCCGCTGGACCCGGCGTCGCCGCTCGGCCTCACCGTCATCGGCTTCGGCGTGCTGTACCTGGCGCTGCTTGCCGGAACGCTGCCGCGGATGCCGCGGGTGTCGTGGCTGGTGCCGCTGGCGTGGCTGGTGTTGAGCTTCAAGGGCATCCGTCAGGGGCCGCTGTTCGCCATCACCGCCGCGGTCGCCATCGCCGACCTGTGGCCGCACACCGTCTGGCACCGGCTGCTGGTGAAGTACGGCGACGGGTCGCTGGCGCACGCCCCGGAGCGCCGGCCCGGGTGGGCGTGGGCGGCGGTCCCCGCGGCGGCCGTGCTGCTCATCGCCACGTTGCAACTGAAAGGCGTGGAGGCGCCGGTGGTGGGCCGCGGCTGGGCGCGGCTCGACCCCGACTTCATCCCGGTAGAGCTGGCCGACGAGATGCGCGCCTACGCCGCCGCGGTGCCGCCGGGCACGCCGGTGTTCAACGACGCGAACCTCGGCGGGTTCCTCATCTACCACACGCCGAGCCTCAAGATTTTCATGGACGACCGCTGCGAGCTGTACGGCGACGACTGGATTCGCACCTACGCCGACACGCTCGGCCGGCCGCCGGCGGAGCTGGGGCCGGTGTTCGAGGGCTGGGCCGGCCGCTACGGCTTCCGCCGCGCCATCGTGATGACCGACCCGACGGGCGTGGACAAGCCGCCGATCGAGCGCTACCTGATGGGCGCCGGCGGGTGGCGCGAGGTGGCCCGCGGTAGGCGGGCGGTGGTGTTCGACCGGGTGAACTGAGGGCGAAGCCGGCTACCACTTCTATAACGACGCCCGGCCCCCTCCCCCGCCGGGTCCGCGTTCATGGCCGAGCCGCTGGTCGGAATCATCATGGGCTCCCGGTCCGACTGGGAGACGATGCGGCACGCCGCCGAGCTGCTCGACGAACTCGGCGTCGCCTACGAGGCCCGCGTGGTGTCGGCCCACCGCACGCCCGACCTGTTGTTCGACTACGCCGAGCAGGCGCTCGGCCGCGGCCTGGAAGTGATCATCGCCGGCGCCGGCGGCGCGGCCCACCTGCCGGGGATGTGCGCGTCGAAGACGTGCCTGCCGGTGGTCGGCGTGCCGGTCGAGTCGGCGGTGCTGCGGGGCGTGGACTCGCTGCTGTCGATCGTGCAGATGCCGGGCGGGGTGCCGGTGGCGACGATGGCGATCGGCAAGGCGGGGGCGAAGAACGCGGCGCTGTTCGCGGCGGCGGTGCTGGCGAACAAGTACCCGCCGGTGCGGCAGGCGGTGCAGGCCTTCCGCACGAAGCAGACGCAGGCCGTGCTCGAACACCCCGACCCGCGGGCGTGAATCGTCAAGTCGTCAAGTCGGGAAGTCTTCAAGTCGAAAGCCGGTCCGTAGACTTGTCCTCGGCAGACTTGACGACTCCCCGACTTGACGACTTGATGACTACAAGACTCGGCATCCTCGGCGGCGGGCAGCTCGGGCGGATGCTCGCCCTCGCGGCGCACCCGCTCGGCGTCCGCCCCACCGTCCTCGACCCCGCCGCCGACGCCTGCGCCGGGCAGGTCTGCCCGCACGTCCGCGGCGAGTTCGACGACTTCCGCGCCCTCTACGAGCTGGCGCAGGCGTCCGACGTGGTCACCTACGAGTTCGAGAACGTGCCGGTCGAGACGGCCCGGTGGCTCGCCGAGCGCGTCCCCGTGTACCCGCCGCCGCGGGCGCTGGAAGTCTCGCAGGACCGCGTCGTCGAGAAGACGTTCCTCAACTCGCTCGGCGTCCCGACGCCGCCGTTCGCCGCGGTCGAGACGCGCGCCGAGTTCGACGCCGCGGTGCAGTCGATCGGCCTCCCCGCGGTACTGAAGACGCGGCGCTTCGGGTACGACGGCAAGGGGCAGGCCGTGATGCGCACCGCGGCCGACGCCGAGCACGCCTGGGAGACGCTCGCCGGCCGGCCGCTCATCCTCGAAGGCTTCGTCCCGTTCGACCGCGAGCTGTCGATCCTGGCCGTCCGCGACCGTGACGGCAGCATCGGCACCTACCCGCTGACGGAGAACGAACACCGCGACGGCATCCTGCACCGCTCGGTGGCGCCGGCCGGCGACCTGGGCGAGGAGCTGGGCGAGCGCGCCGCCGAGTACGCGGCGCGCGTCCTCACCGAGCTCGATTACGTCGGCGTGCTGGCGGTCGAGCTGTTCCAGGACGGGGCGCGGCTGCTGGCGAACGAGATGGCGCCGCGGGTCCACAATTCGGGCCACTGGTCGATCGAGGGGGCGCACGCGTCGCAGTTCGAGAACCACGTCCGCGCCGTGTGCGGCCTGCCGCTGGGCCGGTGCGACGCGGCCGGGTGGTCGGCGATGTTCAACTTCATCGGCGCGGTCCCGCCGGCGACGGCGGTGCTGGCGCACCCGGAGGCGCACCTCCACCACTACGGCAAGGCCGACCGCCCCGGCCGCAAGGTCGGGCACGTCACCCTGCGGGCCGGCAGCGCGGACGAGCTGGCGGAGAAGCTGCCCGGCTGGTCGGCGACGTTCGACCGGCCGCGGGCGCACGGCTGACGCGGGTGTGCGGATTGAGGCGAACCGGCGGC
>JBGAQM010000555.1:0-2457 GCA_044220735.1 Urbifossiella sp. | reverse complement strand
CAGCTCGCCGGGCTTGGGGAACGCGGCCCACACGCCCGGGGCGTGGTCGCGGGCGAAGCGGAGCCAGGCGGCCGCGTCCACCGGGCCGCACCGCGCCACCCGCGCGTCGCCGAGGTAGTCGTTCTTCTGCGGGTCGAGCGACTTGAGGAGCGTGTAGGTGAGAACGCCGTGTTCGAGCTCCTTCGCACCGTTCGCGGCCCCCGCCGCCGACGCCGCGGCGAGCGTGAGCACCCCCTGCGAACGTGCCGACCGTTCGACCGCCCCGCGGAACGCGAACGCGCTCGCCGGCCCGCCGCCGACCCCGACCGCCGAGCCGGACTGGCAGGTGTCGAAGATGAGCACCCGGTTCAGCGCCGGCACCCGGGCCGCGGCCTCGGCGAGGTCGTCCACCGCCAGGCCGTCGCGGCGGACGTCGGCGGCCGGGTCGGCGGACGCGGCGAAGTCGTGCGGGAGGAGGTAGTAGCGCTGGCCGAGGGTGGCGCCGTGGCCGGCGGCGAAGAAGACGAACACGTCTTGCGGCCGTGCGATCTTTGCCACCTCGTGCAGCGCGCCGACGATCCCGCTCCGGGTGGCCTTCGCGTCGGTCAGCTCGCGAACCTCGCCGGGGTCGTAGGCCGCGGCCGGGCGGAGGCGGAGGAGTTCGGCCACGGCCCGGGCGTCGGCGGCGCAGAACTCGAGCAGCTCCAGCTTCCCCGCCCCGCGTGGGTACTCGTTGATCCCCACGACCACGGCGTGGAGCCGCGGCCGGGCGGCCGGGCCGGCGGCCTGGACGGTCAGCCCCGCCGGCTCGCCCTCGACCGCCCCGTCGGCCGTCGCCGCCCGCACCTCGAAGTGGTTCAGCCCCGGGGCCGGCGCCAGCTCGAACCGGCAGCGCAACACGCCGCCCTCGCGCCGCACGTTCGCGGGGGTGCCGGCCGCGACCCGGTTGTGCAGCAGCGTCGGCGCCCGAACGCCGCCGCCGCGGTCGGTGACGGTCACGTCCAGGGCCACGACCCCGGCGGGCGGGTCGGCGGCGAGCGCGACCGCGACCGCCGGCGCCGCCTGGGCCGGGGCGGGTGCCGCCCCCGGGAGGTCGCCGCGGGCGAGTTCGGCGAGCAGCCCGGGGCGGTACAGGTCGCGGAAGCGGTCGAGCGGGAGCGTCCCGGTCGGGCCGCCGAGGAGCCGCCGGCGGCCGCCGGCCGAGCCGTCGAACAGGTCGTTGGCGGCGACCACGGCCCAGTCGAGGCCCCCGCCGTCGGTCACCAGCCGGGCCAGCTCCCGGCCGGCGTCGGCGTCCCACAGCCGGACCGTGCCGTCGAGGGAGGCGGTGACGACGAGCCGGCCGTTCGGGTGGACGGCGGCGGCGTGGACGGGCCGGGTGTGGCCGGCGAGCGCGGCGGTCTTCTTCCCGGCCGCCACGTCCCACACGGCGACGGCGTTGTCTTCCGCGGCGGTGACGAGCCGCCGGCCGTCCGGTGAGAAGGCGACCGCGGTGACGAGCTTCGTGTGTCCGGCGAAGTCCCGCGCCTGGCGGCGGGCCACGTCCCACAGCTTGATCTTGCCGGCCAGCCCCGCGGCGACGGCCCAGCGCCCGTCCGAGCTGAGGGCGGCGACGCTCACCCAATCCTCGCCGCCCGGGTCGCCGGGGTCGAGGACCGCGACCGTCGCCCCGGCCGGCGTGCGGAGCAACACCTGCCCCTCGGCGTAGGCGGTGAACAGCGTCTTCCCGTCCGGCGTGACGCCCACGGCCGCCAGCGTGTCGGCCAACCCGCCGGGCGGCGGGACGCGGGTGAACGCCCCCGTCGCCACGTCCCACCCGTACAGCTCGTCGTAGAACTGCGAGCCGGTGTAGACGCGCTTCCCGTCGGCGGCGAACGCGCCGGTCGTGACCCCGGCGAGCGGGCCGTCGTACGACACCCCGGAGCGCGACTTCGTGAGCGGGTTCGGCGCCCGGCGGGTGGTCTTCCCGGTGAGGCGGCGGACCTGCTGCCCGGTGCGTACGTCCCACAGTACGGCCGTGTGGTCGAGGGAGCCGGTGAGCACGGTCTTCCCGTCCGGGGCGAAGGCCACGACCGGGACGGCGGCGGTGTGCCCGCGGAAGACGTGCACCAGCCGGCCGTCGGCCAGCGACCACAGGTTCGCGGCGAACCGGTCGCCCGACCCGGTGACCAGGTGCGTGCCGTCCGGGCTGAACGCCACCGCCTGCACCACGTCCCCCATCCCGGCGTCGGCGTCGGGGGCGGGGCGGTCGGGGAGCGGGTGGGCGAACACCTTCCCGCCGCGGGTGCCGAACGCGAGCCGCGAGCCGTCGGCGGCGACGGCCACGCTGTCAACCGGCGACCCGTCCCCGCGGAAGACCGCCAGCCGCCGCCCGGTGTGGACCTCCCACGCCGCCGCCGTGCCGTCCCACGAGCCGGTCACCAGCACGCGCCCGTCGGGGCCGAAGGCGAGGGCGGCGACGAGGTGGTCGTGGCCGAC